>CATJQX010000073.1 GCA_949742535.1 uncultured Muribaculaceae bacterium | reverse complement strand
GAAGCCTTCTATTACTGGGCAAAGACAAGCGAGCTTCTGCAAGACAATTAGCCTTGCTTAATTTCGGCAATAAATTAAGTTTATTGCCGAAATTAAGGCGCGCATTAGCCCTGTCAGGAAAGTGTGTTAAAATGGGATTTGAACCATAATGTAGGTTTTATATACCCACGGAAGGAATTTGAAAAAATAGTCCATAAACTTTTGTGTTTGAGGAATTGTTTGTATTTTTGCACTAACGATTCCGTGGCTAATGACCACCGATTCGTTGTCTGCGGGGGCTGGCCATTGGTCAGCCGTCCGTCTTTTTATAAAGAAGCCTTATTAGACCACTTCTTTCATGTAGCCAAACTTCGTCAATATTGATACCGATGTTGATACGGTTCTGTATGCTGTGGAAAATATACGCCTAAACACAGGTTTATTACTATGCGCCGCCTTTACGGTGGGAAGAGGATGAGTCATGAATATAGTGTGGTCAGTCTGAACATGAAAAATTTAATGCCTCCGACACCGCGGAACAGTGTCCTGAAGCCTTTTATTCTGGCATTGAATGATTCTGCTGAAGCGTTAGTGAGCCTTTGCTCGAAGTATTTTTACAATAAACGTGTCTGCTGTAAACTCTGGTTAAAGTGTTGTTAAAATATATGCGGACGTAAGATTTTGTGTATCTTTGCCGAATAAAAAGCGAAAGTCTGATGAAATCAGTCAAAGAGATATACCGCATTGGCACCGGTCCATCATCGAGCCATACTATGGGACCGAGACAGGCCACTGAAGAATTCCTCAAGTGCGCTCCTGAGGGATCGGAAAGATATGAAGTGGAACTTTTCGGGAGCCTTGCCGCTACGGGCAAAGGACATATGACTGATGTTGCCATTGAAGACGTTTTTGCCACTACCGGAAAGCCGGTAGAGATCATATGGCATCCCGATATTTTTCTGCCTTATCACCCCAATGCCCTCACTCTCAAAGCTCTCGATGCAGCAGGGAAGGTGATGTTCAATATGACGGTCTACAGTGTCGGCGGAGGTGCCATAAAGATAGAGGGTGATCCCGAGTCGGAGTCGAAAGATATATATCCCATGAACAAGCTCACCGATATTCTCGAATATTGCGAGCGCACCGGAAAGTGCTATTGGGAATATGTGGAGGAGTGTGAGGGACCTGAAATATGGGACTATCTGCACGACGTGTGGGTTGCGATGAAGAACGCTGTGGAACGTGGTATCGTTCGCGAAGGACGCCTTCCTGGACCGTTGAATCTGCGCCGTAAAGCCGCCCAATATTATGTGAAAGCTGCCGGCTTCCGCGACAATCTGAAATCTCGCGGACTTACTTTCGCCTATGCTCTTGCCGTGAGTGAGGAGAATGCCTCGGGTGGGGTTATTGTCACCGCTCCCACATGCGGTTCGTGCGGAGTGCTTCCCGGTGTGCTCTACCATATCTGGAAAAGCCGCGATTTGCCCGAGATACGGGTGTTGCGCGCACTGGCCACCGGAGGCCTCATCGGAAATATCGTCAAGGAAAACGCCAGCATCTCAGGTGCGGAAGTCGGTTGCCAGGGTGAAGTCGGTGTGGCCTGTGCGATGGCCGCCGGGGCAGCCCTGCAGCTTTTCGGCGGCAGTCCGGCACAGATAGAGTATGCAGCCGAAATGGGGCTTGAGCACCATCTCGGCATGACTTGCGACCCCGTGTGCGGTCTGGTTCAGATCCCATGCATCGAGCGCAATGCCTATGCAGCCGCCCGTGCCCTTGATGCCAACATATATGCATCGCTTTCCGACGGCGTGCACCGCGTGTCATTCGACAAACTCGTCACTGTAATGAAGGAGACCGGCCACGACCTCCCGTCGCTTTACAAGGAAACAGGTGCCGGCGGCCTCGCCAAAGATTACTATCAGATGTGACCAGGGATTGTGACGAAATCACCTGACATGCCGAGCGGTACGGCTAAGGTGTTATTTTGTATCTTTCCGGATGGACCATTATGACACACCTTCATCATATTTTTTGCGGTGTGCCATCACCTTTTTGATATTCTTTTGCGCCCATTCTGTCAGCTGCATTATCAGCGGGATAAGCGATTCTCCGGTAGGTGTCAGCGTATATTCTACTTTCGGGGGAACCTGGGCATACACCTTCCGGTCAATGAGGCCGTCCGCTTCAAGTGTTTTGAGTGTTGTGGATAGCACCCGGGTTGATATGTCGGGTATCAGACGTCCCAATTCGTTGAATCTCACGACACCTTTGCCGTTTATGACAAGCAGTACCAGCAGTGACCATTTGTCGCCGAAACGTGCCACAACATTGCGGATCGGACATATCTCTATTATAGAATTCGTTTCCTCTTTTCTCCTCATATCAGTAATACTTTATTTTGCAAAGTTACTGACAAATCCGCATACAAGCGGTAACAAAAAAAATATTATTGCTGTGGAGCCATTTTACCGGGATATATGGCAAAATTTTGAACTTTTTTGTTTCCCCTGAATAGCTACTATCACGGGTTGTTAGGTTAAATAAACTTAATAACCCATTGGTTTCTTGGGCGTTTTAAATGAAATTAGTATATTGCAAGCAAAGAGAAATCACTTGACATCTCATCTGGTGGAGTATACATATCGGGGATTAATCGCACTGGCAGGTGTCTCTTTTATTTATCCCTTTTGGCCTGAATATTTTGTTTCATTATATATACCATGACTGCTATGAAAACAATTAACGGTTATATCTGTGCATTGCTGACAGTATTGCTGTCGGTTATGTCCATGTCGGCAAAGGGGATTGAGATATGCGAGCATCCGGATACCTATCCGGCGTTTCCCGGTGGCATACTTGATGGGATCCCGAGGTATCTTAAGGATAACTTCATATATCCCAAAGAGGCGTACAAACAGCAGAAAGAGACTTCAATGGTCGTAATATTTACTATCACTAAAGATGGTAAGGTAAGAGATTTTGAGATGCCGGAAGGGGGATTTCATCCTGCCCTTGAAAAAGAATTGACCAGAGTTTTTGAAGGAACCACATGGTATCCTGCAACAAAGAATGGCACGCCTGTGAATGTAAGGTATACGTTATATATACACCTGCATCCTCGCAATGGCAGTGATTATGAAAAAATCCCATATGGTCTTGAATATATTGCTAAAGATGCCAATAATAGTATTTCCGGAATAGGTAAAAACCTTCCTCCCGCCAATGAGTTGGCAACAATAAAGAGTGCCATAGGGGAGGCAGCTGAGGTTTTGAATGAATGTCCGCGTTACCCGATAACCTATGCTACGTTGGGGAGTACACTCGGAGAGAAAGAAAATGCCCTTAAGGCAATGGATAGTTGTTGGGCGCGCTATCATTGGATTCCGAATCCGGAATCCGGACGTGTAGGGCCTACCGGAGCCCCGATGAGATTATATGGATACAACGGACGTACTGAAATCTGGGTAGCCCTGATGCGTGCCATGCAGCATCAGTTTCATTCGTCAGAAATGACCGACTCCGCTTACTCGGAAGCGATGACGCTGATAAATGACCGTATTTTAGATAATGATTTGCGTGAAGCAGCCTCTTTCAAGGAGGCAGAGAGGGCGCAGCGTCGTGCCGAACGCATGCAACGCGATATGGTCAATGAGTTTATCCGTAAGGATGTAGTAGAAATGAATACTCCCGGTTGGGAGAAAATTACGCGTGAATATAGCCTTGATAATATAAGCGGCGCTTTGGCATATTGGAATAAGCAAGGTCTTGTGAATAATGCGCAGGTCGAGCAACTTTCTAATCTTATACGTCAAGAATGGGATGCAATGCTTTGGGGTAAAAATGCCACCAGTAAAGTGCAATTGAATCTTTTCGGTTCAAAAGCTTTTGCCATATGGATGCATGAGGGTGACGAAGGACTTGATCGCTTTATTGCGCAGATACGTAGCTCTGAGCCAAGCAAAAAATTGTTGAAATATCTTTCCAGACTTGAGAAACGCAAGGCTGCTAACGCGGCGCTGCTGTCTGACCGTAAGGCCGTTCTGCAGTCGCTTGCCTGTATGGTTCCTCCTGAAGGCACCGATGCCGCCGGCGTGCAGGCGTTTTACGACCGCCGCAAGGCTGTGGAGGATGTTTTTCCCATCAAGTGGCTTAGCAAATGATTTTGTCGTTTTTCGGGGCTTGGATAGCTGATCATAACGGTCGCAGAGGGTGTATGAATATTCGTGTTAACAATAATTTATTTCCGAATAAAACGTATGAATAAACCATCAATCACGCTTATCATTGTGTCATTTCTGTCATCGCTCCATTTTGGAGCGATGGCGGAGACGGCATATGATGAAAATCCGATAGGGTTTGAAGTTCAGACTGAAAACTTATGGGATTATTTCAAGGGTTTTACTTATCATGGAGATGTTGACGGTTCGGTGCTTTTGCAGTCAGACACTCCTCCGAAGTTCAATCCCGGTGTCAATGACTTTTTCCGCCGTCATTTCAAATATCCCGAGGATGCCTGGAAAGCGGAAAAACTGCGGGCGGTGACTGTAGACTGCGTAATACGCAAGGACGGCACTGTCACAGGCGTGGAATGCCAGAAGGTGAAACATCCGGCATTGCTGAGGGAGATTGTGCGCGTCGCAGAAAAAATGCACTGGAGCCCGGCAATGAATGCCGGAGAAAAGGTGAATGTCTACAAGTCGTTTTATGTAGACTTGAACCCCGGCACCTCTGGTGGCTCTACTGTGCCTTATGGTCTTGAGAGTGCGGAAAAACAGGCGCGGCACAGCGCGGCATCACTCAAAAAGTGCAAGACGGTAACGGATGCGCAGTCGTTTGAGGATAATGTAGCAAAACTGCGTAAAGGCGCGGAGCTTTTTCCGGAATATGCCTGTATCTCTCAGCCATATGTGCGGTTGCTCAGTGCATTGGGCGACGCGGCAGGTGCTGTGGCTATGTCAGACAGCTGTCTGAGGGCATATAACAAGTTCCG
>CATJQX010000072.1 GCA_949742535.1 uncultured Muribaculaceae bacterium | reverse complement strand
ATTTTACCACACCGATCCGGGAAAGGCGGCTCCACCGGATTGCCGGCAACTTCCCAAAATTAGTTTATTCGCCCGCCAGATGTTAAAATATCGCGTGGATACATAAAAAAATTGTACCGTTTCAATAAAAGTCGTAAATTAGCGTACCAAAGAAATTTCCACGACGAGCAATGATATCCCCCACCGATTTCATGACTGCACTGAAAGAGGAGTCTGATTTCCCCTTGAACGATAATATATTCCGGTATATTATCGAGAACTCAGGCGTGCGTACATTCGCACGCTCCGAAGCCATTGTGGATTTCGGGGAAATCAACCAGGACATATATATCATAAAGGAGGGCATCGTGAGAGGCTACATGCTCAACGAAGGAGCCGAGACCAATCTCTATTTCGGAATGGAAGGCACACTGGTAGCCTCAATGCAGGGCTTCTCAAACGGATCTCCGGCAATAATACGTATCGAATGCTGCTGCCCCACCACCGCCCTGCATATACAGAAAAACACTTTCGACAGGATGATGGCCGAGTCCAGCGAATTCTGCCGGTGGGTGGCAGGCGTCTTCACACGCCGTTGCTGTTACGGGGAGCTTAAAGACAAGGTAATGAGCGGCGACGCCAAATGGCGCTACGAATGGCTCGAAAGATGCCGCCCCGAGCTGTTCGAGAATGTGCCCCTCAAGGCCATAGCCTCATACCTCAAAATGACTGAAGTGCATGTGAGCCGCATCCGCAAGAAAATACTGCAGGAAAAGAAGATCAATCATTCGCATTAAAACATCCCGCAGCCATAACAAAAAAGGGGAGACATATCCGGAATGACATACGCCGGAATATTCCTGTTGAACCAACACACACGAATTTCGAACATACTCTAAGCAAGCAGCCACAATTATTTTAAATACGTATCAAAATTAACATAGGTTGTTGTTTTCTTAAGTTCGCGTTATTAATTTTGCAATTCATGCATGCAAACAAGCATACATGCAGACTTATCCATTCTGCCATATACAAAATCGGCAGACCTCCGAAAAGCAAAATATACTCCAGACAACATACGGTACAATCATCACAAATCAAATAGAGATATGAAGAAAAATTTACTCGTATTACTGACCGCGGCCACCGTTGCCGCTGCCTCGGCGATACCGGCAATGGCGTTCCTCACAGCCAACCGCAACGCCCTGAGCACAGGCCCTGTGATAAAAGAGGGATTCCAGAAACCACCCGAGGAACCGGATCCGAAAGCTGCCGAGGAAGCTGCCGCCAGGCAGAAAGCCCCTCTGGCCCGAGTGTCCGCCCCCGACGGGACACCGCTCCCGCAGATAGTGGCCACCGTCTACGATTATGCCACAAACACCATCGGCATGTACCGCCTGCCCGAACTGTCAGGGGGCGAGATGGAGAAAGTGAGCGACATCAGCTCATATTACGGAGGAACCCTCAGCGGCACCACATTCTATGCCTGCCATGACGGCCGTTACGAAGAATACTGGGACACCGACAACGACCCCCACGGCCACCGCATACAGGGATATGACATAAACACCTGGGAGAAAATCGGCGACGAGATATATCTGCCGGAATACCGCGCGAGCGACCTTGCCATCGACCCCAAGACCGGCACAGGATATGCCTACTGCGACTACGGGGCAATGTCATACCATCTCTACTCGATCAACCTGGAGACAGGATTCTCGCTTGACATAACCCCCAGCGCTTCCCTTTTCAACGAAGAGCTGGCATGGGCACTCGCCTTTGACAACGATGGCACCCTCTATGGCGTGACCAGAGGAGGCGTTTTCGGAAAAGTGAACTTCACCACCGGCAAAGTGGACCGCATATCCGACATCGGGGTCACCAACGGGAGCGCTCGCTACAACTGGAGCGGCTACTTCGATCCCGACAGCGGCGATTTTATCCTTATGGCCAACGGCGAGGAGGGGTACAGCGGCCCGACGTTCTGCAACCTGTACTCCATCAACCCTGAGACCGGCGCCGCCACACTCCTGGCAGATTTCCCCGGCAAATCCATCACGTCAATCTTCATAGCCGAGAATCCTGTGGCCGACAACGCCCCTGGCACCCCCTCGGCACCCGCAGGGAACTTCGCCGCGGGATCCCTGAGCGGCACCATCAGCTTTACAATGCCATCCACACTGCATGACGGAAGCGCCGCAACCGGAGAGGCATCATGGAAAGTGGTCGACGGAAAAGAGACCGTAGCCGAGGGTACTGCCGCATACGGAGCCGAAGTCAACGCAGCAGTCACTGTTGCCGCGGCGGGCAAACACAACTTCGCCGTATCCGCTTCAAACGCCGCAGGAGAGGGCAAGAAGACACGCCTCTCAATGTGGGTAGGTCCCGACGTTCCTGAAAGCCCCGCCAATGTCAAAGTGGACTTTGCGGAGAACGATAACCTGTTCACAGTAACCTGGGATGCCGTCACCACCGGCGCCAACGGAGGATTCGTGGATCCCGCATCCGTAACCTACACAGTGACCCGCATGCCTGCCGGCGTAGTCGTGGCCGAAAACATCTCCGGCACCCGTGCGGAATGCACCTATGAGCCGGAAGGCATAGAGTCAGTCGTATTCCACGTGACCGCCTCGCAGGGGGATGCCACCTCGGCTCCCGGCGTCAGCGACCCCACAATGACCGGATCGCTCGCACTGCCTTACGACATCTCCACACTTGACTACTACGACGTGTTCACCAGCTGGAGCGTGTTCGATGTCAACAATGACGGATCAACATGGGGCCACGAATACAGCGGCATAGCCTACAAGTACAACTCCTCCAACACAGCCGACGACTGGGCGCTCACACCCCCGATCAAAGCTGTCGCCGGATGCAAATACAAAGTGCACGTGGCATTCACATGCGGCATGGCCTCATACCCCGAAAAAGTAGAGGTAAAGATGGGATATGCATGCAGCCCCGAGGCCATGACCACCGAACTCCTCCCAGTGACAGTCATTGACCAGACCGACCCGATGGGATTCGACTTCGAGATGACCGCCGAACAGAACGGCAAGATGTTCATCGGTTTCCATGCCGTGAGCGACCCCAACATGTTTTACCTCACCATAAAGGAGCTGACCATCTCCGCACCCGTAAGCTACGCGGCTCCCGCTGCTCCCGAGATCCTCGAGCTGACGGCAGACCGCACCGGAGCACTCAAAGCCACCGGCAAGGTGAAAGTGCCCGAACTTGCAGAAAACGGCACCACACTGACAGACGTCAGCAAACTGGAAGTGACACGCGACAACCAGGTGGTGGCCACCATCGACGACCCCGTTCCCGGCTCGACAGTAGAATTCTCCGACGAGACTGTGACCGAAAACAGCGAATACACCTACATAGCCTACGCATACAACGGCACCTCGAAAGGCGCCCCCTCAGCTGCATTCAAGACATTCGTAGGCATCAACCGCTCGAAAGAACTTACCGGAATAGAGATAGCACGCAATGCCGAGGATCCCACACAGGTGACCGTGACATGGGAAGCGCCTGTCTCCGACTGGCTCGGCTATCCCCTCAACGGCGAGGTGACCTACAAAGTGGAGGTATTCCCCGACAACGCATACTATCATGGCAACAAGACCTATGAAGGCATCACAGAGACCCGCTTTACATTCACCCCGACATTCGAGACAGGCCGCGACTGCGGATTCGTCTATGTCAAGGTTTCCGCTGTGAACGCCGCCGGCATCGGCTACGCCGAAAAGAGCGCCAACATCTTCGCCGGTCAGCCCGTAAAGGCTCCGTTCAAGGAATCGTTCCCCAACTACTCGCTTGAGCATCCCTGGGGCGACGGAGCCTCCAACGGCCCGCAGATAGCCTCCATAACCGACGACGAGCGCGCCCTGCAGTTCCAGCAGTACAACGGCTGGAACCGCCTGATGGACTCCTCGTTCCAGAGCGCCGAAGGTTCTCAGGACCACGACAATGGCTTTGCCGGAATGTTCGGCTGGAGCTACGTAAACGACGAGGCCGGAAACTACCACAATGAGTGGACAGAACTTCTGTCACCTGCCATCGACCTCTCAGGCGTGAATGATCCTACCCTCACATTCTACACCTACAACTGGCTGCAGCACGGCAACCCCGACATCAACGAGCTTGACGTGGATGTGGTGACCGCCGACGGCACACGCCACAACGTGAAGCATCTGGTGATAAAGGATCTCGGCAATGTGGAGGCATGGGAACTTGTGGCCGTGGACCTGAAAGAGTTTGCCGGCCAGACCATCTCCCTTATCTTCAAGGGCACCATCCACGCCAACGACGAGTATGGCTACAACTGGGTGCTCATCGACAACATCCGCATAGAGGATATCGCAGAAACGGATCTCGCCGTCACTGATATAGAGGCTCCGGTACAGGCCAAGCCTGGCGAACCGTTCACCGTCAAGGCACGTGTCACCAACCTCGGCACATCCGACGTACAGGCATACAAGGCCACTCTCCTCCACAACGATGAGGAGGTAGCTGCCAAAGATCTCGGGAAACTCATGTTCGGCGCCACCGAATTCGTTGAGTTCCAGCACTCCCTCAGCGTGCAGGATCCCGTAGGCAACACCTTCCGCATCAGCATAGAGGCTGCCGGCGACGAAATTGCAGACAACAACCTTTCAGGCGCAGTGACAGTGGCACGCAACCTGCCTCTGCTTCCCGAGCCTGAGGCCGTGTTCATCAACCCCGACGGCAAACAGCTTGAATGGCTTGCGCCCGATATGACCAAGGCCGTCCCCGAAGCTGTGCTTGAGGACTTCGAGTCGTACCCCTGTGCCGAGGAAGATGTGTTCCTTACCGAGGCAGGCGACTGGATCTTCATTGACGTAGACCAGCTCCCCATCGGCGGCATGGTAAGCTCCTCCACCTGGGAGATGCTTGAGTTCCCCGGCATACCCACACACTCCGCACAGTCATGGTGGGTGCAGACCCGCCTGTACAGCGAGTTCTCCGACGGTTACTACGGTTACGACAACAGCCTCCAGTACCTCGCGAACATGTATGTGGTCAACTCCACATTCACCCGGGGTGAGCAGCAGGACGACTGGGCGATCGCACCCGAACTCTGCGGCCGCGAGCAGCTTGTGACCCTCTGGGCACGCAGCTACAACCGCGAGACACCCGAGACCGTGGAATTCCTCTACAGCGAAGGGGGCACAAACCCCGAGGACTTCACACTCGTGCGCCGCATTGAGGAACTTCCCGGCGACTGGACACAGTATGCCATAGTAGTGCCGGAAGGCGCACGCCGTTTCGCCATCCGCGGATGCTCATACGCACCGATGGGGACATCGCAGATATTCATCGACAACGTATCCTTCTATCCCGCCACAGGCGCTCCCCAGGATCTGACGCTGAAAGGCTATAACATCTACTGCGGCAACACCCTCATCAACGCCGCTCCTGTGGAAAGCCTCAGCTTTGCCGAACTTCCCGCGGCCGGCGACACCGACAAAGAGTATGCCGTATCGGCAGTCTACACCACAGGTGAGTCCCGCGCTGTCAAAGCAGTCACAGGTACCGGCGTAGACAGCAGCCTCGCCGGCGCCGTGAAGGTGGCAGGCGGCAAAGGCGTCATCTCCCTCAGCGGCATGTCGGGCCAGAGCTACAGCATAGTCTCCGCAAGCGGTATGGCTGTGGCAGCAGGCGAAGGGAACGGCCACGTTGACATTCCCGCCGCCCAGGGCGTATACCTCGTCACCCTTGACGGCAAAACAATAAAAGTCGTTGTGAAATGACATAACATCTAATCTTACAACGCACAACCGGCGGTGTGCACATGGACAGGCTCCATGGCACACCGCCATTTTTTATTTCATTATTGCTGTCCACTAAAACCGGAATACAACAATCTATCTTCAACAGACCTTTTCATCAACATGAGGCCATCACAGCGAGCCGCCGGAGGTGGCGCGCAAAATTTAAGCCCCGTATCGAGCGGCGTGTGAGGACGTAAGGACAAACACGACGCGAAGGTGCGGGGTATTGAGATCGTCACCCTATATATGCGCCTTGAAGAGGCGGGAACAATCCAGTACAAAAATAATTCAGTTGCAAGCGTCTGTTCTGTGACGGATATATGACAGCATTCAACAAAATACATGTTTTTATACTCCGGATTTGGCAGCTCGCGGGAATTGGCATCGGATCTGAAACAAAAAAAGCGGAGACGCGCTGCAGACGGCCTTCCGCTATAAAAGGATTTGGTTGGAGAATTTCAGGTTACTTAGGGCAGACGTCGCTTCCAACGTCTATGGGCAGACTATCCGGTAGCATAGCCTTTCGCGATCTGGCTTCAGCCCAGACAGCCGTCGCCCGGGATTTTTGATCCCACCCCTGCCACCTATTATCTTTGTCATTATAAACAACAGCAGCATGGCAAAGGTTCAGCCACGCCATAGAGGCGCCGCAGCCGTGTGCGCAATTGCGCACAATGTGTATACAATTGGGGTAGTGCGCCTATATAATATTATTAGTCGGAAATAGATACACACATGCTCCTTTTGTGCGTTTATCTTTGCACCGGATAAAATTTGCAGTCAGACCATCATATGCCGCGGCGGCCGATAGCGCCACTGCTGATAAAGCGCGGCAACCACACTTCAAAACTAACCCATGAAACCTGTAAGATATCTTTACCCGATCCTTATCGCAGCCACGCTTACCGCGTCGTGTTCTGCAGGCCAGAAAAAGAGTGCAGAAGAGACCCCCTCGAAATATGCGCTTATGGCCGGCGAGACACTTGACTCCATATATGCGCACTACGGTGTGGAAGGAGAAAACCTCTTGCGCGAGAACTACCCCAACGACGAGTTCTACAGAGCCACATATCTCGCAGGCGACGACAACAACTCCCCCAAACCGTTCTCATATCTCTGGCCCTACTCCTCTACAGTATCGGCCGTGCGCGCCATATACGACGCCACGGGAGACACCGCATACCTCACACTCCTCCGGGAGAAGGTGGCGCCGGGACTGGAAGAATACCTTGACACCGCCCGCATGCCAGCTGCGTATGCCTCATATATAAGCCGCGCGCCACAGAGCGACCGCTTCTACGACGACAACATCTGGCTCGGCATAGACTTCACCGATTTTTATCTCGGCACCAAAAACCCCGCACATCTTGACAAAGCCCGCATGATATGGGAGTTCATCAAGAGCGGCACCGACGACAAACTCGGCGGAGGCATCTACTGGTGCGAGCAGAAGAAAGGTGGCAAGAACACCTGCTCCAACGCACCGGGATCGGTCTACGCCCTCAAGCTCTTCAAAGCCACAGGCGACTCAGCATACCTCGCCGCAGGCTCCGGTCTGTATGACTGGACGAAGACCAACCTGCAGGACACCACAGACCACCTGTACTTCGACCATAAACTGATGAACGGAAAGATCGGCCGCGCCAAATTCGCCTACAACAGCGGGCAGATGATGCAGGCCGCCACCCTTCTCTACGACATCACCGGCGACAAGCGCTACCTCACCGATGCACAGGAGATCGCCGAGAGCGCCCACCGCTACTTCTTCTCACGCACCGCCACCGACAGCATCGGGGAATTCCCCCTGATCAAGAACGGCGACATATGGTTCACCGCAGTGATGATGCGCGGATTCTACGAACTTTTCCTTGCCGACGGCAACCCTGCCTATATGGACAACTACCTGCGCAACCTCGACTACGCATGGGAACATGCCCGCGACACAGAGACCGGACTGTTCAACTCCGACTGGAGCGGCGACACCAAAGACGAGCGCAAAGGCCTTATCACTCAGGGCGCCATGGCGGAAATGTTCGCTACAGCAGCACTTTACCAATCAAAAAACAAATAAATGAGCGTGCAGAACGCCACATTGTTTTCACCTCCCTACATAACCTAACCGACCAGCCTCCTCTCCCAGATCTTAAAACAGACCCCAACTCTCTCCTCCCCCTCTCCCCCCACACGGAAACGTGCTCTCTCCCCCCATCGCAAACTTCAAACATTTCAGCAATGAGATCCATCTCCTTAGTCCTCGCGGCAAGCGCTGCCCTCTTAAGCTCAACAAACGCCTTCGGTGCTCCGGTACCTGTCTGTGCGGCTGACAACACAGCCGTAACCGTCACACCCGACTATACCAAGACAAAACGTCCGGCAAAAGCAGACCGTCTTTTCAAATCGAACGCGGTAGAGAAGCATATCGCCAAGGTAAAATCCATGCTCACCAATCCAAAACTGGCATGGATGTTTGAAAACTGCTTCCCCAATACCCTGGACACCACCGTGCACTACCGCAAAGGGAAAGACGGCCACCACGATACATTCGTCTACACAGGCGACATCCACGCCATGTGGCTGCGCGACTCCGGCGCACAGGTATGGCCCTACATACAGCTCGCCAACGAGGACAAAGAGCTGAAAAACATGCTTGAGGGTGTGATCCGCCGCCAGTTCAAATGCATCATCATAGATCCATATGCCAACGCGTTCAACGACGGCCCCACCGGTGGCGAATGGATGAGCGACTTCACCGACATGAAGCCCGAGATCCATGAACGCAAATGGGAGATCGACTCCCTCTGCTACCCCCTGCGCCTGGCATACGCATACTGGAAAGAGACCGGCGACGCAAGCATCTTCGACGAGGAATGGCTCGCCGCGATGGAAAACATCTACAATACTTTCATCGACCAGCAGCGCAAGGACAACCGTGGCAAATACCAGTTCAAACGCAAGACAGACCGCGCCCTCGACACCCTGAACAACGACGGCTGGGGCGCCCCCGTGAAACCGTGCGGCCTGATCGTGTCAAGCTTCCGCCCCTCCGACGACGCCACCACCCTGCAGTATCTCGTGCCCTCCAACTTCTTCGCGGTAGCATCGCTCCGCAAGGCAGCGGAGATCCTCACAGAGGTAAACAAGAACACCGAATTCGCAGGCCGCTGCACAGCTCTGGCCGACGAGGTTGAGGCGGCTCTCAAGAAACACGCCGTGATTGACCATCCCCAGTTCGGAAAAGTATATGCCTTCGAGGTCGACGGCTTCGGCAACTCCCTGCTGATGGACGACGCCAACGTGCCCAGCCTCCTGGCCATGCCGTATCTCGACGGAATGGATCCCAACGATCCGATCTACCAGAACACCCGCCGCTTCGTATGGAGCGAGAACAACCCCTACTTCTTCCGCGGCGAGAAGGGTGAAGGTATCGGAGGCCCGCATGTAGGCTACTACATGGCATGGCCCATGAGCATAATGATGCGTGCGTTCACATCTACAGACGACAATGAGATACGCGACTGCATCACAATGCTTCTCAACACCGATGCCGGCCTCGGATTCATGCATGAATCGTTCCATGTGGACGATCCCGACAACTTCACACGCGACTGGTTCGCATGGCAGAACACACTCTTCGGGGAGCTCATCACAAAGCTCATCAACGAAGGCAAACTCGACCTGCTCAACTCAATCAAGGCATAAGCCGCCGCACACTGAGCAACAGTACGCAACATACAAAAAGTTATAAAATAGATAGGACATCAAAAGGTACAATTTTTATTAGGGTTATTCAGAATTGTTGCGATCAAGGCGTTCTTTTACCGACGCCAAAAACGGCGATGCGCCCCCAGTCAGGCGCATCGCCTTTTTTCTATATCCGTCCATAAAGATGAAGGATAGCTGATTGTCGGGATAGAGGACGCTTTTTGGCATAAATACTGTATTGAGAACCCGCGGAATTTCAGTAACTTTGTTGTATCCAAAATTCAGGGTACGTCCAAGACTTCCTCTGAACTGCATAACCACTAACCAGAAATCGCGCCGGCCAGGTCCGGCCACAACGAAAAACCAATCAACCGTGACAAAACTCAGCCACATGAGAAGTATTGCAAAAAAAATTTCCGTACTGGCAACCGCTGCCGTGGCGGTGGGCGCCACTTGCCAGGCCGCTCCCGAGGCAAATGCCGGCAACACCGCACAAGACAGGACCAAAGCCTATATGGTGGCCGACGCCCATCTTGACACACAGTGGAACTGGGACATACAGACCACCATCAAGGAATATGTGTGGAACACCATCAACCAGAACCTCTTCCTGCTGAAAAAATTCCCCAACTATGTGTTCAACTTCGAAGGAGGTGTGAAATACGCATGGATGAAGGAATATTATCCCCGTGAGTACGAGGAGATGAAAGACTTCATCAAAAGCGGCCGCTGGCATATCTGCGGCGCGAGCTGGGATGCCACCGACGCCATCGTGCCCTCCACCGAGTCGGCCATCCGCAACATAATGCTCGGCCAGGAATTCTACCGCAACGAGTTCGGAGTGGAGAGCACAGACATATTCCTCCCCGACTGCTTCGGTTTCGGATGGACCCTACCCACCATCGCCAACCACTGCGGCCTCATCGGCTTCTCATCGCAGAAACTCGGATGGCGCGTGCACCCGTTCTATGACGGTGACCGCCGTTATCCGTTCACAATCGGCCTCTGGCGCGGCGTGGACGGCGCCACTATAATGATGGCTCACGGATACGACTACGGGCGCCGCTGGGATTTAGAAGACCTCAGCCACAACAAATCGCTGCAGAAGAATGCAGAGGAAACTCCCCTGAACATGGTTTACCGCTACTACGGCACAGGCGACATAGGCGGCTCACCCACGATCACCTCGGTCGACGCCGTTGAGCGCGGTATCCGCGGGAACGGTCCCGTAGAGATCATAAGCGCCACCAGCGACCAGATATTCAAAGACTTCCTGCCATACGACAAACATCCCGAACTCCCGCTCTACGACGGCGAGCTGCTTATGGACGTGCACGGCACAGGTTGTTACACATCGCAGGCAGCCATGAAACTCTACAACCGCCAGAACGAGCTGCTCGGCGACGCTGCGGAACGTGCCTCGGTCAGCGCCGAACTGCTCGGCACGATGGGATATCCCTCCGACAAACTCACCACTGCATGGCAGCGCTTCATATTCCACCAGTTCCACGACGACCTCACCGGCACAAGTATTCCCCGTGCCTATGAATTCTCATGGAACGACGAGCTGCTCTCGCTCAAGGATTTCGCAGGCACACTGACACAGGCGGCAGGCGCCGTGGCATCTAGAATGGACACCCGTGTGAAAGGCACACCCGTAGTGCTCTTCAACGCCATCGGCACACCTGTCACAGATCTCGTAGAGATCAATGTCCCCGCCCGCCGTCTTCCCAAAAACGCCGAGGTCTACGACGCATCCGGCAAGAAAGCCCCCGCACAGGTGACAGGCTTCGAGAACGGCAACGCGAAAATCCTTGTGGAGGCCACAGTGCCAGCCAACGGATTTGCCGTATACGACGTGCGCCTCTCCGGCAACGGCAACGCACAGGCACCGGCTTCAGCACCCGCCGCTTTCGAGAACTCGCTCTACCGCCTCACCTTCGACCGCAACGGCGACATCACCTCACTTTATGACAAGAAAAACTCGCGAGAGCTTGTAAAAGATGGCAAAGCCATACGTCTGGCTCTCTTCACCGAGAACAAATCATACGCATGGCCCGCATGGGAGATCCTCAAAGACGCCGTAGACGGCACACCCCGGTCGATCACCGAAAACGTGGAGATGGCCATGGTAGAGGATGGTCCCCTGCGCAAGACACTGCGACTCACAAAGACACACGGCGACTCACGCTTCACACAATACATCCGTCTGCATGAAGGCGCCCTGGCCGACCGCATAGATTTCTACAACGAAGTAGACTGGCTTTCGACCAACTCACTCCTCAAGGCCGAGTTCCCCCTGGCCCTTGACAACGAAAAGGCCACTTACGATCTGGGAATCGGTGCAGTACAACGCGGCAACAACACCATCACCGCATATGAGGTATACGCACAGCAGTGGGCAGACCTCACCGACAGCTCCGACAGCTATGGCGTGACCGTGATGAACGACTGCAAGTATGGCTGGGACAAGCCTGACAACAACACTCTCCGCCTCACCCTCCTCCACACACCCCAGACCAAAGGGGGATATGCCTACCAGGACCGCCAGGACTTCGGCCACCATACTTTCACCTACAGCCTCCGTCCCCACGCAGGAGCACTTGCCAAAGCCGAGACATGCGGTGAGGCCGAAAAACTCAATCAGCGCGTAAAGCCTTTCGTGACTTCGAAACATGCCGGCGACCTGGGCCGCGAGTTCTCGCTCGCCTCTGTCGACAATGGCAACGTAGCCATAAAAGCCCTCAAGAAAGCCGAAAGCGGCGACGAATATGTAGTGCGCGTGTATGAGACCGGCGGCAAGGAAGCCCAGAAGGCACGCATCACATTCGCATCCGACATCGCATCGGCCAGCGAGGCCGACGGCACCGAGAAAACCATCGGCAAAGCCGACTTCTCAGGCAACACCCTCGCCCTCACCCTCGCCCCCAACAGCGTAAAGACCTTCAGAGTGAAACTTGGCGGAAAGGCTGTCGAAGCCGGCAACCACATGCCTCTGCAGCTTGATTTCGACAAACGCTGCTTCAGCTGGAACCAGTTTGCTTCCGACGGCGACTTCGAAGGCGGCTACTCATATGCCGCCGAGCTGATCCCCACAGAGCTGAAGGTAGGCAACGTGCCCTTCACCCTTGAGAACAAAGCTCTGCTCAACGGCATGAAATGCGAGGGCGACACCCTCCGCCTCCCCGCCGGCCACAACTTCAGCCGCATCTATCTCCTTGCCGCCGCTGCCACAGACGGCAAATCGGTAAACTGCGACGTGCGCGCCGGCAACAGCACCACATCGCTGAAAGTGCCCTCCTACACAGGCTTTATCGGCCAGTGGGGACATGAAGGACACACCACCGGCTATCTCACCGATGCCGAAGTGGCCTATGCCGGCACACACCGCCACAGCGCCGACGGCGACTGCCCCTATGAGTTCACCTACATGTTCTGCTTCCCTGTGGAGATCCCGGCAAAAGCCACCGAAGTGATCCTCCCGAACAGTCCCGACGTGGTTCTCTTCGCCGCCACCGCCACAAACGACAACAATGCCGCCGCAACACCGGCCGCCGACCTGTACCGCACCTCCATCATAAGCGGACTTACAGAACCCGACCTGAACTCCACAAACTTCAACAGCATCCTCAAGCCTGAGCACATCATCGGCTGGACAGGCTTCGTGAACGATAAAGAACACCCCACAATGCTTGTCGATGGCGACGAGACCACCAAATGGTGCGACACCTCCGGCGTACCCTCCTATGTGGACTTCGATCTCGGCGAGGTCACCGAAATCAACTCCTGGAAAGTGGTGAACGCCGCATGCGAGAACATCGCCTACGTCACATCAAGCTGCCTCCTCCAGGGACGCAACAACCCCGGCGAGGAATGGCGCACACTCGACTATTTCACCGGCAACAAACGCAATGTGGTCACCAAACGCCTCGAAACCCCGCAGAGCGTGCGCTACCTGCGACTGAATGTGATCCAGCCCGTACAGGGAGCCAACGGACGCAACGCGCGCATCTATGAGTTCGGCGTATCAAAATGACACACACGAAACATTATAAAACCATGAATACGAAACATCTATCCATAGCGGCTGTTCTCGGACTTGCATGCTCCGCCCCTGCGGCGGCGCAGCAAGTGCTCGCCACAGACAACGCACTTACAGGATGCCGGATGCAAATTGAGGGCGGATCGTCGTCCGACAATCCCGAAAATCTTTTCGACGGATACGACACCACCCTTTTCCATCTCGAAAATGCCACATCCGCATCATTGATCTTCACACTTCAGGAACCCTGGTACATAGCGGGCGTCAATTTCGTAGCAGGAGGAAACACCGACCTTACCCCTACCAAAGTCTCGCTCTTCAGCATGGACGAGACCGGGAAATGGAAACCGCTGATGCGCACCGGTACCAAAGTGGATATCAACGACCCGTATACCGGCTGCACTGCACGATGCACTGTGGCAGGTACCGCATACACCACCTACAAAGTGGAGGTAACAGCCATAAAGAACGGCACCGCGCTCGAACTCTCCGAGCTGCAGCTGCTCGGCATACCGGTGTCAGACAACGCTATCTCAACCGCTGAAAACGGATCATTCCTGATGCCATCTTCAGCCGAGAACCAGACCGCCGTAGCAGACGGTGATCCAAATACTGCTGTCACCTTCAAAAACGTATCAAGAGAAAACGGACTGCACGACGCATGGATCCAGTACTCATTTGACACTCCCACCGCAATCAAAGCCTATTCGGTGACTTCAAACCGTTTTTCCAACAGAACGCAGAGACCCACCGAATGGGAACTTCTCGCATCTGAGGACGGAGAGACATGGACCACTCTCGACATTCAGTGCAACGAGGGTATGTTCGAAACCGAAGGATACATCTCAACCAGGCCTGTGGGAGAGAATCAGCATGCTGACATTGATTTCGCGAAACTCGCAGACAACATACATTCCGACCTGCGCAAGAACTTCATGCGTAAATGGGGCAACGGCCAATATCTTGTAGCCGCCTGGAATCCGGACCCCTCCAAGATCGACTACGGTTACAACTACTGGTGGATGGCACATGCCATAGACGCATACATCGACGCATATGCCCGCACAGGCATTCGCCAGTACCAGAACAACGCCAACAGCATCCGCACAGGCATGTACACCGCATACGATGCCGGCCGCCAGGATCTCTGGAACTCCTTCTACGACGATATGGAATGGATGAATCTCGCCTGCATACGCGGATACGAAAACTTCACCTCAGGCCGCGACAAATGGCTCGAGGAAGCCAAACAGCTTTTCGACTGGATATGGGTAGGCTGGAACGACGACGACGGAGGAGGCATACGCTGGAACAGCGGCACCGGCACCAGCAAGAACTCCTGCTCCAACGCCCCCGCCATAATAGGCGCCGCCAAACTGTACCAGATTACCGGCGAGCAGCAGTATCTCGACAAGGCGGTGATGATTTTCGACTGGATGCTCACACACTCCCGCTTCGACGACGGGTTCATCAAGGACTCACCCCATAACGACAACCGCGGCTGGACCTTCTCATACAACCAGGGCACATGGGTCGGCGGCCTTCTGGAGCTTTACCGCATCACCAAAGAGCAGAAATACTACGACATAGCGGTTGACCTGATGGACAAATCGCTCTTCGAGACATGGTTCTCCCCCGACGGCATCATGCGCGAATCGGGCACTGGCGACGGCGGCATGTTCAAAGGCATCTACATCCGCTATATTACCAACTGGGTGCTCTCAGGCTTCCTCGATGCAGAACGCCAGTACCGCTACGCGCAGTATCTAATCGAGAACGCCCGCTCGCTCTATGAATGCGCCCTCAAGAGACCCGAGCTGAAGATAATGCCCGACTGGAAACACCGCTCAGACCGCAACGAGTGGGGCGACAACGGCGGCCAGGACGGCAAATATTTCTCTTCAAACCTCCTCAGCGGCCTCTTCCTGTTCGAGTCTGCCGACATGCTCCGCCGCGCCGGTCTCACCGACGACAACTACCGGGTTATCAACCCCGCCGCCGGAAAGCCCTACCGTCACTACCGCATCAACTTCATCGACAACAACGGAGCCTCAAACCTGCAGGTAAGCGGTTTTGCCCTCTACAACAGTGTGACAGCAGGAATAGATGCCCCCGCAGCAGATGAGGCGGCGCATCCCGAAGTCACTGTGGAGAACGGCACCATCAGCGTGGCAGGAGATGCAGACACCACAGTGGAGATTTTCTCAGCCGACGGCATGCTGCTCCATCGCGGCACAGCCGCCGACGCCACGGTATCCCTCCCCCACGGCATCTACATGGTGCGCACCACTTCGGCAACCTCCTCTTCCGTCACGAAAGTGGCCTTGTAGCCGATTGTGCGTCATGCACTTTATTTGATAAAAAAACGGTAGCTTTTTCCTGCAGTCGCAGGATTAAGCTACCGGCTTTTTTTGTACCTTTGCACTTTCTCTGAAACAAACTTCCAATCTTCAAAAAAATACATTTATGGGAGGCTTTTTCGGCACAATCTCCAAGCGCCCGTGCGCTACAGACCTGTTCTACGGGATCGATTACAACTCTCATCTCGGCACCCGCCGGGCAGGTATGGTAACTTTTGACCCCGAGAAGGGATTCACAAGGGCCATCCACAGTCTTGAACGCAGCTACTTCCGCTCCAAATTTGAAGAGGATCTTCCCAAATTTATCGGAAACGAAGGTATAGGCGTCATAAGCGACACTGATCCACAGCCCATCCTCATCAACTCGCATCTGGGACGGTATGCCGTAGTTACAGTGGCGAAGATCACCAACCTCAGACAGATCGCCGACGAGCTAATAGACCAGCGCATACACTTCAGCGAGATGTCGTCAAACAACATCAACCCCACCGAAGTGGTAGGCCTGCTGATAAACATGGGCAACAGCTTCGTGGACGGCATAAACCTCGTCTACAAAAAGATCAAAGGCTCATGCTCGATGCTCATACTCACCGAGAACGGCATCATAGCGGCACGCGACTACATGGGGCGCACACCCATTGTTATCGGCCGCAAGGATGGAGCCTATGCCGCCACCACCGAATCGTCGGCATTCCCCAATCTTGATTACGAGGTGGTGCGCGACCTCGGCCCGGGAGAGAT
>CATJQX010000071.1 GCA_949742535.1 uncultured Muribaculaceae bacterium | reverse complement strand
GAGTGTAGCGGGCTACATGACTGATGAGGAGAGGAAAAGATTCCAAAATTTTGCCGAAGAAACATTGAAATAATCTGACCGGTAAATAAAATAATTTTGAACTGTTACTTAAGAATATGTTTTTAAACCTGCTATTTCTAATCGGTGGCCTCGCGCTGATATTGTTTGGCGCCAACTGGCTTACAGACGGAGCTTCGGCAATTGCCAGGCGATGGGGTGTGTCTGATCTCGTTGTCGGACTTACAGTGGTGGCTTTCGGCACTTCGGCGCCAGAACTGGTAATCAGCATCATGTCTGCCATAAACGGCAATGCGGGTCTGGCAATCGGCAACGTTGTGGGAAGCAACATATTCAATGTGCTTGTCATCGTAGGCGCCACTGCCATTCTCTCCCCTATAAAAATAGAACGGAGCACTATGACAAAAGATATCCCCTTGGTGGTGCTTTCAGCAGTAGCGCTTCTTGCCATAGGTAACTCGCAGTGGCTTGACGGTGCGCTGCAAAACGTCGTGACACGTGTAGACGGCATTCTTCTGCTCCTGTTTTTCGCCATCTTCATGCGCCACACCTTCTCCACTGCCCGACAGGAGGAAGCGATGCAAAAAGCAGAACCGGCATCTGCCACCGGGACTGTCACCCGGGCAATGTCGGTTCTGAAATCGGTATTATTTGTGATATGCGGCCTTGCAGGCCTGATAATCGGTGGAGACCGCTTCGTGGCGGGTGCATCGGCCATTGCCTCCGCGCTGGGGGTAAGCGATGCCATCATAGGGCTTACCATTGTGGCGGCAGGAACATCACTCCCCGAACTCGCCACCTCTCTCGTAGCCGCCAGAAAAGGTCAGACCGGTATCGCCATCGGCAATGTGATCGGCAGCAACATCTTCAACATCTTTCTCGTGCTCGGATGCTCCGCCACAATCAGACCTCTGCCATTCGGTACCATCGGCAACTTCGACCTGCTCACACTCACAGGCGCCTGTGTGCTGTTCTGGCTGTTCGGCTGGCTTTTCCGCAAGCGCACCATCACACGGGGCGAGGGTGCTGTGCTGCTGCTGGGCTATGTGGCTTACGTCGCATGGCTCATCATGAGCCTGTGAGACGCCCCTGCTTATTCAGCAAGCAGCTCCTTGACTTTTGCCGAAATGGCACGCCCCTCGGCTTTGCCGGCAAGTTCGCGTGAGGCAACACCCATCACTTTGCCCATCTCTTTGGGAGAGGTGGCGCCCACACGGGCAATGATCTCTTTGAGCGCGCTTGTCAGCTCCTCGTCTGTGAGCTGCTTAGGCATATATCCCTCTATTATGGCAGCCTGCGCAAGCTCGGTCTCCGCCAGTTCGGGACGGTTCTGCTCGGTATATATTGCAGCGCTCTCTTTACGCTGCTTTATCATTTTTGCAAGTATCTGCGTGGCACGCTCGTCGGTAAGATTGCCGTCGGATCCCTTTGCGGTCTTCGCCTCGAGGAATTCCTTTTTGATGCCGCGGAGAGCGTCAAGACGCTGCGCGTCGCGCGCGAGCATGGCCTTTTTGATATCGTCTGAAATGGTGTCGAAAAGTGTCATAATATCATTGTTTTTTTAAGTTACACATTAAAGCGCCGTAAGCACGGCATGCAGGCTAATTGATCTGCACAGACGGATTGATCAGCGTCAACCGTTCTGTGGCGCGCGATGTCGCCGTATAAAGCCATCTGTAAAATTCCGGGGTGGTATATGCATCAGGCGGTATATATCCCATATCCACGAAAACAGATTTCCACTGTCCTCCCTGCGCCTTATGGCATGTGACGGCATAGGCATACTTGACCTGCAGGGCGTTGTAGTAGGGATCGGCCTTCAGCACCTCACGCTGTGCCGTTACTGACGCCGTCTGAGGGACACCGGCATCTGCGAGAGCCTGGTCCACGAGCGTCTGCTGTTTCTCTCGCGACAGATACGCGCCCTCAGACACAAGAGTGTCAAGATTTAGCTTGGCGTTGATAGAAACATCGTAATCAGGAAAATACAGTCTTACGTCGGCGAATTCCATCATGTTCCTCGTCTCGGTGCTGTAAACCTTGTCGACTACGGCAGCCTCCCCGTTGGCCACAAACTCCATAGCCTGCCGCGGAGGTTCGCCGGCATCGCCGTCAGATTCTTTCTGCTGCACGCTGCGCCGCGTCCAGTAATAATTGTTTCTGGCAACGATCAGCCTGTCACCTTTCACAAGCACCTCGTCGCGGTCGAAAATCACACGCCTTACCGCGAGGTTGAAATCCACGGCCCGCTTGTTGGAGCGCGTGATTATGAGTGTCTCCCCCTCGCCGTATTTTGCAAAGGACTTCTGCAATATATCCTCGAGATCCTCAGGGGACACCACCTCCACATCGGGAAAGCGCGATACCCACATCTGCGGCTCGGGCAACGGCGACTGCATCATGGCATGCCGCAGCCAGGTGGCATTGTAAAGTATGCCGGAACGGCTTTTCTGACGCACTGTGCGGGTCATGACGGCACGTGTGACCCGCATACCCATGCTTTTGAGCTGCTGCGGATCCATGGCCGGAGACTCCGCCAGACCCACCGGGGGCAACTGGGCGGTGTCGCCGAGAAGGATCAGCCGGCAGTTGATGCCGCTGTAGACATACATCAGCAGATCCTGCAACAGTCCCGCTCCCCCATCCATGCTGTCGCCTATCATCGATGCCTCGTCGACAATGAAAACCGTATTGACATGCGGGTTTACAGTCAGACGGGAGACAAGTCTCCCGTCTGCGCCTATGACAGGGGCGGCATATATCTTGCGATGGATGGTATATGCCGGCTGTCCGGTAAAATTACTGAATACTTTTGCCGCCCTGCCTGTGGAGGCAAGCAGCACCGTGGGTATTCCTACGATACGCAGAGTGCGCACGAGCGCTCCCATGACCGAAGTCTTGCCGGTACCCGCATAGCCGTTGAGCACGAATACCGTATCCTGGGGCGTGTATGCCGAGCAGAAGCGCGACAAAGCCGCAACCAGTTTTATCTGCTGGTCTGTGGGCTCGAAAGGCAGCTGCTCGAGCGCAAGAGTGGCGAACCCCTTGATATCCATAGGAAAACCAAACTTACATATTACGGAACGCGAACGGTCATTTCACACTCCATTCCACCCCGTCTTTGGTATCCTTGACGGAGAAGCCGAGTGCAGCGAGGTTGTCGCGTATGAGGTCTGATGTGGCCCAGTCTTTCTTCGCTTTGGCTTCCGAACGCACCTTCAGCAGCAGATCCACAGCGCCGCGGTAAGGCTCGAGAGCCTTATCGTCGTTCACGTCGGCCGCATCGGGTTTCATGCCGAGTATATCGAACAGGAATGTGTCGAAGAGCGAGCGCAGGCTGTCGATATCGTCCTGTGTGGCAGTGGCGTGCCCGTCGCGCACCTTGTTGACGATGCTTACAGCCTCGAAAAGATGCGCTATCACGATCGGGGTGTTGAGATCATCGTCAAGAGCCTCGTAACATTTGGCCCACAGAGCCTCCACATCATCCTTTACGGAGGAGGTTTCGGCCGGTTTGAGATCGGCCATGCGGCGCCATCCCTCGAGCATGCGGTCGAGCGCCTTCTCTGATGCCTGGAGGGCATCGTTGCTGAAGTCTACTGTAGAGCGGTACTGCGCCTGAAGGATGAAGAAACGGATCGTCATCGGCGAATACGGCTGTGTAAGAGCGGGATGCGTGCCGTTGAAGAACTCGTCGAGAGTGATGAAGTTGCCGAGCGACTTGCCCATCTTCTGGCCATTGATGGTGATCATGTTGTTGTGCATCCAGTAGTGCACGCTGTCGCATCCGTTGTGGGCCACGCTCTGTGCTATCTCGCACTCGTGGTGCGGGAATTTGAGGTCCATACCGCCGCCATGTATATCGAACTTCTCTCCGAGATATTTCTCGCTCATGGTGGAACATTCGAGGTGCCACCCGGGGAAACCGTCGCTCCACGGCGAGGGCCAGCGCATGATATGCTCGGGCTGTGCCTTTTTCCAGAGCGCGAAGTCGGCCGGATGGCGTTTCTCCTGTTGGCCGTCGAGCGTGCGTGTCTGTGCCAGCAGCTCGTTTATGTCGCGGCCTGAAAGTTTTCCGTAATTGTAGTCGCGGTTATATTTGGGTACATCGAAATACACCGATCCGTCGCTCACATAAGCATATCCGGCATCGAGAATCTTCTGCACATAGTCGATCTGTTCGATTATATGTCCTGAGGCATGCGGCTCTATCGACGGCGGAAGCACATTCAGACGCGCCATGGCGTCGTGATAGCGGTTGAGGTAATGCTGTACCACCTCCATTGGCTCCAGTTGCTCGAGACGGGCTTTCTTGGCGATCTTGTCCTCCCCCTCGTCGGCATCATGCTCCAGATGGCCTACATCGGTAATGTTACGCACATAGCGCACCTTATAGCCGAGATGGCGCAGATAGCGGAAAAGCACATCGAATGTGATTGCAGGGCGCGCATGGCCGAGATGGCCGTCGCCGTAGACCGTCGGACCGCATACATACATGCCCACACGCCCCTCATGGAGCGGGCGGAACAGCTCCTTGCAGCGTGTCAGCGAATTGTATATGCACAGATTGTGATTCTTCATTGTCGGATGATGATGATGTGTGAGTGGTGATCGAAGTAACGAATACGCCCGGAGCGCGCTGTGGCGCACACCGGGACGGATTCTATTTTATCTTTCTGACGTTTCAGGCCTGGAACGGGTTGGGCAGGTTGCCGCCGTTGTTGGCGCCGTTGTTGCCACCTTTGGGAGCCTTGCGCACGATCTCGCCGAAAGTGCTCTCATACTTCTGAATGTTGTCGCGGAGGGCGAACAGAAGGTTCTTGGCGTTTTCGGGAGTCATGATGATACGGCTCTGCACGCGTGCCTGGGGCATGTTGGGAGCCACGTTGATGAAGTCAAGGAAAAACTCGCCGCCCGAGTGTGAGATAACTGCGAGGTTTGCGTAGTGTCCCGCAGCGATTTCGGGAGTGAGCTCGATCTTTATTTCCTGTTTGTTTTCTGCCATTGTTCTGATATTTAAAAGTTAATGTTTCTATTGATTATTTTTCTCTGTCTGTTTGTCGCCCGCGGCATCTGATCCGTCGGGTATATCTTCTCCGCCTCCCGAGGTATAAGACGCCGGTTTTTCTATGACGAATTCTTTCAGGGAGGTGTCGTTTGAATTGTTGATATGTATCCTGAGACCTTTGCAGGTGGAGTAAGTCCACATGGCATGCACGTCGAAAGCCACATAGTACTGCCTGAGGAAATTCTCGGCGTCGCCGTGGCGCATGTTCACCAGATATGCCTCGGGGTATTCGTCGGCCATCGTGGTCTCGTCCACGACAAGCCTGAACACTCTCGGCTCCGGATCATAAACGAGCTTTATGCGCATCACGATCTTGCCACCGGCGCGCCACAGGCTGGAGATCCATACGGGATCGGCATCCCAACCGTCGAGCGTCTCCGGTTTCCCTTTGAGAAGGCGGTCGTTTGACACCACACCTACACCTGTCACATCCACCGTACCCGATGTATATGCCTCCCCGTTGCGGGGCACATAGGCGAGCAGCAGGCACTCCCCCTCCTTTAGTTCGCCGGTGTTCACAGGCGAGGAGGAACGGAGATCGGCCGCCTCGTCGGCATCCGGCGCAAAAAGCCTGAAATCGGTTCCGTTGTCTGCCTGGCCGGCATATTCCACCACATCATACAATGTGGCATACCGCACACCGTCGGCCTGCCCGTCGGAGCAACCGGCGCAGAGAACCGCCAATATCGCCGACACTGCCGGAACTACTGTCTTATGTGCGGATTTATATGACATTCTACAGTGTATTTTCGTTTATTGTACTATCATGCAAAATGCTTGCCAGACTCACCGGCGCTCGGAAATTTCAGTTATCACGCCATCGGTCATATGCACCACGCGGTCTGAATCTGCTGCCAGTGACTCGTCGTGTGTCACTATCACGAAGGTCTGTCCCATGTCGTCGCGCAGATCGAAAAACAGTTTGTGCAGTTCCCGGCGGTTGTGGGTGTCGAGACTTCCCGACGGCTCGTCGGCGAGCACCACATCAGGCCGGTTCATAAGTGCTCTCGCCACAGCGGCGCGCTGCCTCTCTCCCCCCGACAGTTGTGCGGGGCGATGGTCGGCCCGGTCCTTTAGCCCCAGATATTCGATCAGTTCACGGGCATGGCAGAATGCCTCCCCGCGCGACGCACCCCCTATAAGGGCGGGCAACGCCACATTCTCGAGCATCGAGAACTCGGGAAGCAACTGGTGGAACTGGAACACGAACCCTATGCGGCTGTTGCGGAACTTGGCCAGCTTCCTGTCGTTCAGCCTGAAGACATCCTCTCCGGCATATGACACCGTGCCGCGGTCTGGACGGTCGAGCGTACCCATTATCTGCAGCAGGGTGGTCTTTCCGGCACCGCTCGGTCCTACCACCGACATCACCTCACCTTTGCGCACATCAAGATCCACCCCGCGGATCACCTCGAGGCGGTCGAAACTCTTGTGTATGTCGCTGAGCGAGATCAGACTGGAAATACGGTCGGACTGGTCATTCATTTCCTTGCGGTGTGTCTTTTCTTGTCAATCAAGATGCTCCGACAGGCGGCTCAGGGCATACTCGGGGCGCATGCGGCGGTAAAGTATGTCGTATACTGTATCGGCAATCGGCATGGCCACCTCATAGCGGCGGTTGATCTCATGGATGCATTTGGCGCCGTAATATCCCTCGGCAGTCTGCTCCATCTCCATCATGGCGGCTTTCACGGAATATCCCTTCCCGATCATGGAACCGAAGTTATGATTGCGGCTGAAGCGGGAATATGCGGTCACCAGAAGGTCGCCGAGATACACGCTGTCGCAAATCTGCCTCGGACGGGGGTTCACCGCGTCGAGGAAATGTTCCATCTCACGGATGGCGTTGCTCACGAGCATGGCCAGGAAATTATCTCCCTTCTTCATGCCGTGCACTATGCCGGCGGCAATGGCATACACGTTTTTCAGCACGCCGGCATACTCCACGCCGTCCACATCGGTGGTGGGGATGGCATGGCAGTTCTTGGAACCGCACACACACCGGCCGAACCGTTTCGCCGCCTCTATGTCCTTGCATCCTATCGTCAGATAGGTGGGACGGTCAAGCGCCACTTCTTCCGCATGACACGGACCGCTGACCACAAGCATATGGTCCTCGGCAACATGAAACGTATCACGCATGTAGTCGGTGACAAGCACGTTTTCACCGGGCACTATGCCCTTTACGGCAGATACCACGAATTTCTTGCTGATATCTACATTCAGTTTTTCAAGATGGCTTTTGAAATAAGGGGATGGCATCACCAGAAGCAACGTGTCGGCCTCCTGGGCCACATAGTTTATATCCGATGAGAACTCTATGCGCTGCACGTCAAACTGCACGTCGGTGAGATACGCGGGGTTGTGCCCCTCGCGCATGAACTCCTCTATCCGGTCGTCGCGCCGCATATACCACAGGATCGTGTCGCGGTTGCGCAGCAGCAGCTTGGCCAGCGCTGTGGCCCAACTGCCGCCGCCCATCACGGCTACTCTTCCCGGGAAGTCTTTTGTTAGCATATCTTACTTATACAGATTTCTGTAAGGTGAAAACACCTGAGGGGTCATTCCTGTTCGCTGCCGGCGGCGGAAGCGGCTTCCACCCACGCGGTAACTTCGTCGATTGTCGGGTTCTTGAGCCCGAGATGATATTTCTTGTTGATTCCGCAAAGTTCCTGGTGGAGTTTGCCTGGAGTAGCCGCTGCGAGAGCCTCTACGGTGAGCGCACCGGCTTTCTGCACGGGTGCCACCCATGCTTCCTCAACCCCGAGCTGCATGAATGCCTCGGGCTTGTCGCGGCGCGCCGTTTTCTCGGGACGCATCTGCGGGAAAAGAAGCACCTCCTGTATGGTGGTCTGCCCTGTCATGAGCATCACCAGACGGTCCATGCCTATGCCCATGCCCGATGTGGGGGGCATACCATATTCGAGGGCGCGGATGAAGTCATGGTCGATGATCATGGCCTCGTCGTCACCCTTCTCCGAAAGGCGCATCTGCTCCACGAACCGTTCATACTGGTCGATCGGGTCGTTAAGCTCGGAATATGCGTTTGCAAGCTCCTTGCCGTTGACCATCAGCTCGAAACGCTCGGTCAGTTCGGGATTGTCGCGATGGCGCTTGGTAAGGGGCGACATCTCTATGGGATAGTCTATGATGAAAGTAGGCTGGATATAGGTGCCCTCGCACTTCTCGCCGAACATCTCGTCGATCAGCTTACCTTTGCCCATGGTCTCGTCTACCTCGATGCCCATGGCGCGGGCAGCCTCGCGGAGCTCTTCCTCCGAGCGGCCGTTGATGTCGTAGCCGGTATGCTCGAGTATGGCGTCGCGCATGGTCACGCGGGGGAAAGGCGCCTTGAACGATATCATGTTATCCCCCACTTTCACCTCCGTGGTGCCGTTCACTTCCATGCAGATGCGCTCCAGCATCCGCTCGGTGAAGGCCATCATCCAGTTGTAGTCCTTATAGGAGACATAAATCTCCATGCAGGTGAATTCGGGATTGTGGGTGCGGTCCATACCCTCGTTGCGGAAGTTTTTCGAGAACTCATACACACCCTCGAAACCTCCCACGATCAGGCGCTTCAGATAAAGCTCGTCAGCAATACGCAGGTACAGAGGTATATCCAGAGCGTTATGATGGGTGATGAACGGCCTTGCCGACGCTCCGCCGGGAATCGACTGCAGGATCGGTGTCTCCACCTCCATATAGCCATGCTCGTTGAAGTAGTTGCGCATGGCGGTGAACACCTTAGTGCGCTTGATGAAAATATCCTTCACGCCTTCGTTTACCACCAGGTCCACATAGCGGCGGCGGTAGCGAAGCTCGGGATCGTCGAAAGAGTCATATGTCACCCCATCCTTCACTTTCACGATGGGAAGGGGCCTCAGCGATTTACCGAGCACGGTCAGTTTCTGCGCGTGTATGGAGATCTCGCCGGTCTGCGTGCGGAACACATAGCCTTCCACACCCACGAAATCGCCTATGTCAAGCAGTTTCTTGAACACCACGTTGTAAAGATCCTTGTCCTCACCGGGGCAAAGCTCGTCGCGGTTCACATACACCTGTATGCGGCCGCGGGCATCCTGCAGCTCCATAAAGGACGCCTTACCCATGATGCGGCGCCCCATCACACGGCCTGCCACACTCACCTGGCGTGGAGCCGGCGCGTCGGGCAGGCTGTTGCCATCGGCGTCAACCGGAATATCGGTAAACGTTTCTTTGATCTCGTCGGTATAACCCGTCACCGGATACTCCGCTGCGGGATAAGGGTCGATACCCATCTGCCGCATCTGCTCAAGCGACTGGCGGCGCACTATTTCCTGCTCACTAAGTTCGAGTATGTTCATATTTTTCGCACTATTCCTGTAATTAGATGCAAAGTTACAAAATAACCAAACAAAAAGCCACTTAAAAGGGATGAAAAACCCCGCGCTCAAAAAAAAACGCCCCTCAAGCGAAAAAACACGCCCAAAAGTTTGGCAATTCAAAAAAAGGTAGTAACTTTGCAATCGCAAAACGGAAATCACTTTCCCAAATGCATCTAAAGAGAACATTACTTCTCCAAAAGATGGTTCGCTAGCTCAACTGAATAGAGCATCTGACTACGGATCAGAAGGTTACAGGTTTGAATCCTGTGCGAATCACCCCCAACCCCACCAAACCCTCG
>CATJQX010000070.1 GCA_949742535.1 uncultured Muribaculaceae bacterium | reverse complement strand
ATTTCGCACGCCTCGTAGGCAAGATCGAGGAACTCTGCGGCGCTCTCAAACTGGAGGAATTCCTTTTCTGAGGCCAATCTTTCCATAGAAATTCTAAAGGCTATGTATCCGAAACAAATAACGGATACATAGCCTTTTCATAAATCTTCTTAAACCTCTTCCCGGAAATTGACTAATTTCGTATCTTTGCAGGACGATTATTATCTTACTTATTATTTTTATTATTAATTCTTTTACCGATGATTAAACATCTGTTGGCGGTGCTCACACTGGCACTCGCTTGTGTCTTAGCGCCGGAAAAGGCTGTGGCGCAACTGTTTACCACCTCGCCGGAAATAGTACAGGCCGGCACAAAAAATCTCAAGATCTATTTCCATGCCGACCGCAGCGGCAAACAGGAACTCATCAACGCCAGTGCTATCTATGCCCATATCGGCGTGACACTCACCAAGGATCCGGACAAATGGGAATACGTGAAGGGGGACTGGAATACAAACACACCCGACAAACGTTTCAACAAACTGGCCGACGGACGTTGGGAGCTGAATATCGGCGACATGCGCGAATATTTCAATATGAAAGCCGGCGATGAACCGGCCAAAATCGCCATTATCGCACGTCTGGCATCAGGTGCCGGAAACGGATACGGCCAGACCGACGACTATTTCATCGACATCGCGCCCGACGGGCTGCAGCTGACACTCTCCGCCGACAACGGAAGCGCCACGGCCTTCCACGGCGCCCGTCAGATTGCGTTTACCGTCAACGCCACCGCAAGCTGCGACCTCTCGCTCACAGTGAACGGCACAAGCATCGGAAAAGTCACCGGCACACAGCTGAAGGTATCGCATAACTTCACCCCGTCTGATACACCGCACAACATTGTGGCTACCGCTAAACGAGGCTCAGAGACACTCACCGAAGAGATGCAGGTCAGCTGTCTCCCCGCCAGCGCCCAGAAGAGCTATCCCGGCGGCAAACCTGTGCAGGGTGCCGTAAAGAACTCCGACGGGACAGTAACCTTCTGCATCGCCGCGCCGCGCAAGACAAACGCACTTCTTGTCGGCGCATGGGACGATTACAAGGCACTCGGCAAGAACGTGATGAATTACACCGACTACGAGAACCAGCGGTATTTCTGGATCAAGACATCAGCGTCGCTCGCCAACAACCAGTATCTCCCCTATTACTATAAAATCGACGGCGAATATAATGTCGGCGACCCATATGCCCGGCTGATACTTGACCCCTACAACGACAAGTACCTCCCATCCACATGTTTCCCGGGCATGCCGGAATATCCCGCCGACAAGGTACCCGCCAACACCATGCTCGCAGTATACCGCGGCGACATTGACAACTACACCTGGGACAGCTCCACCCTCGACTTCAAAGTGCCTGACCACCGCACGCTCACCATCTACGAGATGCTGCTGCGCGATTTCACGGGCGACGGCACCGACCAGGGGGGCAAATCGTTCGGCACATTCCGCAAAGCCATTGAGAAACTCGATTATGTGGAATCGCTCGGTGTGAACGCCGTGGAGCTGATGCCTGTGATGGAATTCAACGGCAACAACTCCTGGGGATACAACACCAACTTCTACATGGCTCCAGACAAGGCATACGGCACCCCCGCCGACATGCGCGATTTCGTGGCCGAATGCCACCGCCGCGGAATAGCCGTTATTCTTGACATTGTGTTCAACCAGAGCGACGGCCTCACACCCTGGTACCAGATGTATGGAGGTGCCTCCGGCAACCCCTTCTATAACGCTACCGCACCCCACGACTACAGCGTGCTCAACGACTGGAACCAGGACTGCCCACTTGTAAAACAGCACTGGAAGGATGTGCTCCGCTACTGGCTCACAGCATATAAAGTAGACGGTTTCCGTTTTGACCTCGTGAAAGGTCTCGGCTCCAACAACAGCTACGGTGCCGGCACCGATGCCTACAATGAAAGCCGTGTCAAGCTAATGAAAGAACTTCATGCCGTCATATCGGAAATAAAGCCCGACGCAATACACATCAACGAGCTGCTCGGCACCGACAAGGAGGACAACGCCAACGGCGCCGACGGACAGCTCACATGGTCAAAAGTATCGTCGGCAAGCATCGACTACGCCACCGCACGCCCCGGCGGCAGCTCCGGCGCCATGACAGGATTCGTAGCCTCAAACTGGAACCGCACCGTAGGACAGACCGTGGACTATGCAGAAAGCCACGACGAACCCCGCCTCGCATCCAAAATGCGCACCACCAACACCCGCGAGTGCGACGCCACGATAGCATATACCGCCACACACCCGAAAAGCAGTTCTGTAAAGCGTCTCGGTGCGGTAGCAGCCCATATGCTCCTTACCCCCGGCAGCAAAATGATATGGCAGTTCGGCGAGGTAGCCGCTGACGACCATCAGGGCAGCGACCTTGACAAACTACGCGCCATCGCCCCGAAATGGAACCAGATGACAAACGGCATGCGTGCAGGCCTGCTTGAAAACTACCGTCAGCTCATACACCTGCGCAAACTGAACCCCGAGATGTTCAACGGCACAGACGCCACATGCACGCTCACCGGATTCAACAACAGCCTGGAGAGCATCCGCACTATCCGCATCACCTCAGCCGGCAAGGAGATCATCGCATTCTTCAATCCTGCTGTCTCCGGCAATGCCAAGAGCGTGATCTCCACGACATCAAAACTCTCGCCGGCCAACGCGCAGCTCGTCACCGCCTCATACGGCACCACCCCCACGCTCGAATCGGCAGGAGGCAACTCCGTGAGCGTAAAACTCGCGCCTAACGAATTCGCCGTCTATGCATCGGCAACAGTCTCCGGCAACGAACAGATCGGCATCAACGGCAACACAACCGTGTCTGTAAGCAGCGCCGACGGCAGCATCGTGATCAGTGGCGGGCACACATCGGCTACGGTCTACAACATCTCCGGCATCGCCGTGGCACACTCCGGTTCATCAGAAAGTGCCATCATCCCTGTTGAAGCCGGCATTTACGTGGTGAATGTCGACGGCAACACATACAAAGTGGCAGTGCACTGAACCGTTTGCCGCAAAAGCGGCAATACACATTGTCCCTAAACTGAAAAAAGCTGTGCGGATTGCACAGCTTTTTTCAGTTTAGGGACAAGTGATTTATATCCTCAATATTATTCTTCTGTAGCTTTCTCAGCATACTCCTTCAGAAGTTTCTCCTGAACATCACCCGGAACAAGCTCATACGACGCGAATTTCAGCGTGAACGAAGAGCGGCCTCCTGTAATGGAGCTGAGAGCGGTGGAATAGGACGACATCTCTTTGAGAGGCACTTTGGCCGTGATCTTCTCGAAACCGTTTTCAGAAGACATGCCCATGATCATGGCACGGCGTCCCTGAAGATCGCCCATCACGTCGCCCATTACGTCGGAGGGAACCATCACCTCCACATCATACACAGGCTCGAGCACCTTCGGGTTGGCGTTGCGGAACGCTTCGGAGAAGGCGTTGCGGGCAGCCAGACGGAAAGAGATTTCATTCGAATCAACCGGATGCATCTTGCCGTCGTAGATGCAAACACGCACGTCGCGGGCATATGAGCCGGTGAGCGGTCCCTGCTCCATGCGGTCCATCAGACCCTTCACAATAGCCGGGATAAAGCGCGCGTCGATAGCACCGCCAACGATACAGTTGTGCACCACGAGCTTGCCACCCCACTGCAGGGGTATCTCCTGTGTGTCGCGCACACTCATCTTGAACTCCTGGTTGCCGAAACGGTAGGTATCTGGCAGAGGAGCATCCTCTGTGTAAGGCTCAATGATCAGATGCACCTCGCCGAACTGGCCTGCGCCACCCGACTGCTTTTTATGGCGATAATCGGCACGAGCTGCCTTTGTGATGGTCTCGCGGTAAGGGATCTTCGGCTCCTCGAAGATGATTGGGAGCTTGTCGTTGTTTTCCACGCGCCATTTGAGAGTGCGCAGATGGAATTCACCCTGACCCTTGAGGATGGTCTGTTTCAGCTCCTTGCTCTGCTCAACCTCCCATGTGGGATCCTCCTCATGCATGCGGGTGAGGATAGCCGAAAGTTTCTCGGCATCGCTCTCGGTAACAGGACGGATGGCGCGCTGATATTTCGGAGCGGGATATTTGATGAAGTCGAAAGCATAGTCGCACCCCTTTTCGTCGAGCGTGTTGCCGGTGCGCACATCTTTCAGCTTCACGGTAGCGCCTATGTCGCCTGCGCAAAGCTTGTCGACAGGTGTCTTTATCTGGCCGCATACACAGAAAATCTGCGCCAGACGTTCCTTGCCGCCACGGGTCACATTGTCGAGGTCGGCGCCGGCGTTGAGCGTACCGCTCATCACCTTGAAATACTGTACCTCGCCGATATGCGGTTCCACTGTGGTCTTGAACATGAAGATACTCAGCGGGCCGTTGCTGTCAGGTTTCACCTCGCGTCCCTCGGCGTCATGAGGCGCCGGCATATCCTTTACGAAAGGCACCACGTTTCCGAGGAACTCCATCATGCGGCGCACACCCATGTCCTTGAGAGCGCTCACGCAGAATACGGGATAGATCGAACGGTCCACAAGCCCTTTGCGGATACCTTCGCGCATCTCGTCTTCTGTAAGATGTCCCTGCTCGAAGAATTTCTCCATCAGTGTCTCATCGTTCTCGGCGGCAGCCTCCACAAGAGCCTGGTTCCACTCGCGGGCCTTCTCCATCTCCTCCGCGGGAATCTCCTCGATGGTCGGCACGCCACCATCGGGCCCCCACGAATATTTCTTCATAAGGAGCACGTCGATCATGGAGTTGAAACCGGGACCCGACTGAATGGGATACTGGATGGGCACGACCTTCTTACCGAAAATCTCCCGCATCTGTTCGAGAGTATTGTCGTAATCGGCCTTTTCCCCATCAAGCTGGTTTACCGCAAAAATCACCGGTTTCTTAAGCTGGGCGGTAGTACGGAATATATTCTGTGTGCCAACCTCCACTCCATACTGCGCATCGATCAGGATCACGCCTGTATCGGTGACATTGAGGGCGGTGATGGCGTTGCCCACGAAGTCGTCGGCTCCAGGGCAGTCAATAACATTCAGCTTCTTATTGAGGAACTCTGCATAAAAAACCGTGGAAAAGACCGAGTAACCATACTCCTTTTCCACAGGGAAATAGTCTGATACGGTGTTGTTTGCCTCAACCGTGCCGCGACGTTTTATAACTCCACACTCGAAAAGCATTGCTTCAGCGAGTGTGGTTTTTCCCGAGCCTTTGCTACCGAGCAAGGCAATGTTTTTGATCTCGTCAGTCTGGTAAACCTTCATGTTATTAGAATTTTAGTAAGTTTCGTTTAGATTATGATAACCTAAGCAATTATGGTAGGTGGAGAAAGATTTCGGAGCGCAAATTAGTCATTTTTCTATTAACTGCAATAAAATTTCATATGTTACAAAACATATTTATATAATCTTCACAAGGAGGAAATAAATTATGGGATATCCCCCGCCTGCATTTCCCTCAAACATGCGGAAACTACAGGGAGGCCATATGAAGAGAGGGAAAGTTTACATGTGCGGCCTTGTTATTGTTTCACAATAATTTATTACCTTTGCAGGCAATTTGTAGGTAACAGCCTCCGGGCTGAAACCGCGTCATAGAAAAGTACGATTGTCTAAAATGGAAATAATCAGAACAGTCGACGGTCTGCGCCGACGTGTAGCCGAGGCACGCGCCGAAGGCAAAAGCGTCGGCCTGGTGCCCACAATGGGTGCACTGCATGCAGGACACATATCCCTGGTAGACCGTGCAAGAAAGGAAAACAATCTTGTGGTGGTAAGCGTTTTCGTGAATCCCACCCAATTCAATAATGCCGAGGATCTGGCCACATATCCCCGCACAGAGGAGGCAGACTGCGCCAAACTGGAGCAGGCCGGCGTGGATGTGGCTTTCATCCCTTCGGTCGAAGAGGTCTATCCCGAGCCGGATACCCGTGTTTTCGATCTCGGCCCTGTGGCCGAAGTGATGGAGGGCGCCATGCGTCCTGGCCATTTCAACGGAGTGGCACAGATTGTAAGCAAACTGTTCGCCATCGTAAGCCCCGACCGCGCATATTTCGGAGAAAAAGACTTCCAACAGATAGCTGTCATACGCCGCATGGTGGAACTTGAGGGATTTGACCTTGAGGTGGTGGACTGCCCCATATGCCGCGAAGCCGACGGCCTCGCAATGAGCAGCCGCAACACACGCCTCACCCCCGAGCAGCGCCAGACAGCTCCCGCCATCCACCGCGCACTTGAGGAGAGCCTCGGTTTCGCCCGCACCCACACGCTCGCCGAAACCAAGAAACAGGTCATCGACCGTATCAACGCCTGCCCCCAGATGGAGGTGGAGTATTACGACATAGTGGATCCGCTCACCATGCAGCCGCTCGAAAACTGGCAGGATGCAGAAAACGGATCGCCTGTAGGATGCATCACCGTATATTGCGGTAAAGTGCGCCTTATCGACAACATCAAATACAATCTTCAGTAACCATGCAGATTGAAATATTGAAATCAAAGATCCACCGTGTTTCGGTAACTGAGGCGCGACTGGACTACATAGGCAGCATCACCATCGACGAGGAGCTTATGGATGCCGCAGGCATATTGCCAGGCGAACACGTCTACATCGTCAACAACAACAACGGTGAACGCCTCGAGACATACGCAATTCCGGGCGAGAGAAACAGCGGGGTGATATGCCTCAACGGAGCGGCCGCCCGAAAGGTGCAGCCGGGCGATGTGGTCATAATCATGGCGTATGCATCTATGACGCCGGAAGAGGCACGCGGATTCAAACCGCGGGTCATTTTCCCGGACACCGCCACCAACCGCCTCGACAAATAATCTCTCCACGCCCCACAATTCTTTACACCGGAAACTCTCTCCGCTCCTAACCCATTCACATACCACGACATGTTTGAGAACCTAAGCGAGAAACTTGAACGGAGTTTTAAAATACTGAAAGGTCAGGGCAAGATCACTGAGATCAACGTAGCCGAGACCCTCAAGGATGTGCGCCGCGCCCTGCTCGACGCCGACGTCAACTATAAAGTCGCCAAAAATTTCACCGACACAGTAAAAGCCAAAGCCATCGGCCAGAACGTGATCAACGCCGTAAAGCCGCAGGAACTGATGGTGAAGATCGTACACGACGAGTTGGCTCAGCTCATGGGTGGAGAGACGGCGCAGGTGAACCTGTCGGGCAACCCAACGGTGATCCTCATGTCGGGTCTGCAGGGTTCCGGTAAAACCACATTCTCCGGCAAGCTCGCAAAAAAATTCAAAAGCGAGAAAGGCAAACGCCCCCTGCTTGTGGCATGCGACGTATACCGCCCTGCCGCCATCGAGCAGCTGAAAGTGCTCGCACAGCAGATCGAAGTGCCCGTATACACTGAGGAGGGCAACAAGAATCCTGTAGAGATCGCGCGCAACGCCATCGAACATGCAAAGCGCAACCATCTCGACCTCGTGATCGTCGATACGGCCGGACGTCTCGCCGTGGACGAGCAGATGATGGATGAGATAGAAGCGATAAAGAAAGCCATCAAACCGCAGGAGACACTCTTCGTAGTGGACTCTATGACAGGTCAGGATGCCGTGAACACCGCGAAGGAATTCAACGACCGCCTTGACTTCGACGGCGTGGTGCTCACCAAACTCGACGGTGACACCCGCGGCGGTGCGGCGCTCTCCATACGCACCGTGGTTACCAAACCGATCAAATTCGTAGGTACGGGCGAGAAACTTGACGCGCTTGACTTATTCCATCCCTCGCGTATGGCAGACCGTATCCTGGGTATGGGCGACATCGTTTCACTCGTTGAAAAGGCACAGCAGCAGTTCGACGAGAAGAAAGCCCGCGAGCTCCAGCGCAAGATCGCCAAAAACGAGTTCAACTTCAACGATTTCCTCGGCCAGATACAGCAGATCAAGAAGATGGGCAACCTCAAGGATCTCGCGGCCATGATACCTGGTGTGGGAAAAGCGCTTAAAGATGTGGAGATAGACGACAACGCTTTCAAAGGCATAGAAGCCATCATAAGCTCCATGACCGAGAAGGAACGTGTGAACCCGTCGATAATCAACGGCAGCCGCCGCCGGCGCATCGCCGCAGGTTCAGGCACATCGCTTCAGGAAGTCAACCGCCTGCTCACACAGTTCGAGCAGACACGCAAGGTGATGAAAGCCGCCACATCAATGAAAAACCCCATGCAGATGATGCGCCAGATGCGCCGTCGCTGATATTTATACCATTTTTGACCCCTAACCTATAACCGATACAGGATGGAGCTTATTGACGGAAAGAAAGTAGCAGCCGAAATAAAACTGGAAATCGCTGCCGAAGTAGAGAAAATGGTAGCCGCAGGCAAACGGCGCCCGCACCTCGCCGCCATACTCGTGGGACACGATGGCGGGAGCGAGACATACGTTGCCAACAAAGTGAAATCCTGCGGGGAGTGTGGCTTTACATCGTCGCTCATACGCTTCGAAGACGACGTGACAGAAGAGCGCCTGCTTGAGGAGATACACCGCCTGAACAACGATCCCGAAATCGACGGTTTCATCGTGCAGCTCCCCCTCCCCCGCCATATTTCCGAGCAGAAACTCATCGAGGCAATAGATTACCGCAAGGATGTCGACGGTTTCCACCCCATCAACGTGGGTCGCATGTCGATAGGTCTCCCCTGTTTCCGCAGCGCCACACCGGCCGGCATAATGATGCTGCTGGAACGCTACAACATACCCACTTCCGGCGCCAACTGCGTGGTGCTCGGACGTAGCAACATCGTAGGAAAGCCTGTGGCGACACTTATGATGCAGAAAGGATATCCCGGCAACGCCACTGTCACCGTATGCCACCGCGACACCAAGAATCTCAGTGAGGTATGCGCTAATGCCGACATTCTTATCGCTGCGATGGGACGCCCCGAGTCTGTCACCGCCGACATGGTTAAAGAGGGCGCCACGGTGATCGACGTGGGCACCACACGTGTTCCCGACGCATCGCGCAAGAGTGGTTTCCGCCTGTGCGGCGACGTGAAATTCGACGAGGTGGCTCCCAAATGCGCCTTCATCACTCCTGTCCCCGGAGGGGTGGGTCCCATGACCATTGTATCGCTGATGCGCAATACGCTTCTGGCAGCCCAACATACGATTTACCCGGCGTGAAAAACGCCGCAGTCGCATTACGGTAATATTTCATAAACATTTCCCGGTATGTCGGAGGCGATCCTGGCGATAGTGATGAACCTTACCCTGGCCATGGCCGGGGCACAGGAGGCCACGCTCCTGTTTGCAGGAGACGCCATGATGCACCAGGCACAGATAGACGCGGCACACGCACTTGCGGGCGGAAAAGGGTATGATTATTCTGCCTGTTTCCGCCCGGTGCAACCGCTTGTCAGCCAGGCCGACTATGCCGTGGTCAACCTCGAGACCCCTATTGGGGAAAAGAACTTTACCGGCTATCCTTGCTTCAACGCTCCCGTCGAATATGCCGAAGCCCTGTCTGACGCAGGTTTCGACCTGTTTCTTACAGCCAACAACCACACCCTCGACCGGCGCGACAAAGGACTGAGACACACAATAGCCGCACTCGACTCACTGCACATACCGCATATCGGCACATACGCGAATGCCGAAGAGAGATCAGCCTCCATTCCGCGCATTGTAAACGTGAAGGGGTTCAAAATAGGATTTCTCAACTATACCTACGGCACAAACGGATTCACCGTGCAGACCGACGCCGTGGTAGACTACATAGACCGCGAGCAGATAAAACGCGATATCGAGGCCACACGCCAGGCGGGAGCGGAACTGCTCGTCGCTGCCATGCATTGGGGCGAGGAATACCGGCTGCTTCCTGTGGCAAGTGAAAAATCGCTCGCGGATTTTCTCGTATCGCAGGGGGTGGACATGGTTATCGGAGGACATCCCCATGTGGTGCAGCCATATGAGATGCGCACCAATCCACTGAGCGGACGCCCGGCGCTCGTGGTCTACTCGCTCGGCAACTTTATCTCAAACATGAAGACACGCGACACACGCGGAGGCGCACTTGCTGTAGTTAAACTCACACGCGACAGCATCGGAAATGCCACCGTATCCGACGCCCGCTATGAACTTGTCTTCACTGTGCCCCCACACGGCAACCAATCCGGAAATTTCGTAGTATACCCCATTGACAGCGTTCCCGCCACATGGCGTCCCGCGGCCGCAGCTTTCCGATCGGCTCTTAAATAAACGATGTATCGCCTGTTTCGTATTGCGGTTTTTCTATTGTACCCGCTTCTCCGAAGCGTTGCTATCGGGAAAGGATCTATATACACCGCACCTTCGCGGCGTACTCGTCCTGACGTCCTCGCCAACCGCTCGATACGGTGCTTACATTTGACACGCCACCTCCGGCGGCTCGCTAAGACGCTATATTCATGACTCATCCTCAGCCCACCGGAAAAATCCGCTGATCCAAAAATCCGCTGATCCTATATTACTATGCGCCCTGATCCTCCTTGATTACGGCGGGGCATATCACACAGGGGTATATGAAAATCGGTCGGTACCTTGCGATACCGACCGATTTTGTTGGCGAGTAGCGAATCCGGGAATCGAACCCGGGTCTCCACCGTGAGAGGGTGGCGTGCTAGGCCACTACACTAAATCGCCATTAT
>CATJQX010000069.1 GCA_949742535.1 uncultured Muribaculaceae bacterium | reverse complement strand
CAATAAAAATTCTTGTTATCCCATAAAATTTGAAAACGACAAGAGACTTTTCAAGTATTCTCCTAGTCGTATCAGAATCAGGGATCTTCCCGCGAGCCGCCGGAGATGGCTCGTGGAGAAAATCTCAAGTTGATATGATAACATTATCCGCAATGCACCGGAGGAAGACTGGCTGTAGTGTATTGACAGATAAGACCATCTTGCCGAAATTCGCTCCGACATATTGCGTATAGGCAGGATGAGACGACCGAGATTTTCCCAGGACTGCAATAATATAAAAACTCAGCCCTGTGCCACATGTGGCACAGGGCTGAGTTTTTATCAGAGTATAGGGATTAGTCTTTCACTTCGGGAACACCGGGCTCAACACCCCACTGCGACTGGGTGAGACGCAGGTAGTTGTTGTAGCGCCAGCGGGCATTGGCTTTGGCTGCTGCGAAGAGCTCGGCTGCCTCGGCGGGATACTGCTTCATTACGGAAGCGTAGCGCACCTCGCCTTTGAGGAAGTTCTCGAACTCGTCCCAGTTGGGTTCCTTGCTGTCGAGCGAGAAGGGGTTCTTGCCTTCGTTCTCAAGAGCGGGATTGTAGCGCCAAAGCTGCCAGTAACCGCATGCCACTGCACGTGCCTCCTCGTCCTGCGAGTGACCCATACCGGCCTTCAGACCGTGGTTGATACAGGGTGAGTAAGCGATGATGATGGAAGGACCGTCATATGCCTCAGCCTCGCGGATGGCCTTGAGTGTCTGGGCCTGGTCGGCGCCCATAGCAACCTGTGCCGCGTAAACGTAGCCGTAGGTGGTGGCGATGAGGCCGAGGTCTTTCTTGCGCACGCGTTTGCCTGCGGCAGCGAATTTGGCGATTGCGCCCACAGGAGTTGCCTTAGATGCCTGGCCGCCTGTGTTGGAGTAAACCTCGGTATCGAGCACGAGCACATTGATGTTCTTGCCGGATGCGAGCACGTGGTCAAGACCGCCGAAACCTATGTCGTAGGCGGCGCCGTCGCCGGCGATGATCCACTGCGAACGTTTCACGATGAAGTTCTTGAGAGTCACGATGCCGTTGCAGATCTCGCAGCCGCAAGCCTCGCAGAGGGGCACGAGGGTCTCGAACACTTCGCGTGTGGCTTTGGCGTCGTCGCGGTTGTCGAGCCATTTGCGTGCCTGCTCCTTGATGGCATCGGAGCATGTGGCGCACTCTGTGGCGCGCTGCATAAGGTCGGCAAGACGGAGCTGCATCTTCTCGTTGGCGATTGTCATACCCAGACCGAACTCTGCGAAGTCCTCGAACAGGGAATTGGCCCATGCGGGACCGTGGCCGCGGAAGTTGGTGGTGTAGGGGGTAGAGGGCACCGAGCCTGAGTAGATTGATGAGCAGCCGGTGGCGTTGGCTACCATTTCGTGGTCGCCGAAGAGCTGGCTGATGAGTTTCACGTATGGTGTCTCGCCGCAGCCGGAGCATGCGCCGGAGAATTCAAACAGTGGTGTGGCGAACTGGCTGTTCTTCACATTTGCGGTGATGTCTACGAGATCCTGCTTGGATGCCACAGATTTCACGCAGTAGTCCCACTCTTTCTGCACGTCGAGCTGTGTCTCGAGCGGTTTCATGGCGAGAGCCTTCACGCCCTTCTTGCCGGGACATACGTCAACACAGTTGCCGCAGCCGAGGCAGTCGAGTACGTCGACAGCCTGCATGAAGCGCATGCCTGTAAACTGCTTGCCGATAGCGGGGATGGTGTCGCCCTCTGCGAAGGGAGCTGCCTGCATCTCCTTCTCGTCGAGGAGGAAGGGACGGATGGAAGCGTGGGGGCAGACATATGCGCACTTGTTGCACTGGATACAGTTTTCTTCGATCCATTCGGGAACGAAGGCTGCCACACCGCGTTTCTCGTATGCGGCGGTGCCGTTGTCCCATGTGCCGTCGGGACGGTCTGCGAAGTCGCTGACCTTGAGCAGGTCGCCGTCCTGTGCGTTGATGGGGCGCACGATCTTGTTGATGAATTCGGGATCGTCGTTGGGAGCGGGAGCCTCAGCCTCGAGAGCTGACCATGCGGGATCTACGTCGAGTTTCTTGTATTCGCCTCCGCGGTCTACAGCGGCATAGTTCTTGTCTATAACATCCTGGCCCTTCTTGCCGTAGCTCTTGACGATGAATTTCTTCATCTGCTCTACAGCGAGATCAACGGGGATAACCTCGGTGATGCGGAAGAAGGCGCTCTGGAGGATGGTGTTGGTGCGGTTGCCCAGACCGATCTCCTGCGCGATCTTGGTGGCGTTGATATAATATACGGTGATGTTGTGGTCGGCGAAATATTTCTTCACCTTGGCGGGAAGATTCTTGGCGAGTTCCTCACCTTCCCAAATAGTGTTGAGAAGGAAGGTGCCGTTGTCGCGCAGACCACGTGTCACAT
>CATJQX010000068.1 GCA_949742535.1 uncultured Muribaculaceae bacterium | reverse complement strand
TGTACACCCGGGCATGACCGAGCTATCGCTGCGGCAGCAACTTGAGACACCAGGAGTGAAAGGGATCGTGCTGAAGACCTACGGAGCCGGCAACGCACCGGCATGCGAATGGTTCCATAAAGCGATCAAAGACACCGTCAAGCGCGGCGTTGTGGTTCTGAATGTGACCCAGTGCGTCAACGGAGGAGTGAGACAGAAACGCTACGCCACAGGCCACCAACTGGCAGAAGCCGGAGTAATCTCCGGCCACGACATCACCACAGAAGCCGCACTCACAAAAATGATGTTCCTCTTCGGCATCGGACTGACTGCGAAACAAGTCTCCAACAGCCTTCTCCACCCCATCTGCGGCGAGATGAGTATATGACGGAATAAAACCTGCAAATACACAGAAAAGCCGCTCAATTGAGCGGCTTTTCTGTGTATTTGCACTAATATTATATGTCGAAGCGGAGAGCCAGCGGCGTCTGCTTTCCTGTAAACTCGCCGTTCACATACGCCGGCTGTCCGTTTATCCAGGTCTGCTCCACTCTGAAGTTAAGCCGCATCCCCTCGTAAGGGCTCCAGCCGCACGCGCTGAGCACATCTTCCCGCTTTATGGTATAATCCGCATCCGGATCGATTATCACGAGATCCGCCACGTAGTGCGGCCTCACATAGCCTCGGCGCGACATCCTGTAGAGACGTGCCGGCGCCCCCGACATCTTCTCCACCACATCTTCGATTGTGAAAAGCCCCTTTCGGGTCAGCTGCAGCATAACCGGAAGGGCAAACTGCACCGACGGCATTCCCGATGCCGTTGTCAGGGCGTCACCGCCGAGTTTGTTGGCTATCATATGCGGCGCATGATCAGTGGCTATCACATCTATCTTGCCCTCGGTCACGGCACGCAGAAGCGCACGCCTGTCACTCTCATCCTTGATCGCCGGATTGCACTTGGTAAGCCCTCCTGTGGCCGCCACGCTGTCGGACGTGAAACACAGGTAATGCGGACAGGTCTCAGCCGTGATGCGCTTCAACGCCACATCTCCCGCATCGAAGAATTCAAGTTCCTCCGCCGTGGTCACATGCATCACATGAAGCCGTGCCCCGGTCTCCCTTGCAAGATTTACAGCCTTTCGGGTAGCCTCCACACAGGCCTCGCGCGAACGGAGAGTGCTATGTAGACCCACCGGGATACCTCCGGGATATTGCACGAGCAGACGCGCACGGTTAGCGGCGATCACATCCTCGCTCTCCGCATGGCATGCTATGACATAAGGGAAATTCGTGAACAGTTTGCGCATGGCATCCTCACGGTTCACCAGCATCCCGCCCGTAGAACTCCCCATAAACAGTTTTACGCCCGGTATACGCGTATAATCCGCCGACAGTATCTCATCTATATTCCCGTTGGCAGCGCCCAGGAAAAAGGCATAATTCGCAACAGAAACCTCTGCCGCACGGGCCATCTTAGCCTCCCATGCCTCTATAGTAGTGGTCTGGGGCGAAGTATTGGGCATATCGAAAAACGATGTCACGCCCCCCGCGACAGCCGCGCGGCTCTCGCTTGCTATATCCCCCTTCTCCGTCATGCCGGGCTCGCGGAAATGCACATGCTCGTCGATAATGCCCGGAAAAATCATCTTCCCCTCGCAATCAACCACATCGTAATTCTCCGCCGGTATCTCAGAGATATCGGTATACCCAACATCGACCCTCGTTATAAGGTAATCCTCAATGACCACACTCCCTTTAAAGCGAAAGCCATTGCTAAAAATAAGTCCGTTTGCTAAAACTTTAGGCTTCATCATCAATAATCATTTTCAGAATCCGTCTCCCTTCAGCAGGAGTGCCACTACACTACGGTCTCTTCGGATATTTGCGTGTAATCGAATCCAGTTTCAACTTAATAACCCCGAACAACGCCTCACCAAAAATTCCCGACGACATTTTTGAAGTTCCCAGCACGCGGTTCACGAAAATTATAGGCACCTCAGTCACCTTGAAACCGCATTTCACCGCCGTAAACTTCATCTCAATCTGGAAAGCATACCCTTTGAACCTGATCCTGTCAAGCTCCATCGTGCGCAAGACCTCGCTACGATAGCAGGCAAAGCCTGCCGTTGTATCCTTTATTTTAAGCCCGGTCACAAACTGCACATACTTCGACGCGAAATAAGACATCAGAACGCGCCCCATCGGCCAGTTCACAACATTCACCCCCGTCACATAACGCGACCCCACAGCCACATCAGATCCCCTCTCGGCACACTCGCGGTAAAGCGCTTCAAGATCCTTGGGATTGTGAGAAAAATCCGCGTCCATCTCAAACACATAATCGTACCCATGAGCCAAAGCCCATCGGAACCCCTCGATATATGCAGTACCCAGTCCAAGTTTGCCGCGACGCTCAATCATATACACGCGTCCCGGCCGCTCTGACATCTTGTCGCGCACAATGGCGGCCGTCCCGTCAGGAGAATTGTCATCAATAACCAGAACATCAAAACCATGCTCCAGAGCAAGCACAGCATCCACAATAGCCGCTGCATTCTCCTTCTCGTTATACATCGGGATAATCACAACCGAATCCCGGCGTACGGCAGGCTTTTCAATCACAGGTTCCAGAGTATTCATAACAACTAAGTGAAGCCCGTTATAAAACCAGCTTCTTCAAATCCTTTCTTATCTTCAACAAAGATACACACAACTTTTAAAACCGCCAAGAAAAATCCCCTAAACAATTCCCGCTCTACCGGGATGCCCCGCCAGATGCCCCCATCTCCGCTCCCCCAACTCCCTCTAATCTCCCACCATCCCTAAGCCCCCTGATAGCTCTGATGGCTCTGATGGCTCTGATGCCTCTGATACACCACCATCCCCCACCATCCCCGAGACCCCTGATGCCTCTGATGGCTCTGATAGCTCTGATGTCTCTGATGCCTCTGATCCACCGCTCCCTCTTTCTTTCACTCTCCCCTCTCTCCACACACAATTCCCAAAAAAGAAAGCGCCCCGGCACATCTCATGTGCCAGGGCGC
>CATJQX010000067.1 GCA_949742535.1 uncultured Muribaculaceae bacterium | reverse complement strand
GGAGCCTGAGGGTGAGGGTGACGGGAGTTGACTTTGGTCAATGACCGAACCCGAATTCCTCAGGCGACGACCCAGATGGGCCATTATGACACATCCTCTGTTTCTGTCCGTATGGCAGGGATGCAGTCTGCCGGTCAGTCATCGTCGTGATGGTGATGGTGCTTGCCGTGATGCTTGTCGTGGTGTTTCTCCCAATGTTTCCTCATCTTTTTGGCGTGCTTGCGTGCCTCTTTGTTGCGATGCTTGATGTAGTCCCTGTAATCGTCGTAGTAGTCCTCCAGATCATCGTCATCGTAATAGTATACCGGAGCTGCTCCAGGTGTGGATATAGTGATGCCTCCCGGCAGGGTGACGCTTATCCCCGGAGTACCCCCGCTGTATCGGGCTGCCTTGCGATATGCTTTCGCCGCTTTGCGGTAGGCCTTGTACGACGGTGCCACGTCCACATACCTTACTCCCGGCATCAGCGGTATGCAGACCTCCGGCTCGGGCGCGTGATGGAAGTAGTGTCCGTGGTGGTATGGTGCGGGCACGGCCACTACTGTGGGAAAGAGCGGTTCGCTCGACATATTGAAGTTTACACCGTCGGTGCCGGCGCTGAACGAGAAACTCGGGAACTGGGCGGCGCATGCGCCGCTCCCTATAATGACTGATGCAAGCAGGTGCAACTGGTGTCTCATAAACGTGCGGTTGAAAGTTTATACATTTGTCGGTTGCCCCAAGGCGACGGGGCTATGCGTGTCCGCTCATAATAGTTACGTATGACATCGCGCGAATGTTCGCTGTCCCCGTAGCTACCGATGTCCGAATATCTTCTTTTTGAGGCAGAAGGAAATATTTAGCACTTCATGGAGTTGTTGTGTTTAACATTTTTTGTAACTTTGCACCTCATAATGGCTGCCGCAGAATACGGATTGTTTGAACCGTGGTAGTTGATTATCTTTATGAAGTTGTATATGCGGGCGCGTGAGCGTTCCGGCAAGCAGATTATGATATTTCTAAGGTAATTATATAAAGAATTGGTTTTATGAATTTTAGCGGAAAGGTTGATTTCCGGCCAAAACTTTGGTCGGCTTTGCGCCATTACAACAGCAAAAAACTGCAGGCCGACATTGTGGCAGGTGTCGTGGTCGGCATTGTGGCTCTCCCTCTTGCCATCGCTTTCGGTATTGCATCGGGTGTAAGCCCCACTATCGGCCTTATTACGGCAATTATCGGAGGATTCATGGTGTCGGCTTTCGGCGGAAACTCCGTGCAGATAGGTGGTCCCACAGGAGCGTTCATCGTCATTGTCTACGGCATCATAGCGCGGTTCGGCCTCGAGGGGCTGGCTGTCGCTACTTTTATGGCGGGTCTTATTCTGGTGCTGATGGGTATTTTCAAGCTCGGTACCGTCATCAAGTTTATCCCTTACCCGATTGTAGTCGGTTTTACAGCCGGTATCGCCCTCACCATACTTTCAACGCAGGTCAACGATTTCCTCGGCCTCGGCCTCAAGGATCTCCCCGGCGAGTTCATCTCCAAGTGGGGTGTATATTTCAGCAATTTCGACAAGATACATCTTCCCACCGTAGGTGTGGCGCTGGCGTCGCTGCTTATCATCATCGCCACCCCCAAGATTTCCAAACGCCTTCCCGGTGCCCTTATGGCCATAATACTGGTTACAGCCGTTGTGGCGCTCCTCAAAAACGCTATGCCCGGCATTGAGATCACCACTATCGGCGACCGTTTCGGCTCCATGTCGACAGACCTCCCCGAAGTACACGGCTTCGCTCTCACGATGGCGAATATCAATATGCTGCTTCCATCGGCATTCACCATCGCCGTGCTCGGTGCCATAGAGTCGCTGCTTAGCGCCACCGTGGCCGACGGTTACACCGGTTCGCGCACATCCACCAATACCGAGCTGATCGGTCAGGGACTGGCAAACATCACCGTGCCGTTCTTCGGCGGCATACCTGTCACAGGAGCCATCGCCCGCACCATGACCAACATCACCAACGGCGGCCGCACTCCGGTGGCCGGAGTGGTACATGCCCTCGTGCTGCTGCTGATCTATATATTCCTTATGCCGCTTATCAATTACGTGCCTATGGCATGCCTCGCCGCAGTGCTTGTGGTGGTGTCGTACAACATGAGCGGATGGCGCACCATCGTGGGCATATTCAAGAACCCGAAAAGCGACGTGTCTGTGATGATCGTCACTTTCCTCCTCACGGTAGTGTTCGACCTTACCATTGCGATCGAGATCGGCCTGTTGCTGGCCATGGTGCTGTTCCTCCGCCGTGTGATGGAGAACACCGAGATCAAGGTATATTCCGAGCAGCTTGACGTGGCTGAGGGTACCGATCTCGACGCATCGCACCATGAGGTGCTCAATGTGCTTCCCGGCGTGGAGGTGTATGAGATCGACGGCCCGTTTTTCTTCGGTGTAGCCACCAAGTTTGACGAAATGATGCGCTCCACACTCGCCGAGAAGCCTAAGGTGCGTATTATCCGCATGCGTAAGGTTCCCTTTATCGACTCCACGGCTATCCACAATCTTGAGATACTTATCACCTCCTCACAGAAAGAGGGCATACATGTGGTGCTCTCAGGCGTTAAAGACAATGTGCGCGAGACCCTGGTACATGCGGGTATTGACCGTATGATCGGTGCCGACCATATCTGTCCGCACATCTCTGTGGCGGTGGAGATGGCCAATGCGATAGTGGAGCGCAACGCAGCTACCACCCTTTCTACTGCCCGCGGATAATCTCAGGCGATGTAATTCTGATTCCCATTATATACTGCAACCCGGCGGTGTGTCAAGATCCACGGATTTGACACACCGCCGGCTTGTTTTCAGGATGCCGCATGTTGTCATAATGTTGACGTAAAGTAAATAAACTTAGTTTTGGCCGGTTTCTGATCCGCAACACTTTACCATACGCCATGTGAAATATTTGCCTTCCGGCGACGTTATCTAAGTGTCACCCCTTCAGAGGTGGCACTTGTTTTTATGTGGAAAAAAGTGTTTTTCATAAGCGCGACTATCGCGCTGAGCGCCTTCATCTCCTGCCGCAAAGCCACGGTGGAGATAGAGGATCCTGCGGTGAAAGTCGTGTCGGAGCTGCGTCGTGTCAGCCGCCTTTCTCTTGCAGAGATGTCGGTGAGCAAAGTAGGTACCATAAGCGACCGTGGTGCCACAGGATTCGCATCGTTGCTGAACATGCTGAAGGTGGGCGACCGCATCGGCGTGTATTCATATCATACCTACCTGGAGGCATACATAGATCTTGACGCACTGGAGGCGGATGATCTGGAAGTGGATGAGGCACGACACCATGTGAGGCTTGTCCTGCCGCCCGTGCAGGTGCGTCTCTCCGGACGCGATGCCACTGTCACCGAGGAGCACTATCGCGTCACCGGCATGCGCAGCACCATCTCGCCGGTGGAGCGCGCACAGCTCAAGGAGCTGATGAATACCACACTGCGCAACGAGCTGAAAGCCGATGACGAATATGGCGAGCGGATCCGTGCTGCGGCACGTGAAAAGGCTGTAGGCTATTTTTCAGCACTTCTGCGCATGATGGGGTATGACAGCGATATCACATTCAAATGACTGTCTCTATGAAATACATTGTAAAAGCCATTATATACATAGCTGCCATATTGGCGATCGCCGGCGCCTGCATCTGGGTTTATGAGAGATTTGCAGAGAAACCGCAGGGTGGCATGCAGACCGATCAGGCACGCATAGAAGGCATACGCCAGATGGTCAGCCTATGCACCCTTGAGATTGAGGATGAGGTGGTTCTCCGCGATTCCATCCACGGCAAGTGGCTCCTTGCCAAAGCGCGTCTCAGCGGCGAGGTGCGTTTCGACCTCGAGCAGCTCCGGTGGGATACGCGTGGCGACACGCTTGTGGTGTGTCTGCCACGCGAGACCGTTGTGGTGCGCGAGGCTGTGTCGTCCGGTGCCTACGAAGTGATAGATACATGGGATAACACCCTGCTTGGACTTGGCAAGCTCACTACTGCCGAGGAGAATGCCCTCAAACGCCGTCTGACCTCACGCTATCGCGCGGAAATCTACCGCCGGGGATATGTGGAACGTGCCCGTGAAAGCGCCCTACAGACACTCAGGCAGCTCACCTCAGCCCTCCCCGGTTCTCCGGTGATCGTTGAGGCTTCCCCGCACTCTCCCCGCAGACTTTGACAGAGTGTCAGAAGAGGGTGGGATCCTCGAGCAGGCGGAAGGTCTTGCGGTGGTGGGGTGTGGCGCCCAGAGTGGCTATGGCGGCGCGGTGGGCTTTGGTGGGATACCCCTTATTTACTTCCCAGCTGTAGCCGGGATAGTCTGCGGCGAGGCGGCGCATCATTTCGTCGCGGTGGGTTTTGGCGAGGATGGAGGCGGCTGCGATGTTGCCGAATCGTCCGTCGCCTTTCACAAAGGTCTGCCAGGGAAGATCGCCGTAGGGCTTGAACCGGTTGCCGTCGACTATTACACTTCCGGGGCGTATCTGAAGACCGTCAAGCGCACGGTGCATCGCCAGGATACTCGCATTAAGGATATTGATGGAGTCGATCTCCTCGGGTGTGCAGAGTGCCACACACCATGCCACGGCTTCCGCTTCTATTATGGGACGCAGGGCCTCACGGCGTTTTTCGGTGAGCTGTTTTGAGTCGTTGAGCCAGGGATGATGGAAGTCGTCGGGAAGTATTACGGCCGCAGCCACAACCGGGCCAGCGAGGCATCCGCGCCCCGCCTCGTCGCATCCCGCCTCGTTGGCCGAGAAACGGAAGCAGTTGGGGAGGCTCGTTTCTGCTTGTCTTGCCATGCCTTAAAGCGGTTTGCGGTATGAACGGCGACGGCGGTGCTGTCTGGTGTCGAAATACTGCCACTGGTTCTGCACTTTGGAGTTTGTTTCCAGTTCAGGGTTCGACTCGGCATGCTTGAAGCCGTTCTTGATGTAGTAGGGGATCAGGTCGGTGAACAGCAGGGCGTTCACGCCCTTGTTCTGATACTCTGGTTTTACGGCGATAAGCAGCAGGTCCACAGCATCGGACTTTCCTAAAAGTGCCGGCAGCAGATGGCGCCATCCGAAGGGGAAGAGTCGTCCGCGGCATTTCTGCAGGGCTTTGGAGAAAGACTGGATGGATATGCCTATAGCCACTATCTTGTCGTCGGCGTCGGTGATCACTGTCACCAGTTCCAGGTTGAGGATCCCCAGATACATGTTGATGTAATACTGTATTTGTTTGGGCGACAGCGGCGAGTAGCCGTAAAGCTGGTCATATGCCTCGTTGATCAGTTCGAAGAGAGCCACGCCATACTCCTCTTTTATCTTTTTGCGCGAGGTGTATTTCTTGACTTTCAGGTTATTGCGTTTCTGCACTATTTCGGCTATCCTCACATATTTTTCGGGAACGGCGTCGGGCACTTTCATGTAGAACTCCACCCAGTCGGTCTCTTTGGTGAATCCCATGCGTTCCATATGCTGAGGATAATAGGGGTAATTATAGATGGTTGCCATAGTGCCTACCTCCTCGAAGCCTTCGACAAGCATTCCTTCGTGATCCATGTCGGTGAAGCCCATCGGGCCTACGATGGATTCCATCCCTTTGGAGCGCCCCCATTCGCTTACGGCTTTGAAAAGAGTGTCGGCCACTTCGGCGTCGTCCTCGAAGTCCACGAAGCCAAAGCGCAGGCTTTTCTGACCGGTGCGTTCGTTTACCTTATGGTTAATTATGCCGGTGATGCGTCCCACGAGCTTGCCGTCGCGGTAAGCCATGAATGACTGCGCCTCGCAGAATTCGAATGCCGGATTCTTCGACGGTGTAAGTGTGTTCACATCGTCCATTACCAGCGGGGGTACGAAATAGGGGTTGCCGTCGTAGAGATCTATTCCGTAGGTCACGTATTTTTTGAGTTCGGAGCGCTTCGGCTCTATTTTTCGGATTTCTATCGCCATCAGAAATTACTAAGTAAGTATTATAGCATGGGATTCTTTATGCTCAGATATCCCAGGATTACGGTCATAAGCAGCAGGAAAGCGATTATGAGCATGTACAGGCGCTTGTTGGATTTGCCTGAGAGTGCCATTTTCAGGTCAGGGACATCGCGGAAACGTTTGCGGGGGTCGGCGCTGAGACATCGGTCGGCGATGCGGCGCAGGTGTTGGTCGTGGTCGCCGGTCTTGTCCAACACCTCTTTCAGCACCGCCCCGTAGCTGCGTATGTCTTCGGCTGCGGCGGTGGGGGAGAGGTGGGCGCGCTGGTCGAACCCTACATCTATCACTTTCAGGTTGCGGATTTTCTCGGTGAAGATTATCGTCTCGGGCCTGATGGGGTGGTGGATGATATGGTTCTGCTGTATATAGCCTATGGCATCGGCCAGACGGTACACGAGCGTTTCCTTTATTTCGGGAGTTACCTCCCCTTTGTCAAGCAGTTTGCGGAGCGAGTCTCCATACACGTCGTCGGTGATTATGCACATCCCCAGCCCGGGCACTTCCTCGAAGTCATTGATCATTATGATGTTGGGGTGCGCCAGATTATAGCGCACGTCAAACTCCTTGCCGATCATCTCGAGGAACTCCTCTTTGTCGCGGTATCCCGGACGCAGGGTCTTGAGCATGACCCATTTGCCATGTTTCTTTGCGGTGTACACCTCATAGAACTCCTCGTCCCATTCGGGAAGGTGCTCTATCTCGGTCCATTTGGGTTGGTTCTGTGTCATATGGCAGATCAGTGTATAGGGTGTGACTGGAAGTACTGGTGTTCTCTTGACATGTCGAAGTAAAGGATGTGCCGGCGGTCATTGCCGGGGAGGGTCACCTTTATGGCGTCTATCTCCCCTACTTTGGTGCGGTCCACGATCTCCTCTATGCCAAGCACGTTGCGCAGGAGGCGCTGCATGTCTGCCGAGGCTATCACGCTGAAGGGGGATGCGGCAGAGGTGCCCTGCCCGCTCTCGAGGATGGCGGTGGCCACCAGGTCGGCGCGTATGCCGTAATAGAGGATTTTCTCCCCCATCTTTCCGGTATCGCGCATGCGGTCGGCAGACGCCAGCGCGAGCACGTTCAGATCAAGGCTCATGGGATTGAGTTTCAATGCCTCCTCTGCCAGTCTGAGCGATTCCTCGTACTCTCCTGCCTCATAGGCGGTCTCTACCTCTGGAAACGTCTCCCGCGGATCATAGTCGGTAGTGAAAGAATAACCGAAATACAGCTTGCGCAGTTCATCCGACGTCATGGTTGTGTCGGCGTTTTCGAACCGCTCTATCAGTGTCCGGTAGTTTTCCGGGTGCATCTTTACATCCACCTCTATGGAAGTCAGATCCAATGCCGCCGCTAACATCGCGGTGGCAAGGATCATCAGAAGCACGGCTGTCGTTTTCTTTATCAATTTGATTTTGTGTTTAGTTGTGTGATTTCTGCACACGGGGGATTACTCCTCCACTATCTGCAGTATTTTCTTTGGCAGGTCGGTGTTGTCGTTGAAATTGGTGAATTTCTCGGCACCGACACCGATCACGTAGAGAGGCACGGGGTGGCCTGTGTGGTCGTTTGTGGTCCATCCGAAACCGCTCTTGCCGTTGAGCAGAGAGAAGGCTTTTTCTACAAAGCGGCTTGAGGAGGAATAGAGCGTCTTTACATCTTCTCCGGCATTGTGGTTCACAAATGTGGCGTTGAAGAGGTCCTGCAACTCTTTTTCCTCTTTTTCCTTGAGTTTCACCGCTGTGCCGTAGCCGAGTTTCTCTGCAAGGAATGCCTGCATCTCCTCCCATGTGACGGGAGTGCCTGACTTGATGAGGTCGCGGCAATGTTCGTTGAACATGTCCTTGGATATTTTCTGGGTGCGGGCCACTTCGGGATGTGCGCTGTAGCCGGTGGTGCGGCAGCCTACCGACATGCCGCCTGTCTCATGGTCGGCTGTGACAAGGATCAGTGTCTCGTCGGGGTGGGCGAGGTAGAAGTCATAGGCCACCTGCAGCGCCTCGTTGAAGTTTATCACTTCGCGGACGGAGGTGCCGCCGTCGTTGCCGTGTCCGGCATGGTCGATATTGCCACCCTCTACCATCATGAAAAATTTGTCGGGGGAAACGCGCTGCAGGTGCTCGAGGCCGGCGCGTGTCATTGCCGGAAGCCTCAGGCCGCCGGGGATGGAGTCTACGGTGTAGCCGATCTCATTGTTCATCTTCTCGTGGAACGGGCTGAGGAGCAGTACTTTCTTTGCTTTCTTGTCTATCTGGTCAATGCCGTAGCATACGCTCACCTTGTTCTTGTCGAAATGCTTCATAATGCCGTTGTCTTTCCCCTCCTTGTCTTTGGTGCCGCGCAGGCCGGCTCCGGCGGTGAACTGGTAGCCCGATTCGGCCAGGGCACGGTCTATGTCATAAAAATCGCCGCGGTTGGGCACATGGGCGTAAAAAGCCGCAGGGGTGGCGTCGTCAATACCGACAGAGGTTACCAGTCCGATACCATATCCTTTTTTCTGCAGGTGGCGGGCAACGGAGGTCACAGGCACAGTGTCGGCATCCATGCCGAGCATTCCGTTTTTGGTCTTGTAGCCGGTGGAGAGTGCGGTGCCTGCGGCGGCTGAGTCGGTGACGTCTGAGTTTGCCGAGTGGGTGGTGATCATGGTTACCACCGGGAATGTGGTCATCAGCAGCGGACTGTCGTTTTTGAGTACCTCCTTGTTGAAGAGCTGGGCGTTGGTGGCTTCGGCAATCCCCATGCCGTCGCCGATAAAATAAAATACATATTTGAGGTCGCCTGCAGTGGCGGAGACTGAAAGTAGGGCCGTAGTGGTGGCAAGCAGTAATGTGCGTGCTTTATTGAAAATTTTCATTGGCATTTTGGAAGATTATATGGTTATTAAGATATTTGATGATCGGTTTTGTCTGTGCTTGCGGCCGATGCGTTGAGCTTATCGTTGAGGCTGAGCAGCTGATCCATGATGCGGCGGTCGTTGCACAGGCGTGGCACCTTGCGCTGTCCGCCCAGTTTGCCTGTAGATGCGAGCCAGCGGTCGAAAACGCCCGAAGCACCGGTCACTACGGTAAGCGGGGCAAGAAATATGTCGCCGGAGCGCTTGGCCTGGTAGTCGGAATTCTCGCCCTGTAGAGAGCTGTCAAGCAGCCTGGCGAACGCATCCATGTCGGATGGTCTCCGGGAGAATTCTATGAGCCATTCGTGGTGGCCGCGCTCTCCACCGTCGGCGTATACCGGCGCAACGGTGTAGTCGATCACCTCGGCTCCTGTGGCACGGCAGGCGGCATCAAGTGCTGCATCGGCATTATATACCATCACCTCTTCGCCGAAAGCGTTGATGAAGCTGCGGGTGCGTCCTGCGATAGTCACTGTAAGTGGTGCCGTGCCGGTGACGAGCACTGTGTCTCCGATCGGGTAGCGCCATAGGCCGTTGCCAGATGTTATCAGGAGGGCGTATATCCCACCCTCTTTTACTTCCCAGGAGGGGATAGGAGCGGCTGACGGATCCTCTGCGGGGACGAATTCATAGAACACATCGGTGTTCATCAGCAGCCGCATGTCGGGCTTGCCCGGGAGAGCCTGCACACCGAAGAATCCTTCGCTCGCGTTGTAGTTCTCCCAGTAGCGCATGCGTTGCCGGTCTGTGATAGCCTCGTATTGCCTCCGGTATGGACCGAAAGCGATCCCGCCGTGGAAAAACACCTCGAGATTTGGCCATACGTCATGTATGGAGGATGCACCGGTATGTTTCAGAACTCCGCGCAGCACTGTCAGGAACCATGACGGCACACCCGAGAGTGAACGCACGTCTGCTCCGGACGAGGCTTCCACAAGCGCCGGAAGTTTCTCCTCCCACCGCTCCATCAGGGCTATCTGCTTCGACGGTATGCGGAAGAGGTTTGCGACAGGATTGATTTTGTCAATAAGTGTGGCCGAGAGGTCGCCTACTTTCACACCCTGTGGGAGCTGCAGCTCGTTGGCGAAACTTCCTCCGAGGATGAAGTTTTTCCCTCCGAAAATGTGGCTGTCGCAGTGGTAGTGGAGGTATGAGGCCACGGAGAAGGCGGCTCCGGCGTAATGCCCCTTCTGCAGCGACCGCTGTGTCAGGGGGATATATTTGCTTTTGCCGTCGGATGTGCCCGATGACTGGGCGAAACTGCGGGTGCGTCCGGGCCATAGGATGTCGCAGCCTCCGTTTACCATCTCCATTACGTATGGGCGGAGCGTGGCGAAATCGGTCACTGGCATCTTATCGGCGAATTCCTCATAGGACCGGAGTGCCGCGAAACCGTGCTCCACGCCGAAGCGTGTGCGTGCGCTGGTATGCAGCAATGCACCGAGCAGCTTGCGCTGTCCGGCTTCAAGGTGTTCTTCGGCGCGTATTTCCGCCGTGAACACCCGCTCAAGATATGTGCGGGATATTCCCGTAAAATCTAACATGCTTGTAGGTTTTCCCGTGCCCCTTTATTAAAGAGCAAATTTACGAAAAAATCAGAAATATTCCCCTTGGGATCTATGATTTCTCCGAGAACTCTGATTTTCTTTAATAAATATCGGCTAAAACAAAGCGACACTCCCCGGGGTGGGGAATGTCGCTTTGGTAGGTAGCCCATAGGAGAATCGAACTCCTCTTTCAAGAATGAAAATCTTGCGTCCTAGCCGATAGACGAATGGGCCATAATCAACCCATCAGCTTTCACAAG
>CATJQX010000066.1 GCA_949742535.1 uncultured Muribaculaceae bacterium | reverse complement strand
GGTGCGGTAGTTCAGTCGGTTAGAATATCGGCCTGTCACGCCGGGGGTCGCGAGTTCGAGTCTCGTCCGCACCGCAGGAGAGAGAGGAGAATGACTAATTTAAATCTTCGGATTTGGTTAGTCATTCTTTTTTTATATCCATCCCTCTCCACGCTATCCATTCCGGAACTGTATATTCATTCACATTGGTCCAGATTCGTATACTTGCTATTGCATAATTTAAAACAATTGATTAGATTTGCCATCGTTCATTCAAAACAGCATCACACAATTACAAATATCAACAGTTCTCTTTCTTAAACCAACAAAATCATCATCCCGACATAAAAGACACAGAAACAGGTATACAGTCACTCGCGGGAAAACATCAAAATTTACATTTATGAAGAAAATCTTTACCCTTGCATTATTGCTTACAGCTGTGGCAACCGCGGTAAATGCCGGTACGCCGAAACCAGTGGCAGCAAAAATAACGCCGGCCACAGGCGGAACTATAACAGCTACAAACTCGGAAGTAATAACAGCCACTCCGGAAGGCACGCTCATAGACCCGCTTTACAGCGTGTCTGAGGCATCATATTTCATTTACTCATCAGCATTGGTTACTATGGCCACAAACGGCTACGCAGGCGCTATGGTACGCACAGACGAGGCCATATACATCCGAAACATCATCAGCGAATACAACGCTCCCCAGACATACTGGGTAAAGGGAGACATCGAGGCAGACGGTAGCGTTACATTCAGATTCCCACAGCTCATATACCACAACGCAAGCAACCCTGCCGCCGACCGGTACGTTGCCCTGATGACACCACAATCAAACGGCACGGGCATTTCCCTGCAAACCGTAGAGGGAGACTGTGATTTAAAGATGAAATGGGAAGGGAACCGGCTCGTACAGGTAATACCCGAATTTGCAGACCCCAAATTAAACCAATACGCGGGCATAGTCGGCGTTACCGATGCGACAGGCAGCTTTGTCAGCTATGGCGAACAGGGACTTTCCTATAAAGTAGCAGACCTCAAACCACTTGAAGCACCCGCCGACATGCAGGCCAGCCGATACATCTTCGATTACAACAACGGTGACAACGAAGCCCAAACCAACGTGGTCACAATAGGCATATCAGGCGACGAGGTGTGGTTCAAGGGTCTCAACACATTCATTCCCGAGGCATGGGTAAAAGGCACCATCTCCAACGGAACCATATCAATACCATCAACCTACACCGGGGTATATGAGGGATATCTGACCTATATCACCGGCATTTCCGACGACAACAAGCAACTTGTAACTCCCCTTACCATCAAACAGAACGGCGACAGATATACCATCCACGGAAGCCTTTTCATCAGCATTGGCGACGAGACTGTGGACTTCAACAGCAACCGTGTATTCACAAACGGATTCTTTACCCCATATATCGAAAGCACCAAGACACCGGCTACTCCGGTTATAGACACCTCCGAGGAAGGCACAGAGGCATTCGACGAAAACGAAGGGATGGGAGCACTGATTTTCACTATGGACGCCGTAGATACCGAGGGATATCCGCTTGACCAGTCAAAACTGTACTACAACGTGTTCAGCGACGGAAAACTTTACACCTTCGACAAAGACCTGTATGGCCTTGAAGAGGATATGACAGACATCCCCTACGCATTCCAGGGGGATCTCATCATGTCGATGTACGGATATTTCTTCGTATTCTTCCTTGAGGACATGGACTCCATCGGTGTAAGGGCTGTTTACAAGGATGGAGACAATACCACCTATTCCGAAATCGCCACCTATCAGTTCCGCGAGGCTGGTATCAGCGCGCCTTCCGTCGCACCTGAGGCTGTTTCCGAAGAATACATCAATCTCAACGGGCAGAAAGTGAGCGAACCCTCCCAGGGTATCTTCATCAAGCTCACACGTTACTCCGACGGATCAAGCAAAGCCACAAAGACAGTTGTCAGATAACAGACTTCAATTTCCCTGATATTTCAAAACCTCAGGGGGGGTGAGCCGGAATTCAAACCATGGCTCACCCCCCCCTGCATTATACCAGGCCGGCAAAGACGCGTCAGACCTTCTGCGCCAGCCACGCGAAAATCTTGCCATAGAGGGCGGCTCTCACTGCCGGGGCGGAGAGTACCAGGTCATGCAGACCGCCATAGACTTTCAGGCAGGTCACATGCGGCCCCAGCATGCAACCGTAGCGGCGGATATCGGCGGGGTCAAGCACCCCGTCGCCACCGCCATATTTCGCAGCCCTGCTGTCAGAAGCCCCGTATGCGGAAAACATCAGCAGGATCGGCACACCGATACGCGCCTTGCCGTCGCGCAACGCTTCCTGTGCCTCGTCGATGGCACGCACCCATCCGGCCGTGACATCCGGCGACTTTATCAGCTTCCAGTCTGTATTGTAATCCCATTCCCCGTGGTAGCGTTTCAGCAGGCTTTCGGCATATGCAGTCGAATCGCCCTGCTTGACCGGTGTATTCGGGAATATTCCGCCCCACCAGGCCACCAGGGGCACGATCTTCTCCTCCCATCCGAGATTCCAGTCGAGAAACGGACTGTTAAGCACAAGCGCCTTTATATCGGGACGCTTATTCTTAGCCATGAAATATGCCGATACAAGTCCGCCGGTAGAATGCCCCATCAGCACCACCTCGCTTATCCCCCCACGCTTTATATCTACGAGCGCCGAGTCTATATCGGGAAAATATTCGTCGAGCGAGCGGCATTCAAACCGTCTCTGCCCCTGCAGAAACGAGCGCCCGTATTTGCGCAGATCAACGGCATAGAAATCATAGCCGTGGTCCACAAACTCGTTTCCCATCTCGGCCTGAAAAAAGTAATCGTTGAATCCATGCACATACAGCACCGCTTTCGACGTGTGCACCGAGTCGGGCGCGAGCTTCCTTATGACCGTGGATACAACCCGCCCGGAATAATCGGCACCCTGCTCAACGCGGCGGCACTCGTAGCCGTCGCCGAGCACGTCCGGTTCCCATCCCCCTTGTGCCGCCGCCACCAGCGACAGCACGGCGGCCAGTATCGCCGCTACAAAACGTCTTGCCATCTCTCAGAAATATATTTGTCAAAAATAAAACCCCTCAAAAGAGGGGTTGGTTTATAGTATCGTTAGATTATCGACACGGAAGCATGTCGGAAAACTCCTTTCCCGGGGGCACATGCACGGCATGGAAGCCCAGACGGGAAGCGGCCTCGCAGTTGGCGGCCGAATCGTCGAAAAACACCGTTTCTTCCGGCCTGATGCCGAATCTGCTGCAGCAGAGCGCGAAAATTGCGGGATCGGGCTTGCACACACCTGCCTCGAACGATGTCACCACACCGTCGAAATAGGTGTTTATGTCACCACCCTCCTGCGCGAAGGCGTCCTTTATGCTTGCGTCCCACATCACCGGGTTGGTGTTGGAGATCACATAAAGCTTGTGCCCCTCGGCACGCAGCCGGCGCAAAGTCTGCAGACGGGAGAGCGGTATTCCGGTGATGAAAGCATTGAAAGCGGCGTCGATCTGGCTGTCGGTAACATCGGCAGGAAGATGTCTGCGCAGCTCGGCGCGGAATTCCTCAGGTGTCACCTTACCCTCCTCGAGGGCCAGGAACACACCTTTCTGCCCGTAGTCGCCCAGATAATCCCCTATATCCCCGAAACCGAGGCGCCTGAATGCATCCACGCAATCCTGGCGACGTATGTCGATTATCACTCCACCGAGATCGAAAAGAAAATTCATAAGCACGTGTTATTCTACAGTCCATGTATCGCCAGAGAGAATCACATCGCGCAGAGCGGTAAATCCCTTGCGGGCGCGCACCTCTTCTACCTGGCGGTTCACCTCCTCATCATATGCAGGCGCCTCCACGTCGCGTATCACCCCTAAGGCAAGGGGAAGATCCTTCCCGTCCATCATTGCCAGTTGCTGATGGAGGAAATTTGAGGGGGTGTGGGCGTCGTGCACGAGCACATCGTCCATGGTGTATCCCTCCTCCCCTATCGTCACGGCTTTGAGCAGGAAACCGTCGCGCACCAGGCCGCGGTTGCTGTCCTTTCCGAATATCATCTTCTCGCCGTGGCGCAGGTGTATGGTGCGGTCGGCACGCTTGTCGCGGTCGGTAATCTCAGAATGTATGCCGTTGTTGAAGATCATGCAGTTCTGGAGCACCTCCACCACCGAAGCGCCTTTGTGGCGTGCGGCGGCAAGCATCACCTCCTGCGATGTGGCAAGATCCACATCTATCGTGCGGGCGAAGAAATTTCCGCGGGCGCCGAATACCAGTTCCGCCGGGATAAACGGATCCTCTGTGGTGCCGTATGGCGATGATTTCGACACGAATCCGCGCTCCGATGTCGGTGAATACTGTCCTTTGGTAAGACCATAGATCTTATTGTTGAGCAGCAGCATGTTGATATCCACGTTGCGGCGCACGGCATGAATGAAATGGTTGCCGCCGATCGCCAGGCCGTCGCCGTCGCCTGAGATCTGCCATACGGTCATGCCGGGATTAGCCACCTTGAAGCCTGTGGCCACGGCGGCGGCACGGCCGTGTATGGTATGGAATCCGTAAGTATTCATATAATACGGCAGGCGCGAGGAGCATCCGATGCCTGAAATGACTGCCGTCTGCTGTGGAGGCACGCCTAAAGCTGCCATTGCCTTATGTAGCGAGTTGAGGACCGCGTGGTCACCGCCACCGGCGCACCAGCGCACAGGCTGGTCGCTTTTGAAATCCTGAAAAGTCATATCAAACCTGTTACTTTGCGATTTTTTCTTTTACCTGCTCTACTATCTCTGATACCATGAAGGGCTGTCCCTCGATCTTGTTGATGCGCTCTATGCGCACGTCGGGGAAACGGCACTGGAGGTAATCGGCGAACTGGCCGGTATTCAGTTCAGCCACGATGACGCGCTTGTAGCGCCTCAGTATCTCGCCGGTGTTAGCCGGGAGCGGCTGTATGTAGCGGAACTGGGCGAGAGCCACAGCATGCCCCTCGCGGTTCAGCTCCTCGGCTGCGGTATAGAGATGGCCGAATGTGCCTCCCCATCCCACAAGCAGTGTCTCTGCCTCGGGAGAGTCGCAGAGCACCTCCTGCAGGGGTATGTCGAGAGCCACACGCTCCACCTTCTCGCGGCGTGTCTCTATCATCTTCGCATGATTCGCGGGACTGTTGGATATGGCTCCTGTATTGAAATCCTTTTCCAGACCGCCGATGCGGTGTGTCATGCCATCTTCAGTGCCGGGAAGCGACCAGTAGCGCGCCAGCGTCGCCTCATCGCGCATATAGGGTTGCCATCCCTCGCGCTTTTCAGCGGGAATCACCGGCACCTTTATTTCGGGATATTCGTCGGCCTCGGGAATGCGCCATGCCGACGAACCGTTGCCGATAAACGCATCGGTAAGCAGTATCACCGGTGTCATATGCTCTATGGCGATACGCGACGCCTCGAAAGCCATGTCGAAACACATGGTAGGAGATGTGGCTGCCACCACTACAAGCGGACTTTCGCCGTTGCGGCCGTAGAGCGCCTGGTTGAGGTCGGTCTGCTCGGTCTTGGTCGGGAGACCGGTGGAGGGGCCGCCGCGCTGCACGTCAATTACCACCAGCGGGAGCTCGGCCATCACGGCAAGGCCGATGGCCTCACCTTTCAGGGCCAGACCGGGGCCTGATGTGGAAGTCACGCCGAGCGAGCCTGCGAAAGAGGCGCCGATGGCAGAGCATACGCCGGCTATCTCGTCCTCCATCTGGCACGCCTTCACGCCGAGGTCGCGGCGCTTGGCAAGCTCGTGGAGGATATCGGTGGCGGGAGTGATGGGATAGCTTCCCAGGAACAGCGGACGGCCTGATTTCTCGGAGGCCATTATAAGCCCCCAGGCTGTAGCCTCGTTCCCCTTGATGTCGGTATAGGTACCGGGGCGTATCTCGTCGGTCGCGATGCTGTATGTCGACACCGAGGCATGTATGTTGTGGCCGTAGTCAAAGCCGGCGCGAAGCACCTTGGAGTTTGCCTCGTAGACCGCCGGTTTTCTGGCGAATTTTTCGCGGAGCATGCGGTCGGCGTTCTCAAGCGGACGGTCGAAGAGCCAGCAGAGCAGACCGAGTGTGAAGATATTGCGGCATTTGAGCACCGATTTGACATCCATACCGGAGTCGGCCAGCGCTGCTTTGGTCATTGATGTGACAGGCACCTCCACCACCTGCGCCGTAATGCCAAGTTCCCTGATCGGATCATCGGTCTCGAACTTGGCTTTCTTCAGGCCGTCCTCTTTGAAGGAGTCTACATCTATGATGATTACGCCGCCCTGATTCAGAAACTTATAGCTCTGTTTTAGTGCCGCCGGATTCATGGCGACAAGCACATCGCAGCGGTCGCCGGGGGTATGCACTCCGGAGCCTACGCTCACCTGGAAACCGCTCACGCCTCCAAGCGACCCTTGCGGGGCGCGGATTTCAGCGGGATAGTCAGGAAAAGTGGAAACGGAGTTGCCCAGTCCGGCAGATACGTTGGTGAAAATATTTCCGGCGAGCTGCATGCCGTCACCAGAGTCACCTGAAAAGCGCACGGCAACTTTCTGAAGCTCGCGCACGCGTGTTGTGTTTGGACTTGTGTTATCCATGACAGGAAAAAATGTTACTTGTCAAGTAAGTATTATTCGCCCTGCAGGTATAGATTTGCTTGGCTGTGGCAAAGATAATAAAAAACTTTTTGAAGCTGCAAGAAACATAGAAAAATCCACGTGATTTCAATCATTCTTCCATCTCCCGCTTAATAAAACGCGCTTCCATAGCAAGTTACAATCCGCAACCTCCC
>CATJQX010000065.1 GCA_949742535.1 uncultured Muribaculaceae bacterium | reverse complement strand
GGACGATGGTTGATGGTGATCTCGCCGTTGCCTTCGCTAAGGATCACGCGGGCGATGGCTGCTTTACGGCGGCCTACTGCATTAACTGTTTCCATTGTTTAACGTTGGGTTAGGCGATTATTTCACTTTGTTAAGATCAAGCACTTTGGGGTTCTGCGCTTCGTGGGGATGGTTGGGACCATTGTACACGTGCAGGTTCTTGATAAGTTTGCGGCCAAGACGGTTCTTGGGAAGCATACCTTTCACAACACGGAGATACAGGGGGTGCATGCCGGGTTTAAGGTGCTTGTTGTAGGATTTTTTCATCAGCACTTCGGGGGTGAGCTCGCGCTGACCGCCGGGGTAGCCGGTGTAATTGTAGTAAATGCGCTCGGTCATCTTGTTGCCGGTGAGCACGCACTTTTCGGCGTTGATGATGATCACGTTGTCGCCGCACTCAACGAAGGGTGAGTAGGTGGGCTTGTTTTTGCCACGCAGAATTTTAGCTACCTGCGAGCAAAGGCGGCCGAGAACCTGGTCGGTTGCATCGATCACCACCCATTCTTTTTCAATGCTCTGCGCATTGGGGGTGAGGGTTTTGTAACTTAAAGTATCCACTTCTAAAAGTTTAATAAATAAATAATTACACACGCCGACTTGCCGTTTTCAAGCCAGGCCAAAGGCTTTGGAACGGGGTCGGTTTTCCGTTTATTGGATATAATCGGACTGCAAAGGTAGTGATTTTTACCGAATTATCCAAGCCTGACGGCAGATGCTCCGGTATTTTTTTTAGATGTTTTTATTGCTTCCCGAGGTATATGTGGCTATGAGGTTCTTTCAGAATGCGCATCCAAGCCCTATCGACGCGTATGCGAGGGTGTATCCGAGGGCGTTTCCGTCGGGAGTGGTGATTGATTTAAGCGGCATGCATACTGCACTCAGCAGCAGGTGTGACGAGAATTTGCGTGAATGGGCGAGGGTGAAGCCTACCCCGAGAGAGCCGTAAAAGTCTGTGGTGCTTTTGTAGTCGAGTATGGAGTTGAACGATACTCCGGCCTTGACTTCAAGGAAACAAGGCTTTTTTGTGCGGGAGAAGGTGGTGCGGGCCATGGCATAGACCGGGTAGCAGCGTGACGAGTTGTTCATCATGGAGATGATGGCTGCACCGACGCCGGCGAAACGCATTATCCCACCTTTGTATCCGAAGCATCCCGAGATGTTGACCATTGTCATGTCTCTGGCTGTGAGATCCACGCCGCTTGCCAGATCCACGCCCCAGGTGAAATGGCCGATAGCTCCGTCGGATATGAACGGATCCGGTTTCCGGACGCGTTGTTCTCCGTGCGCATTGTCTGCGGCGGTTCTGCCGGAGGGCACGGAGATGGCGGGTGCATCCGGATATGCTGCGGCGGCTGTCTCCATACCGGTGTTCTCAGCCTGCGCTGTCATACACTGGCATCCCAGGGCTGTAAAAAACATGGCACGCGCCACCGCGTGTGAAGCTGTGGCACGCATTGTTGATATTATGGACTCCGGTCGCACCTTGTTTCGGTAAATTGGGTTGATGGTTCTTAATTTTTAATGAGTATCAGGCATGTCCAGTTGTCGCCTTTCACGGTGTGGGTCTTTTCAGACAGTCCGAAAGGCTTTGCTGCCTCGAGCACAACGGGGATGTCGCTCTCGTAAAATCCGCTCAGCAGCATCAGGCCACCTTTTTGCAGGGTTGCGGCATATGCGGCCATATCGTTGGTGATGATGTTGCGGTTGATATTGGCGATGAAAATATCGGTATGCATTCCTTCCAGGAGAGATGCGTCTCCAAGACGCACGTCGATTTCGGAATGGCCGTTGGTGACTACGTTTTCCCGTGCGTTGGCTTCGGCGGCGGGATCAATCTCGATGGCGGTCACGCGGGAGGCGCCGCGCATGGCGGCAAGTATGGCCAGGATGCCTGTGCCTGTGCCCATGTCGATCACGTTTTTGCCCTCGAGCGGTATTTCCAGAAGCTGCTCTATTATCTGTGAGGTTGTGGCATGGTGTCCGGTGCCAAAGGCCATTTTCGGATCGATGACTATATCATGCGTGCATGCCGGGTAGCCGGTATGGAAAGAGCTGTGTATCACGCACTGATCGCCTACGACGATGGGCTGGAAGTAATGTTTTTCCCATTCGCTGTTCCAGTCCTGTCCCTCTACGGTTCTGGGGTTTGCCGTGACGGTGATGCCGGCGAATGGGATCTCCTCAAGGAGAGTGCGTATTTTCTCGCCGGAAAAGTCGTCCTTGCGGATGTAGGCCGTGAGCCCTTTGTCGTCGGGGCAGAAACTTTCATAGCCTTCGTCGGCCAGCATGGCGGCCAGTACATCGGTCACGGTTTCCATTACGGCGCCGTTCTCTCCGTCGGATGTCGCGCCCTCCACATCAAGCCGCAGTTCTATATAGTCGTTCATCTCGAAATATTGTTTCTTGAGGCAAATGTTTCTGCAAAAGTAGCGAAAAAAACTGAAGCAGACAAGGCGCTGTGTCCGAAATGGAGCACAGCGCCTTGTCTGGAATTTATTCGGGTGAATCCGTTTGTCAGCGGATGACTGTCTTTGTCACATTGCTGCCGCGGCGTATCAGGTAGATGCCGGGGGTGAGGGACGATGCATCGACTTTTATGCCTTCCAGCGTGAAGTATTCGGCCGGAGCGTCGGATGATGTGGTTTCTGTCGATACGATGCCTGAAGTGGAGAGGTCAGCGGTTTTGCGTGAGCTCCATTCGCTGTCGGCATACTCGTCGGGGTTTTCCGATATCGCCATTATGCGGTAGTCGTACTGTGCGCCGTTGTCGAGACCGGTGAAGGTATAGCTGTTTCCGGTGAGGCCGGTCACAGTAATTTTGCCGTTTTCGTCGGTCTTTTCCATCGCGCGGGCCACTGAGCCGTCGAGCATGGAGGAGGCGTCTCCCGAGTAGATGCTTGCCGAACGCAGCAGGATGCGGTTCTTGGCGGCGAGAGTGGAGATGGAGATGCGGTTGGTGGCCATTTCCTTGCCGTCGAGTACAATGATGTAGGTGTTGAATTTGGTGTCAAGCTCTACCGTCTTGCTGTCGACTTTGGTGCCGTTCTCATCAAGCGTGCTTACTACCATCGACGAGTTGTCGCTTCCGTAGCTCTGGGCTTCTATAGCCACGGTGATCACTTTGTCGGCGTCTATGCGGAATGACGGGGAGATTATTCCTCCTTTGCGTTTCGAGGAGCCGATCTTGAAGCAGGAGTATGTGGCGTCGTAGCCGGCGAAATATTCTTCGCTTTCAAGCAGCCACTCTTCAGGGAGTTTTTCGCCGAAAACGGTTTTGGAGATCTCCGTTACGTCCATGTGTGGCATGACTTCGATCGTGTAGGATACTTCCTGGGGAGCGTCTGCATGTGTCCACGAAGCGGTGAAACTTGTGGATGATTCAACCACCGGGGTGTCCAGCACAGGTACAGACAGAGGACGGGCGGTGCCTTTCATGAACATGAAGGAGATGGTGCCGTCGGCGTTGCGGGTGATTTCGGTTACCGGTTTAGAGAGCATGCCTCCACCGTTGAGCGAAGCTGCCGGGCGTGATATGTCGGTGAACGACGTCGCGGTATCGGCCAGACCGGGCCAGAGGTCGCCGCTTTCGCTTGATAAGGTGGCTTTGTTGTCGGCGGGGACAGGGCACATGCGCTGTGGCATGCCGTTGTTTACGGTGTTGTTGTCCCAAGCAGCCTGGCTGAATGTCACATGTGTGATCAGCATGCCGTCGGCTGCCATGTATTTGTCCCATCCCTGACGGCGGCGGTTTTCGAAAATGAAGTATTCGTTGGGGTCGCGGTCAGATGTGGCTTTTACAGCGATGTCTGTATCGGCGTTTTTCTGATTCATCGCCGGGAGGGTATAGCGTGTGTTGGGGGTGGCTTCCTCTATAGTGAGCCATCCCATGAATTCTTTTTCATAGGCGCTGTAGCCGATAGGGGTGTAGCCATCGTCGTTATAGCTTCCGCTGCACATGAGCGACCAGCTTCCCATGCCATAATATCCGTATGTGTATGTGGTTTCGTAGAAATCCGGAAGTCCCAGGCAGTGTGAGAACTCGTGGCATACGGTGCCGATACCGTCAATTTTTTTTGTGTCGGTACCGCTGAGTTCGTTGAACACTGCGTATTTGTCAATGGTTACTCCATCGAAATACAGCGAACGTCCGTATTCGGAAGAGGACAGTTGCCATTGGTGGGGCCATACGGCGTTCGGCTCGTTGTAAGATGCCTCGCCCACGCCGGCGTAAAGGCCGATGACAACGTCGCATACGCCGTCGCCGTCGTTATCGTAATCTTTGAAATTGATCTCTTTGTTGAGGCCTGTGCATGCTTCCGCAACCATTTTGCCGGCACCTTTGTCGTTGTTGTATCTGTCGTTGCCGCCATATACGGAGCGGTTGCCTGACAGTTTATACGGGCCGTATATATCGAATTGCGGAGTGTATTTGCCGTTGCTCTGGTCAATGAAGTATTGGCGTGCGCTTACACCGTCGCCATTGAAAAAGTCCTCGAAAACAGCTTTTGCGTTCTCTCCGTCGCGGAAGTCGACATCTCGGTAGCTTATAAGCAAAACCGGTATGCGTGCTTCACCGTTGTTAGGTACTTGTGGCGATGCCTTTTTTAGTGCTTCGGCAGCCTTGATTCCGGCGTTGATGGCGAATTTTCTGCGTGGATCGGCAAGCTGTTTGGCTGCTACTTTTTCTATTGAAAGTTCCTGGGCATTTGCTGCAAGAAAACGTGCTTCCTCGGTGGTGCGTTTTCCGGGATTATGTGCGCGGATTTCCGAAATGCCGTCGGGTGTCATGTAAAGAAAATCTCCGGATCCACCTTCACGTCCTACAGTGAGGCCATCGGTTGTGACGTATGTATGAAACCTCTCGTCACCTTTCAGTTCTACTGTTATTTCAGTGCCGTCGCTTTGTGTAAAAGTTCGCAGACCGGGTTTTGCCGGTACTGCCATTGCTGAAAACGCCATGATGGCACCCGCTGCGGCGGTTATGACTCTTTTTCTCATGCAATAATCTATTCTTCTGATTTAATGGTTGCGATGACGCAATGTTTTATTGACATAAATTTTCCGGAGTGTTCTGGGGTAGGGCTGTAGGCGATAAACATATTTTACTGGTTTTGATTGGCATTTCTTTGTGATGCCTTCTGCCTCCCTGCATTCTCCGGTTGACTGGACTTATCCCGCCAAAATTAATTATACTTGTTGAATTTTGCAAATTTTTGAGGGAAGATGCATGTATTTAGCCGTACAACCTCCCCGGAGGCATGCTGCGGGGAGGTTGTAATCTTTAGCGGCAGGTCAATTGGCAATGAAACTACCGAGTGCCGGTGGCAGCGACGGCGTGCAGCTGTAAGTGCGCGCGAACTGACGCAACATTGATAGGGTTGTCTTTTTGGGCGCCGGGTGGCGCCGGTGGTCTTCGTCGATGCTTCTCGTAATACCGGCTGTTTTTAACGGAGTAGAGAAATTTTTCATAGGCATATAATTTGATGAATGGAGGGGAGTGGACTACTTTGGCGGGAGGCAGTGCAGAGGCCTGAGGGGGCCTGTGTCTTTCCCGGACTGGTCCATGTACATTCTAATAACGTTTTGAAATGTTTTTTAGTATGTTAAATGATTCGAAATCTTAACTTTTTACAATGCGCCCTGATGTTGGCATATATCATACATGAACTTTAGAGATATGCCACTGACGTGTCTGTCGCGGAATCGGAATGAACGCCTGATGCCGGTCTTTATTGTATGCGTACCCATAAAAAAAGTAAATTGGATAAAGTCCGTTTGGCAGTATCGAAAAGTTTTTCTACCTTTGCGTTAGAGATAAGTCAATGGATAGTTCCAGAATTGATAATTGAAGTTAAATTCTGTCATCATTTTTATCCATATTAATATTAACTAAAACTGTTATTGCCTATTGCTAAGACTGCTACTTAATCTTTAAAATCACACAAGCACAATGCAGAACATCTCACGGAAAACCGACGAAGTGTTGGTAAAGGCTTATGCCGACGGCGACAATCAGGCTTTTGATACACTGCTACGCCGACATCAAAACCGCGTGTTCAATTATATATTAAACATCATTAAGAATAAAGATGTGGCTGACGATATCTTTCAAGAGACATTTGTCAAGGCCATTATGACGATAAAGCAGGGGAGATACACTGATACCGGAAAGTTTTCGGCGTGGCTCACCCGCATAGCACATAACCTTATCATTGATTATTTCCGTCAGGAAAAGAGCGAGAATACAGTCTCCGTGGATCAGGAGGAGACCGATGTGCTCAACAGACGTGACCTCAGCGAGGAAAATGTGGAGGATATGCTCGTGACCGGCCAGATCAATACCGATGTGCGCCGCATCATGGAGTCGTTGCCTGATGCCCAGCGCGAGGTGTTGGAAATGCGTTTTTACCGCGACATGAGTTTCAAGGAGATCGCCGAAACCACAGGTGTCAGCATCAACACCGCCCTTGGGCGCATGCGTTATGCAGTGCTCAACATGAGGCGTATAGCTGCCGACAACAATATTGTCCTCACACGCTGAATAGTATAATTATCAGACATACCTAACTAAAAAGGAGTTGTGATCAGTCACAACTCCTTTTTAGTTTCATACGGTTATACGCGTCATGCAAAACAGGTGCATCTCGCAATATGCTGTTATGCGGTTGCCCTATCAGATGATCCCGCGGATCTCTGCGATAGAGGCTATATTGTTACGTTGCAGATATTCGGTTATCTCCTGAGCTATATGCTGCGGCGCTGCGGGGTCAATGAAATTGGCTGTACCTATTTCCACGGCTGTGGCTCCTGCCATGATGAACTCCAGCGCATCGCGGCCACACATGATGCCGCCAAGGCCAATTACGGGTATTTTGACAGCTTTTGCTACTTGCCAGACCATGCGCACGGCAACCGGACGCACGGCAGGGCCCGAAAGTCCTCCTGTCACAGTGGAGAGATACGGGCGCCGGCGCTCCACATCCACCGCCATGCCGAGCAGTGTGTTTATGAGTGAGACAGAGTCTGCCCCCTCGTCTTCTACCGCACGTGCTATTGACACTATATCTGTCACATTTGGGGACAGCTTTACGATAAGAGTGCCGTCCCATGCCGCCCTTACTGCGCGTGTCACTTCGGCGGCTCCCTCGCATGTGGTGCCGAAAGCCATACCTCCCTGTTTCACGTTGGGGCATGAGATATTCACTTCTATGGCTTTGAGAAGCGGACAACGTTCCTTCAGGCGTCGGCATACCTCGGTGTAATCGGCCACCGATGCTCCCGAAACATTTACAATAGGCTCGGAACCGAATCCGGTTATGCGCGGATAAATATGTTCGATGAAATACTCCACACCCTTGTTCTGCAGCCCTACTGCATTCAGCATTCCTGAGGGGGTCTCCACCATACGTGGATATGGATTTCCTTCGCGATGGTTGAGAGTGGTGCCTTTCACGATGAAGCCCCCGATAGATCCCAGATCCATGAAATCGGTGAATTCCTCGCCATAACCGAAAGTGCCTGATGCCGTAAGTACGGGGTTTTTCAGGTTCAGGCTCCCTATGCTGACCCTTGTGTCGGGTGTGAGAATATCTGCCATATTTAATGTCGTTTTGGAATTACGGCAAAGTTACTCATTTTCTTCAGAAACGCCAAAGGTCGCCACTTGATCAGATGTCTCCGATGTTTTTGCGGTTATGGAAATAATATATTAATTTTGTGTAATACCTTGATGGAAATTTTACCTGAAATTTCCGTTTGAACGAGGCTGACGACACCGTGTAAAACATACCATCTAAAATTGACAGATGCAATATATCTAATCGACCAATCATGGATCAATGCGTATCGGTTATTAACCAGACAAACTGCAACAGCATACAGCAGGTGGCAGTGAGCGAACTACTTGACGGCAGGCTTTTTGTGATTCCTACATATCAGAGAGGATATCGTTGGGGCAGGCGTCAGGTCGTGGACCTTTGTAATGATTTTCTGGAATATGCTCTAAAAGAAAAAAAGCCTAAAGAAGGATTTTATAGCCTTCAGCCGCTTATTGTCGTGAGTGACAATAAACTTCCCACAGAGCTGGAAACAGAGACCGCTGAAAGAGTTGCCACATGGAGAGAGAAGGGCGTTTATCGTGTTATTGACGGACAGCAGCGTCTTACAACGATTTTTCTGCTCTATCGCTTTCTCCTCAAGCGGAACCGGTATGATTCTTTGGAGGAGGCAAAGGAAAATCTCAATAAGGAACTGTTTCATATTTATTATGAAACGAGGCCTGGTGATTTCAGTATTTTAGAAATCATGGGCTTTGAAAAACTTACGGGGTGCCAGATCCGGGATATCGACATAGCCCATGCGTTCAATGCGATGCAATATATGGACGACTGGCTTAAAGGATCAGGACCTGATTCTGCGAGACACCTATGCGAGTTTCTGAACGAAGAATATACTCAGAAAGAAGTTATTGAAAAACTCCTGAATCTCCTTAACAATGCCAAAAACACCAAAAACGCGGAGGGAAATGTGCAGTTTCTCTGGTATGAGCTGGCTCCGGGGAAGGATGAAATCAGGGAGTTCCTGAGCGAGAACAAAGGAAAAATCAGATTGACTGACGCAGAAAAAATCAAGGCGCTTTTTCTGCAAAGAAAAAATTTTGGCGACGATCTCAAAAACCGTCGTCAGCAGGCCATGGCCAAGGATTGGGATAATATCGAAATGGCACTTCACGAACCCGATTTTTGGGCAATACTGAGCAACGATAGAAAAAAGGAGCATGGCCGGATAGAAATAATCTTCAGATATATCTATGATTTGGACACCCATAAAAAGGACTATTCCGATGTCGACGATTATCTTTTCCGCTATTTCAGTGACAAACTCGAAGAGCTGAAGACCACCTCTCATAATGCAACCAAAGCGCCTGTTGACATTCTGTGGGGGCAAGTGGTGAATGTATATAGAATGCTTCGCAACTGGTATTACAATAGTTCGTTAAAAAATTATTCATAGGCTAAGCGGCATCTACCGCCAAGCCAAAGAGTTCTTTGACAAGTTTAGCATTTAAAGTCTTGTTCGGGTCAATT
>CATJQX010000064.1 GCA_949742535.1 uncultured Muribaculaceae bacterium | reverse complement strand
CAGACGCATTGTCGAAATTACAATGCTTTGTCTGGCTGATGCAAGGTCGTTATGAAATGGTCTTTCAAAATCGGTTGCATCGAAGATGGTCTCGGTCGTTGGCTCTGCAAACAGTCCTTCGCTTGCTACTGCAATGGAATAACCTACGGATTTGTAACCATGAAGCCGCTTGCGATACATTGAGTCGCATACCGGCACACGCAGGTCAATATAATCGTAGATGCGTGTTTCAGCTTTGCCGGGATAGTTGCGGTGCAATCGCCCTGTGTATTGCGCAATCAACCCTTTCCAAGACACGGGCATGGCAAGCATCAGGGTGTCAAGACGCGGAAGGTCGAACCCTTCTCCTACGTATTTGCCGGTGGCGACAACAATCAATGGTTCGTTTGCCGGGATGGCGTTCAGGCGGGCCATTACCTCACGCTTGGCTTTTGCGGAGTCATTACCCACGAGACGTATCACATTCGGACAGATTCTGCGACATTGCTCAGTCAGCAGGTCAACGTGAGCCGTGCGAGCAGTCAGGATTATCGGAGTACGTCCTTCTGCGAGATTGGCTGCTACATCATCCAGTATGAGCTTGTTTCTCGATTCGTTTTCCGTTAGCTCATCAAGAATCTGCGCATAGTTATTGTTATCGGCATTTAGATTGCGGTGAGAGGTAAAACGTGGGACAAGGAGTCGCCGGAAGGATTGTTGAGCCTGTTGTGCTTTTGAATCGGACGTATAACGGATTTCGCCACATTGCATAAAGATTATCGGTTGATGGCCGTCCTTGCGTATTGGTGTGGCGGTAAGGCCATAGACATAACGAGCGTTCACCTCACGGAGAACGCGCTCGAAGTTGACCGCCGGCGCATGATGACACTCATCGACTATAACCATGCCATACTCACGTACAAACGGTTTTACCTCATCGTCGTTGATGCACGATTGTAGTAGAGCGATGTCAATTTTGCCGTTGAGTGTGTTCTCTGTAGATGACAATGCTCCGAATTGTTGGAATTTCTTACGTCGGCCACGACCTTTAGGTTGTTCCTCCGGTTGAAAATCTGTTATCAGGTATTCCAACAGACGTTTGCGCCATTGGTCGAGCAATGCCTTGGTATGTACCAGTATCAGGGTGTTGACTTTCCTCCGGGCTATTATAGCGGCGGCGGTAACGGTCTTGCCAAATGCTGTTGTGGCATACAAGGTTCCACAACGATGCCGCGCAAGTTCCTCAATCGCTTGTTCTTGTTCAGGATACAGCTGACCGTTGAATTCCACCTCAATAGGCAGTCCTTGAGTAGTCTTATCCTGAATCACAATATTCACATTATTTTCTCTGAGGAAATCCATGGCAGACTCCTCACAACCTCTTGGCAGAATGAGATAATCGTCCGTCAATTCCGAGCATGAGATTATACGCGGTAGATTGTATACCGGCAGTCGCATTCCGAGCTTCGCATAAAATTCAGGATTCTTGAACGCCGCCAGACGTTTAAGATGATTTATGGCCTTGGCAGACAATCCTGTTGTCGAAATATAAATGCCGGATGAACGCACGATGGAGATATGCTTAGGAAAATCTGCCTTAGACATAGGCTTAGGCAGCGGTCGTTCCCATGGTGAGGATTCGCTGGACTTTGACAATTCGCCGAGCGGCTCCTTGTCATACCTTGACACTAACTTCTCGACCTATACAGCTGTCATCTTCCTCATTCCTTGAAGATATTCCCATTGGTCGGGGAACGGGATGAAGTCATCATCGACAAATACACTGTTGCCGTCTTTACGCGCCCTTCCTTGGAGAGGCAAGGCAACGAGATTGCCGAAACCTCCTGACGGCATAAGGCCTTGATTAGGAAAGAAACGGTCGTATGATTTGAATGACATCCGGCCTTCCTGCTCCATCGCCTCTGTAAGAATTGCATTGCCCAATCGCCGTGCTGTCTGAGCTTTTATCGGTTCGTCAAATAGAATCCAGACATGAGCGCCATTGCCGGAGCGAGATCGCTCGATATATGCCGGAACGCCCCAGTCACGGCAAACTGACACATATGCTCTTACATCATCTTGATACCCACGCTCACAGCTTTTGTCATCGAAGTCGCAACAAAGAAATCGGCAAGAGTTATCTGGAAAAATTGCATAAACTCCTACAACATCACGTCCATTTGGGTCTTTCCCTTCAAGATGTCGATAAATATCATTGTAGCCTAACGACTGGAATTCACGATTGGGACATTCCGCGCATTTATACTTTTTCTTGTCGCAATACTCACTGTCCCATTCCCGAGCGCACACTGGCTGATAACCGCTTTTTCCCGTCGTGGAACTAAACCATCTACGGGCAAACACATCCTCTCGACCCTGAAACAAACCGCGAAAGAGTGCCACCTTCTCCTCCAAGGATAGCGTTGATACTACTGACGAGGTCGGCTCTTCTACAACGATTCCATGCTTCGCCAGCAATGCCCTAAGTCGGACATTCTCAATTCGCAACTTTTCCAGTTCGTTATATTCAGATTCATTCATGATAAAATCCTTTGATTGCATGGGCTATATTTGCCTAAATTTGCCATAATCACACTTAAGCCACATATAATCAGAGGGCTATATTTTACCAATTAACCATTGTTAACGAAGGTGTATGTTGTTCCACGCCCAACTCCCGATTTAGAAAGCACAGTTCCCACCAACTTTTCAATTTTTGTGCGAATCTGCTTAACTGTTAACTCACCGCCCCATTCACTAAGAAAAGACGACATAGATTTAGGGCCATCATCCAAAATATAGTGCAAGCGACGAAGTGTATCGGAGTCAGTATAACCTTTGAGGACAAATGAACTGTGTTCGAAATACGGATTGCCCATTTCGTATTCGTATTTCGGATGCCTTATTACTAACCCTTCATCAAGTAACCGCTTAACAGATCGAGGATAGATACCATTTCCATCCTTGTGAAGGATGGAGTATATTGTAATCAAATCGAATACATTGAGCTGTTCCTCCGGATTACGATTATTCTTTAGGCTTAGTAAGAATCTTCTCAACTGTGGATTCTCGATTCTGGATTCTATCCTTAATTTTACCTGAAAGTCATCCGATTCGCTATAATCCGGCATAGGTCGTCCTTCAGTAATGCAATTTGCATACATGATGTCCACACCTTGGCCGGAGCGTTCTATCAAACCGGCTTTCTCGATAACTTCTGCCAATCTACGACTGCGAGGGGAGCTGTTTACAGTCAAGATATTTCCTTGGTTGACACCATAAGGAAAGCCACCGGAATTAGAAACTTCCAACGCTTCAGGAGATACCTTTATCATTATATCGCCTCCCATCTGGAAACTACGATGCTGAATACTGTTGAGGATTGCCTCTCGAATCGTCTCTTCCGTGTAAGATGGGATATCCAATATCTGAGGAAAGGCATCAATATGCATTAGCGGATTAATTGCATCTTGATTGATATAACTCCAGATCTTATCTATGCTAATAAACAACGGTTCACAAAATTCCTGTCTGGCAGAATAACGAGCCTGATTTTCAGTCACACGATATTCTACGACAATGTTGTTTTGAGGAAGATGTTTCTTAATTGCCTCATTCTTGCCAAGCAATATTAATGCTGCATAAGTAATGCCATCATCTGTAACCAATCCTAAATCGGAAAGCAACTGACTTAAGGGAGTAGTAAGGATTTCCGGTTTATTGCGCTTTTGATGAATGAGTTTCCGCATATTGGTTATCGCATCCGCCGAAAGGTCTTCAACTGCAAGACCTTTGCAAATACGGGCAGAGAAGTCAGGATCCTGCTCTTGCAGTATAGAGAAATATTCCTGGTCATCCATCTCGCGTAGGCTTTCTCCTACTCGCATTAGCGGGACACCCTCAAATCTCAATGCTTTTCCAATCGGCCGAGAAGGAATGTGGATAACCAACACTCTATTTTTATTCGCGTCATAGAGTTCTTCGCAGTGAACTCTAATATATAGGCGTCGATATATCTCATCTTCGAGTTCCCCGATCTTGCCTTTCGCGAAATCAGTTCCCACCACTTCATGTGGCATTTTATCTGCCATCCCAAGAACTAATCTTCCACCTCTTTCATTGGCAAACGCAACAATGTATCCGAGAACACACTTACGACGCTCCTTAACATCATTATGGCTTCCTCCGGCAAAAGGATAGTTATGCTTTGCTTCTTTGAATTCGATATGGTCTTCACGTTCTCTTAGAACGGCAAGTTGAGATATCTCTGTCATTTCAATATTTTTTGCAAATATAATAGATTTATTCCAAAGGGCGAAATGCGCAAATAAAAAATGTATTAATTCGCCAAAATAGACGCTTCTATCTATTATTCAGAGGGCTATAAATTATTATCTGTTGATTGCCGAAATGACAGCCATGATTTGTTCCGGGGTCATACACTTTAGCAATTCGATAGCTTGTTCTTCTTTAGACAGTGCTTTATCTGCTTCTTCTTGCTGTTAATGCTTGGACGCAGCCTTCTTTTTGAAAAGAGT
>CATJQX010000063.1 GCA_949742535.1 uncultured Muribaculaceae bacterium | reverse complement strand
GCGCAGAAGGCATTGCACCCTTTGTCGTGCATCACAAACTGCCGTCTGCAACAGACAGCAAAGGCGTGGCGCTTAATCCGCTTAAGGGGAGCTCTTTCCGTGCAAAGGCAAAAGATGTGCCGTTTATTGAAGATTTTACAACTTCCGGAAATCTTGGCGACTGGTACATACAGGATGTCAACAACGACGGAAATTCCTGGGAGTACAAAGAGTCATTCGGCTTACTACGCTGTTATTCGTTTGACAGTAATGATGACTGGGTGATTACCCCTGCCATAAATCTTGGGAAAGAAGATGTGTACACTCTTACATTTTCATACGGGTCACAGGGCTCCCGCTACGCTCCCGAGCATCTTACCGTGACGATGGGTACAAGCGAGTATGGCACTCGCCATACCACAGTGCTTTATGAAGATGCGGAGATATTGAACTTCTGGAACGGTAGCATGAAGACTGTCACTCTCACTCTGCCTGTGGCCGAGGATGGGGCATACTATTTCGGATTCCACTCCACATCGGCTAACGGATATTGTCTGTATCTTGATGACATCCGCGTTGAACAAAACGGCACCAAAGCCGCTCCTGAAGCGGTGACGGGGCTGTCTGTAGCTGCGGGGGCTAAGGGCGAACCGGAAGCCACACTTGATTTTACAGCGCCGCTAACGGCTGCTGACGGGTCTGTGCTTTCGGCGATCACTTCTATTGCGGTATATCGCGATGAACTCAAACAACCGGTGCATACCATTGCGGAGCCATTGCCAGGGAGCAGCCATAGCTTTACAGATACAGGGCTTGACACAGGAATGCACACATGGCGTGTGGTGGCGTCGCTCAATGGGGAAGAGGGTGCCAAAGCAGAGATAACGACATATGTGGGTGTCGATACCCCGATGGCGGTAACATCTCTGACTGCCGCAGAGCAAACCGACGGCACTGTGAAAGTCTCATGGGACGCCCCTGTGGGAAACAATGGCGGTTATGTCGGGAATGATGTGGTAACATACCGGATTGTACGCAACGACGGAACTGAAGAAACTGTGCTTGGCACGGCTCTGGAGATGACCTCATTTGCGGATACCACTCTTGATACAGGCAAGCAAGGGTATGTATATTATTCGGTAGAGGCTTCTACAAAGGAGGGCACATCCCCCATAGCTGAAAGCAATTCTTTGTTCACCGGTCCGGCATATCAGATTCCTTTCAAGGAAACTTTCGCATATGGCACACTCAGGAAAAGCCCGTGGGTGATGGAAACCGTAGTAAACGGGCTGATGAATCCGCAATGGGCTATCGTGGCACAGGGCACACAACCGCTTTGTCCGACGATCGACGGCGATGACGGCATGCTCGCTTTCAATACTCTGATTGGTGGAATGAATCTGTATCAGGGTGCACACGTCCGTATTGCAACTCCGGTTATAGACCTCAGTGTAACGGAAGATCCATACCTCACATTCTATCTGTTTCATTTCGACACTACAGTCATAGAACAGGAATATGACAGCGAAAAGGAGGAATATATAACAAAGACGTATACATACGACGACAAGGTGCGTGTACAGATATCCGTAGACAACGGCCCGTACACGGATATTCCTGATGCAGAGATCAAATTAGCCGCCAATAACAGTGGATGGACCAAATATGAGGTTTCCCTTGCAAAATACCGCAACGCACGCAAGGCATCAATCGGGTTACTTGGCATAGCCGATGGCGGAGGCAACATACATGTTGACAATCTTCTGGTGACAGACAGGTTCGCTTCCGACCTTGAGATCACCGACATTCTTGGACCGCAGAGCGTAAAAATCGGTGAAACAGCGGAATATCTGGTGACTGTTGTAAATAATGGAGCAGCGTCTACAAAGAATTATACAGTGGGACTGTATATTGACGGCGAGTTGGTGGAAACACAATCCAATCCGGGAGCTGCGATATTTGCAAACGGTGGGGAGAAAAGTTTCCGTTTCAGCTTCACACCTTCGCACCGGCATTCAGGAGCTATGCATAAGCTATATGCCCGCATAAATTTTCCCGATGATATGTGTGCCGCCAATGACACTTCCGACGAAATAGACCTGGAAGTGCCTGCTGTCAGTCTGCCCTCGGTAGCTGTCCTGGATGGAGCACAGAATGGAAATTCGGTAGATCTGTGCTGGGAGGAACCCGACTTGGCATCTTTCCGCATGGCGCGCCACGATGACATGGAGCAGATGCGTGCATTCGCCATAAACGGCATCGCCGATTATACCCTCGTAGACAATGATAAATCGTCCACATATTGCATATCGGGGATTACCGATTATGAAAACGCGCAAAGTGCTATGGCATGGCAGGTTTTCAATCCAGCAAAGGCAGGGGTGGATCTTGACGAGCCGTTCAACCGCAGATGGTATGCCCGTTCAGGCAACCAGTTCCTTATCAGCTGGGGAGCAGCTGACGCCGCAGCCAACGATGACTGGCTTATTTCACCGGAACTGTCAGGTGAAGAGCAGGTTGTCAGCTTCTATATCAAAAGCGTCAGCATGGCATATACAGAGCGTTTCAGGGTGCTTTACTCACGCGACAGTCGCAGCACAAGCGATTTTGTAAAAGTGGCGGAAGCGAATTTCTATACGCCCGGTGGCAAATGGAGAAAATTCTCTGTTCGCCTGCCGGAAGGCGCCAGATATTTTGCCATACACTGCATCTCGGCTAAGGCATTCGGCATAATGGTTGATGATATTGGTTTTGTCCCCGCCGGTTCGCTGCCGGAGCTTGATCTTTTAGGATATAATGTGTACCGCGATGGTGTGAAAATAAATGAAGAACCGCTGACAGAAACCTCGTTTACAGACAAGGACATGCCTCAGGGCGTGCATTCTTATGCAGTGACCACTCTGTTCGAAGGTGGAGAAAGCTCACCATCGCCATTGTATGTTGCCGGCGGCAGCTCTGTTGAAGCTATTGCTGCGCCTTCTGAGGATATTGCCGTTACAGGTCACACAGGGTGGCTGGAAATTTCGGTAGGTGGAAAACCTGCTGATGTTGTGGTTTATAGTGCAGATGGCCGGATGATTATGCGGGACTGCGTGTCGGGCAGCTGCACATATTCTCTTCCTGCCGGTATTTATATCGTGCGGGGTGCCTCCTCTGTATTTAAGGTTCTTGTAAAATAACCTGGAAGCTATGCGGTTAGGATTTAATATTCTTTCGGCACTCCTGATGGTAGCCGCCATCCCCGCCAATGCTGTCGTGTCGCGGCAGCGTCCGGTGGAGATGACGGCTCCCGACGGGACGCCGGTGACTGTGGTGCCTGTAGGCGACGAACATTCGCGCCACTATGTGGATCTGGCGGGTAATCCGGTAGAATGGCCCGAATCATCAGGGTCAGTGAAGAGTTTTGTTCCTGTAGCCCGTGCCGGGTCAAGGGATAATTTGCGCGCACCCGATAGGATCACAACATTTCCTACTATCGGAGACAAACGCTTTCTGGTTGTTCTTGTGGAATTTGCAGATGTGGGATTCAATATATCGTCTCCACGTGATGAGATGGATGCCATGTTTAATTCTTCAGGATATGACACGTTGGGAGGAACAGGATCTGTGCGCGACTATTACATAGATTGCTCCGGCGGGAAATTCAGGCCGCACTTTGATGTGGTGGGGCCCGTGAAGCTGTCGCAAGGATATGTGAAATATGGCGGTGGAAGCGATGACTCCCTGGCTGGACTTATGGTCGTTGAGGCTTGTAAGGCTATTGACGGACAGGTGGACTTTCGCGATTATGACCTTGACGGAAATGGCGAGGTGGATTCGGTCTACTTCATTTATGCCGGAAAAGGGGAAGCTGACGGAGGCGATGTCGGCACTATCTGGCCTCATTCGTGGAACCTTTCCGATCAGGGGCGTTCACTCAATCTGGATGGAGTGGATATACAAGGGTATGCATGCTCGCCGGAACTTGACGGAAGCGGGAAACTCAACGGGATGGGCACTCCATGCCATGAGTTCGCACACGTGCTCGGACTTCCGGATCTGTACTGCACGGCCTCATATGTGACTTGTCTTGATCCCGGTGAATGGTCGCTTATGGCAAGTGGCAACTACAATAATGATGGCCGCACTCCACCTATGCTCAGCGCATATGAACGCTATGAATTGGGCTGGCTTGAGCCGAAGGAGCTTTCGCATCCGATTACTATGACCTTGCGGCCTGCATCTGAAACCGAAGGGGACATGGATGCCTGCCGCATATCCACTGAGCGACGCAATGAGTATTTTCTGCTTGAAAACAGGCAGCAGACTGGCTGGGACGCTTTTTTGCCGGGACACGGCATGCTTGTGTGGCATATTGACTACAATCCTAACATATGGGACCGCAACCGCGTCAACGCCACTCCGGGGCATCAGTATGTGGATATTGTGGAAGCTAACAATGCTACCAGCCATACGCTCGGCAGCGGTTTCCCGTTTCCAGGTACAGGACATGTGACCTCTTTTACTTCCTTAACCCGTCCGGCACTTGTAAGTTGGAGCGGAGTTGCCATAGATCTGCCCTTGACTTCCATTGCCGAAGATGCTCATGGGAATATAACTTTTGATGTTGCCGGCGGTAAGCTGCCTCTTGGTACCCCAACTGTTCTGCATGCCGATGTTATCGGAATGGAGAGCGCCTCTCTTGCATGGGAAAGTGTGGAGGGGGCACTTGGATATAACGTCATGATTACAGAAACAGTGGAGGAAGGAGACGTGGCGGAAGAGGCTTCCAAAATGTCGGATGTGACAGGAGGCTGCACACAGACTGTAGTGTCCGGGTTATGGCCTGGGAAAAAGTATGTTGCGACTGTGCGGGCCTATGACCAATGGGAACAGGGGAAGTGGAGCGCTCCTGCAGAGCTGGAGATGCCGGAACCTACTTTTGATTACATGCAGGTAGAGGTGCTTTCTCCGTCTCAAGTCACTCCTGTCGGGTTTGTCGCATCGTGGCTTCCTCTTGATGGCACGGAGAGATATCTGGTGGATGTGGCGGAAAGAATCAGGTCGGGAGGGTTCCCGGTGGTCTGTGATTTTACAGGGAAGAAACTTCCACAGGGGTATGAATCAACTTCATCCACGTGGGTGAGCATGGCTGGATTTTATGGAGAGGCATCCCCCTCCTTGCGATTAGGATCAGACGGTGATATGCTTCTGACAGATGTCATGCCTTCAGGGATCTCCTCAGTGTCTTTCTGGCTTCGGGGGGCGAATCCGGATGGCGATGCCGTTTTATATGTCGATGGTGACATTGGCGCCTCTAATTGGAAGACAATATATAAAACTGAAGTGCCTGAAGATGCTTCCAGCATAAATATCTCAGTGGCGTCAGGAGATATGCCTGAAGGTGTGGTAAGGATATGTTTCCGTTTGGAAAAAGGTAAACGTGGCACTGTGAATATTGATGATATCCACCTGTTATATGGAGAGTCGGTCACAGAGATCCCTATTGAGCGATATACTCGTGCAGATGCGGGAAGCGCATGTTCTCTTGCTGTGGAATGCCTTTCTCCCGGATGCAGCTACGTTTATCGTGTCCAGGCAGTATCTTTCGATGGTGCGGTGTCGCGAATGTCGCGTGCGGTGGAGTTGACAACTCCTGTTTCTGATGGGCTACCATCCGTTTCGTCGGAAAGCAGGCAGAATGTGGAATATTTCGATATTCATGGACGCAAGGTTGATGTCCCCTCTGCCGGCATATATATTCGGCGCATCGGCAACGAGGTTACGAAGATTCTTGTGAAGCCATAGCAGTGTCGCGATATCCGGTGGTTTAATATTCTGGCTGACAATGTGTTCCGATGCTGACTGCAATAATGAATTTATAAATAGACTGTTAAAAACGGGCGACAATAGTGTGCGACGGGCAAATATGTCAGGCGGTTACATGAAAAAGGGTGGTGTGTCAAAAATCGCGATTTTTGACACACCACCTTGTTTCTGCCCGGATGGCGAGGATGTTGTCAGTCAACAAGCACTTTTTCTGTAGATGTGCCCTGACGGCGGATATATACTCCGGAGGTTGGGTTGTCTACACGGATGCCCTGGAGATTGTAGTATTCCACGGGAGAATCGGTGATATCATTGTCGGACGCGACTCCGTTTATTCCCGCGATCTCTTCCTCGTCAATCACGATGTTGTCAATGATAAGGTCCATTGGCCATGAGCCGTGTATCATGTCGATTTTCACCTTTCCGGTTCCCTTTCCGGCAAGAGGAAGGGGCACGGTAATCTGTCTCCATCCATGATCTTCAGGCTTCTCGAGGTTCACGGTGTTGAGCAGTTCCTTGAACTCGCCGTTCTCATCCGATGCGCTGATGCGCATTTCGTTGTCGGTGCCTTCTATTGTCACGGGTATAAAATAGTACCATAGCGAAATGACGGGCTTCTTGGCCGCTGTGAAGTCGATGCGCGGGCTTATGAGGCTTTCGGTCTGTCCCGTCACGCTGTGGCCGAAGAACAGGGTTGTGAGTAAGCCACCGTCGTTGTCGTGAGGCTCTATTACCAGATCGATGTCATCGCGCACGAAGTATTCGGTCTTGTATTCGTTGGTGTTTATGGCTTCATAGGTGTAATATTCATTGTCCTGGGTGGTGGCTGTAGTCCATCCGCGGTGTATGAACATGTTGCCGGAGAATGATTCGCGGAACGGGAATTTTGCCGGAGGTCCTGCGGTAAATTTGGGGCTTTCCACGCGTTTGTAGCTTTCGCCGATACCGTTCACGGCTGTCACTGCAAATTGGAATACCTCTTCTTCCACCAGGTCAAGGTCCTGAGTGAAGATTTCGCCAGGATGATTCTTGGAAAGCAGAGTGTAGTCGGAGTCTCCCGAATAGCGCACATAGATGTTATATTTCACTTCGTCGGGATCAATGGAGCCTCCGCGTGAACCTGTTTCAGGAAGTTCCCATTTGAGGGTTATGTTGTTGTCTGTGGCTTCACAAACAAGTGCCTCGGGAGCAGAGGGTATGTCTTCTCCTACGTATATGCTTGCCTCCGTGGCTTCGCCGTTGCCGTTTTCTCCGTTCATCGCATAGGCTCTCAGGCTATAGATGGTGTTCAGCTCCACACCATCTTCCACCGGGAAGCTGAATGTCTCGCCCGGAGCGATATTCTCTACTTTGGCAACGGTATACCAGGTGTAGAGTATGTTCATCTCTACGCGTATGGAGCTTAAAGATGTGATTTTGTTGCCATTCTTGTCCTCTTCCGGAGCTGTGACGGTGATGTCGAATCTGGGCGTCTTGTGATCAGGGGTGGTGACAGAAAACTGTTTCAGCTTGCCCGGAGTTATGCCTGTGTACACGCTTTGCCATGCAGGCGATCCTTTCAGGTCGTCCACGTGGCATATAAGGCGATATTCATATTTTTTGTCTGTTTCTACTGTGGTGTCGACATATTTTATTTCGCCGCCGGGCTCCACATCTATTACTGTGCCTATCGGTTCTTCGGGCCATTCGGTGCCGGGTGTGTGACGTTCGATAGTAACTTTGCTGATGTATTCCAGTGGTTCGCCTACAACGTAGGTATATCCGTCGTAAACGTCCTCTTCATGAGTAGGGGCTGTGGCTGTGATGGTTACGGAGTTGGACGTGGGGTCAAAAGTCGCGTTTTGGTTAACAGGACGTTTTGCCGGAGTTGCCGATGCCATGTTCAATGTCATGGCCAGTAGCGGCAACATAGCTGACAGTAAAAGTCTCTTCATTTGTGTTTCTGATAAAATGTGATATATAATTGCACTGAAATACAAAGATACAGATTGTTGCCAAATACTACAATCACATTGCGGCATTTGATAGTAAAAAATACTAAAAATCAGTTAAATAGATCGGTTTTAAATTCGCGCTGAAGGCAATGTGTGTTTTATCGGCGGAGTGCGAAAAACGAGCGCATCAGGGCGGCACAGTCCTCTTCCAGCACCCCTTCTGTGACTACGGCTTTGGGGTGGAACGGCTTGCGGCTTACGAAAGTGGAATATCCCCGTTTGCTGTCTGGGGCGCCAATGACGATGCGTGGTATCTGTGCCCAGGCTATGGCGCCGGCGCACATCAGGCACGGCTCTACGGTCACATAGAGCGTGCAGTCGGTAAGGTATTTGCCGCCGAGGGTCTGTGCAGCAGCGGTTATAGCCTGTATTTCGGCATGTGCGGTCACGTCGCCAAGTGTCTCGGTGAGGTTGTGTCCGCGCCCCACCACCATGTCATCGCATACCACCACTGCTCCTATAGGTATCTCCCCTTCCCGGGCAGCCTGCTCCGCTTCCCGGAGCGCCATTCGCATGTATTTTATATCATCCATAGAGCATTTGAAGTTAGAGTGTTGGAAGTCAAGCAAGAATAGGATTTTGTACAAGGGATCAGAGCCATCAGAGGAATCAGAGCCATCAGAGGAATCAGAGCTGTCAACAAAAATCTATTCTTGCTTGACTTCTAATGCTCTTACTTCTTGCTTCTTCTCAAGAGATAGCGCTGTGCGCTATCTCTTGAGCCATTCCTCCGGATTCTCTTTCTGGCGCTGGTTGCGGATCTCGAAATGGAGGATGCTGCGGTTGGCGTCGGCGGGATCGGAGTACACGGTGCCGATGGTCTCGCCGGCCTTGATTTTCTGGCCGGTGGAGACGCTGATGGTGCCGAGGTTGGCGTAGACGGTCATATAGCGCCCGTGGCGTATGACGACTACGTTGTTGTAGCCATCTGGGCGGAACACTGCCGATATCTCGCCATCGAAGACACAACGCACTGGTGCGCCGGCGGCCGTGGCCATATCTATGCCGGAGTTGGTGGTCTCCACATGTGGGAGGGTCGGGTGTTTCTGGCGTCCGAACCGTTTCACTATCGTGTAATGGCCTGTGACGGGGAAGGGGAGACGTCCGCGGTATTTTCCGAAATCGTCGCCCGTGGGGAGCGATACCGTTGGTGCCACTCCGCTTGTACCCCCTGTCGGTGCGGTGAGCACCGGAGCTGTACCTGCAGGGGTGGGGGATGTTTCCGGTACTCCCACGTCGCCACGCCCGTTGTTGCGTCCCTTGTGTTTCACCGGTTTGCCGTTCTTTGCCTTTTCGCGTGCGGCTTTCTTTTCGGCCTCGAGGCGCTTTTTCTCGGCTTCCCTTTCCTCTTTTATCTTTTTCTGCTCAGCCTTTCGTGCGGCCTCGCGCTCTTTCTTTACCTGTTCCTCAGCCTCTTTGGCGGCTTTCTCCTCAGCTTTCTGGCGTATGCGCTCGCGCTCTGCCTCGTCGCGTGCATTCTGCATGGCGGCCTGTTTCTCGGCCTCAGCCTTGGCCTGAGCCTTTTTGCGTGCCTCGGCTTCGGCAAGTGCCTCAGCCTGGGCTATGCGTTCAGCCTCGGCTTTCTCGGCTGCCTGGCGGGCAGCTTCCTCCTCGGCACGCGCTTTGGCTTCAGCGGCTTCACGGGCTTTGCGTTCCGCTTCCTCGCGCTCGCGGCGCAGCTGCTCCTGTCGCCGTGCCTCTTCCGCTATGATGCGGTCGAGTTCGGCGTCGAGCGATGCGGCTTCCTGCTGGCGTCGTGCCATGATCTGTTTCAGCTCTCCACCCTCGCGGCGCAGGCGTTCCACAAGCGATCCGGTCTCACCCTGTTTCTTCACCAGTGTGGCTCGCTCGTTGTTGAGCGAGGTGAGAGAGGATGTCACATTGCTGCGCATGCGTGTCAGCTCCTCGCGGCGTCTGTCGAGTTCCTCCCGCATGCCTGAGATCTCCTGCGAGCGGCGTTTGCGCCATTTGGAGAACTGGCGCAGCGAACGCATGCGCCTGTATGCCTGCGCGAACGACTCCGAAGAGAAGATAAATGCCAGGTCGCTCATCTGCTGGCCGTGTCCCTGGGTCTTGCGCAGTGACTTGATATATCTTTCGGTGATGGCGGCCAGACGGCGGTCAAGGGCCGCGATGGAGTCTCCCGCCACGGTTATGTGCGAGTTCAGCGAGTCCACACGTGCCGTGAGGCTTCCGATGCGGGTGTTGCACTGTTCAATTTCCCCTTCGAGGAGGTTGAGCTGGTTCAGGCGACGCTCGGTCTCGCGGGTGTTGAGCTGTATCTTGCGCTGTGCCTCGCGGATATCACCCTGCGTGCGCTCCTTCGCTCGTTTTATTTCGTCGGCAGTGCGGGGAGCGGAGCTTTTCGATGTGGTTTTCTTGCGCGTGGAGTTTGCCGCGGCCTTACGCTGTGAGGAGGCCTGTGTCCCCTTCTTTGTTTTCTTTCCGGAGGAGGACGCCTGCTCGGTGCGTGCGTTCTTGCGCTGTTGTGCGGTGGCGTCGTGGACCGACCCGCATAGCAGCAGTGCCGTGATGAGAAAGATGTATGATAATGACTGGTACACCGTGGGTGGGATGATTTCGGATTAGAGTTTAGTGAGTTTTGAGATTATCGCCGCCGCATCCACGCGTGAGTATCCGGCGGGGCGCTTCCATGTGCGCTCCTCTCCGGTGTTCCATTTCGCTGAGGAAAAGTTCCATTTGAACGAGGCCGCGATCTTTTTGCCGTGCATGAGTTCTATGGATGCTTCTCCGGCGAAACTGCCGGCTTGCGGGGTTGTGATAGGATCTGTGTATGTGATCACTCCTGAGTTACGGTTCTTCACGTTTACCGAGGCGGCTCCAATGCGGTTTGCATCGGGTGCGAGTATGAATCCGTATTCAAATTCCTGGGGCTGGATGGCTGGCAGGATCATCAGCCCCTCCGGAGAGCTTGCAAATTCTATGGCAGTCGCCAGAGCAGCGGTGAATGTACCTCCTGCATCGCCGGTCACGAATCCGCGTCCGAGCAGGAGATCCTGTATGTCGGCAACTTTCACGCCGGTTGATCCTAATACTTTCGCGATGCTTTCTGAAATGTATGCCTTGTGGTAGCGGTCTATGACATGCACGGAGTCCCGGTCCACAAAAAGTGACGCCACTTCAAAACCGAGCATGCGCACCGATATGCTGATCCATTTGTCGCGTTTCATGGCGGCGCGTGCCGACAGGCTGATACTTTTAGGGGAGGTCACAGACAGGCGCACAGGCATGTTCACATCCTGCCAGTCGGCATAGCTTCCGCATAATTGTGCATAGCGTTGGGCCGGTGTCTGGAGGGCGATGTCTGTGGGGATCTCCCCGTTTTGCTGTTTTACGGCTCCTTTTTTGGCGGCGGAGCAACCCGTTAGAAATATTACAGCCAGCAGTGTGGCCACTGCGGCACTGATGATATTCAATTTGCGGTTCATTCGTAGAAATGGGTTTTATTCTTCACTTTCTTTTGCAGCAACTTGTTGTCGGGTTCGAGTTCGAGCGCCTTTTCCCAGAATTCTACGGCGCGGTTGTGGTCGCCGTTCATGTAATATATGTCTCCGGCATGGTGTAGCACATCGGCCTGCGGCTCATCCCCCTCTATTTCCAGGGCGCGGTCAATGAAGTCTTTGGCATTGTTGTATTCTTTCTTTTTGAAGAAGATCCATGCATAGGTGTCGAGTGCGGTGTCGTTGTCGGGCTGCTGGCGCACGCAGATGGCGCTCATCTTTTCGGCACGGTCAAGATCCACTCCCTCCTCGGCCATAAAATAGGCGCAGTTGTTGAGAGCCAGCAGATTGTCGGGGTTGCTTTCGAGCGCCCGGTCGTAGTAGACGAAAGCCGAGTCCACCGCACCCTTCTTATAGAAAGTGTCGCCGATGGAGCAGAGCACTGCCGATTGCAGCTCGCGGTTGTCGTCGGGCACTGCGGCGAGTGTTTTCTCATACGTCGTTATGGCCTCTTCGTTGCGGTCAAGAAGGGCGAGCATGTTGGCGCTGTAGAACATCAGCATCGGGTCGTCGGGCTTATACCGCAGGCCTCTTTCGGCAGTCTCGAGGGCTTTGGTATAGTTGTCGGCGCTGGCATACAGGCTCACTGCCGAGCGCCAGCGGTCCATGTTCGACGGGTCTGTGTCGAGGGCGTATTCCTGCTGCTCGGCCGCTCCTTTGAAGTCCTTGATGGCTACCAGATAGGAGGAATAGAGATCGCGTATCTGTGCCTCGTGCGGATGCTGTATAAGGAGGGTGTCGAACAGTCCCTGTATGCGCGGCTGCTGT
>CATJQX010000062.1 GCA_949742535.1 uncultured Muribaculaceae bacterium | reverse complement strand
TTCCATATCCAAAGGTAAGCATTATACGGCAACCCACCATCCTCACCAACCGGAAAAATCTACTGACCCCAAATTTGGACCCGTTGACAATTTGCTGACAATTTCTGAATGCAAAAATCGCAAGTAATTGATTTCCAACTACTTGCAATTTTACAGGGTGCCCAGAACAGGACTCGAACCTGCACGCCTCTCGGCACGCGCACCTGAAACGCGCGCGTCTACCATTCCGCCACCTGGGCCTGGTACGCTCAAAACCGCCGTATTTTCAATGGAGATCAAAAGGTTTCAGGAGCCTTTTGAAGCGGTTTTTCGCTTTCAGTGATGCAAAGGTACGGCGATTTTTTTTAATGTGCAAATGTTTTGGGAAATTTTGAAGCGAATGCCGTTAAAAAACAATGCACGCAGCTTTTGATATTGCATTGAAAATACATTGAAAATGCTGCCTCCCCCTAATGAATGTACGCCCCGCTTTCAGAGATTACAATCATTTGCATATGGTTCAAACATACTTATTCACAACGTAATAAAGCGGGGTACATAAGGCCGCATGCCCGGTGGGGAATATATCGGCCATACAGAAAGCATCACTTTATCACAAAAAGGGGATAGCAATAAAACTATATCATTTATTTTGCCGTTTGAAATATAACGACTAACTTTACGACGTAATAAAACTGACATTTTTAGAATAATCCGACTTTCCGGTCTCATGAAACAGTATGCCATACATAGCGCCAGATATTTCGGCCTGCCCGCGGGCAAGTCGATGATGGAGATGATGTGCATGCGCAGCCGACGGAGCCGGGTGTGAAGATTGTCACATACATATACCACCATAACGAACCGGCTCCTGAACATCTCGGGAGCCGGTTCGCTTTTATCAAATCAGAAAAATTCAAACATAAAAGATATTCACAGGAGATGGACATTAAAAAACTTGGATTCGAGACCCGCCAGATCCATGCCGGCCTCAACAAGCAGAACCAGACCTGCGCGCGCGGAGTTGCCATTTATCCCACAGCCGCATACCGTTTCAACACCTGCGACCATGCCGCGAAACTATTTGAACTCTCCGAACCCGGCAACATATACACCCGTCTGCAGAACCCGACCACCACGGCCTACGAAGAGCGCATCGCGGCTCTTTACGGCGGTGTGGGCGCCCTTGCGCTCGCTTCGGGCATGTCGGCCATACTCATTGCCGTGACATCGCTCGCTTCGCAGGGCGACAACATCGTGGCGTCACCGCTGCTTTACGGCGGCACCTATAACCAGTTCCGCCATACGCTACGGCGCCTCGGCATTGAGGTGCGCATCGCCACAGGCGAAAAGCCTGCTGATTTCGCACAGCTCGTGGACGACCGCACCCGCGCCATCTTCTGTGAAAGCATGGGCAACCCTACATGCGGCGTAGCCGACATTGAGGGGATAGCCGCCGTAGCCCACGAAAACGGCATACCATTGATCGTAGACAACACTTTCGGAGCCGGAGGCTACCTGTGCAACCCCTTCGAGTGGGGAGCGAACATCGTGGTTGACTCCGCCACAAAATGGATCAACGGACATGGCACCGCCATGGGGGGCATCATCGTCGACGGGGGGAATTTCGACTGGGGCAACGGCAAGTTCCCCGCCATCGACGGACCCTCCGAGGGATACCACGGTCTCAACCTGTACGAGACATTCGGTCCGGCCGCGTTCATCGTGAAATGCCGTGTCGACGGCCTCCGCGACCTCGGGGCATGCCCCTCACCCTTCGACAGCTACCTGATGCTGCTGGGTCTGGAGACACTCTCGTTGCGCGTGCGCCATCAGGTGGAAGCCACACGCACACTGGCCGGGCACCTGCGCGGACACCGTGCGGTGGAAAACGTGTCGTTTGTCGGCTTCGAGGAACATCCCTCGCACGCGCTCGCCGCAAAATATTTCCGTTTCGGATCATCGGCAGTGCTCAACGTAGAACTGAAAGGCACCGTCGAAACCACTGTGCGTTTCGTTGAGGCATTGCAGCTCGCCGCCCACATGACAATGATCGGAGACTCCATAACCGTGGTCACCCATCCCGCCTCCACCACCCACAAACAACTGAGCGACGCCGATCTCAAAGCGGCCGGAGTGACCCCCACACTCCTGCGCATATCCCTCGGCCTTGAAGACCCGCGCGACATAATCGACGATTTCGAGCAGGCATTCGCCAAAGCCGGCCTGACCGATGGCGCACAGTGAACACCCATTTCCGGAACACAGAAAAAAATGGAAAATACCACAAGAACATTCCGCTCCGCAGAACCGTTTAAACTCGAGAAAGGGGGCGAGTTGCACGGCCTCACCATCGCTTACCACACCTACGGCACACTCAACCCACAGCGCGACAACGCCATATGGGTATGCCACGCCCTGACCGCCAACAGCGATGTGGCCGACTGGTGGCCACACACCGTGGAGGCCGGATGCTTTCTCGACCCCTCAAGATGGTTCGTGGTATGCGCCAACATAATCGGCTCTTGCTACGGCACCACCGGCCCGCTTTCAGTAAATCCCGCCACAGGCATGCCATACTACGACGAATTTCCACAGCTCACAATCGGCGATCTCGCCCGGGCGCACTCCCTCCTGGCAGACCATCTGGGTCTCGACCGCATACATGCGCTTGTAGGGAGCTCGGTGGGAGGATTCCAGGCCGTGGAATGGGCTTGCCGCGAACCGGAGCGTTTCGGCCGCATAGCCCTCATCGCCACCGATGCCAAAGCGTCGCCGTGGACCATAGCCATCGACGAGACACAACGCATGGCCATAAAAGCCGATACCACCTACGGGGAGCACAGACCCGACGCCGGCCTCGCCGGCCTCGCCGCCGCACGTGCCATTGGGCTGCTCACCTATCGCGGCCCCAAAGGGTACAACCGCACGCAGCAGAACCATGCCGACACCCCCGCAGGCACCCACCGTGCATGTACCTACCAAAGGTATCAGGGTGAAAAACTGTGCCGGCGTTTCAACGCCTACTCATATGTGACGATACTCGACACGTTCGACACTCACGACGTAGGGCGCAATCGTGGAGGCGTCGCCCGCGCGCTCTCGGCAATCACGGTTCCGGTAACAGTTGTCGGCATAACCACCGACCTCATTTTCACCCCCGGCGAAATGCGGGCTCTCGCCGCCATGTTTCCCTGCGCCACCTACCGCGAGATCGACTCACCTTTCGGACACGACGGTTTCCTTGTGGAACACGGCCAGCTCAACGACATACTCAACGATTTTTTCAACACACAGACCATATGAATACCATAAAGATAGGACTTTTCGGATTCGGCACCGTAGGTCAGGGCATCTACCACGTGCTCGGACAAGCAAAAAACGCCCATGCCGAAATAAAGCGCATATGCGTGCGCGACCTCTCCAAACCGCGTTCCGCCGCAGTGCCATCGGCTCTCTTCACCGATAAACCCGAAGACATACTCGACGATCCAGACATCAATCTCATCGTGGAGGTGATCGACAACCCCGAGGCCGCCTACGACATCGTTACCACAGCCCTGCGCCGAGGTATCGACGTGGTATCCGGTAATAAAACCATGCTTGCGCGCCATCTTCCGGAACTTATCGACCTGCAGAGACGCCATAACGCAGCCCTCCTCTACGACGCTTCGTCATGCGGATCCATCCCGGTGATACGCAATCTCGAGGAATATTACGACAACGATCTGCTCCTGGAAGTGAAAGGCATACTCAACGGATCATCCAACTATATCCTCTCGCGAGTATTCGACCACGGCGAGAGCTACAGCCAGGCGCTCGACCGCGCCCGTCAGCTCGGTTTCGCCGAGAGCGATCCCACATTCGACATCGGTGGGTGGGACGCACTGTTCAAGCTCATCATCATCACTGTGCATGCCCTCGGCGAGTATGTGGCGCCGGAGCGCATCTTCACCTACGGCATACAGAACATACACGACGCCGACATACGCTACGCCCGCGAAAAAGGGATGAAAATAAAACTTGTGGCACAGGTGGCCAAAGTGAGCGACACAGCTTTCACCATGTTCGTAATGCCGGAATTCGTCGGACCCGAAAAATACATCTACAGCGTCGACGACGAGTACAACGGTGTGGTCATACGAGGTGAGTGCTACGACCGCCAGTTCATGTTCGGCAAAGGGGCCGGCAGCCTTCCCACCGCCTCATCCATACTCAGCGACATAATGGCGCGGCGCCACCACTACCGGTATGAATACAAGAAAATGGCATATCTCGACCGCCCGGCCTATACCACCGACGTGACCCTACGCATCTACGCACGCTACCGCACAACCGACATACCCGCAATCCTCCCCTTCCGTAAGATCACAGAAATGTATATTTCAGAAGGAAGCAACTACGTGATAGGCGACATACAGCTATCCGACCTCATAGCCCGCCGCAGTGAGCTCGACGCGCCTGACATTTTCATCGCCAACCTCTCCCGCTTCTTCAGCGACCGCGACGTATCGCGCTGAGACACGCCATGCGCCCCTCTGTCAGCCCACCTCGAATCGCGGTTTAAGGCTCGGCAGACATCCTATCGACTCCTTGAAGAAACATAATCCCTCCGAGGGTATCCCATCCTCGGAGGAGGGGCCGATATCAAGAATCCCGGCTCCCAGTCCACGGCATATATGAAACACCTCAGGTGCGAAACGATGCATGGGATACAGCTCCTCCCACCCCGGAGCGTCACCCCAGTACACCACCTGCATTATCCCCGGCGCCACACGATACACGAGCGCGGCCGCCACATCCCTCCCCTCCAGGCTCATGGCGATGAACTCCGCGCGGGCCACCTCTGCCGTGCGCTTCACATCGTCAAGCGACATGCGCAAAGGGTAGCCCTTGTGCGCGCGGTTAGCAGCTATGATGCCATACACACGCTCCACATCCTCCTCCCTGTTGCGGTCAAGCAGTTCTACGCGGAAAGGGGTCTGGAGCGCCTTCCTGAACTTCATCCTCGACTTTGAATTCATCCAACCGGCCACAGCCTCCTCCCACTCCCCCTCGGGGACACGCTCAAGCGGATAATGGTAATTCACATCGGCATACATCAGCCTCCCTTTTCTCAGCAGCGACGACTTGAATTTCGGAAGCAGCTCCGGCGCATAAAAATCGGGAGGCAGAAAAATCTCCGCCTTCATCCCGAGCCCGGCGGCATATTCCCCCAGCAACGCCGCTGCCTCGTCCGTCACCCCTATCATCTGCCGGCTGTTGTTGTAGCAGAATCCCCCGAAAGGCGCCGAGAACGGAGAAAGGAGACGCCCTCCCCTCTCACCGAGCACAATCCCCACACGCACACGGCTGTCTGCGAAAGCCAGGTAATGTATGTCATCACATTTGCCACGGTTCAGCTCGGTGAACGCCACACTGTTGAACATATGCGGACAACCCTCCGGAAACAATCCGGCAAACCGGCATGCGTCGACCCTTTCAATTCTCATTGCCATACGAAACGTTTTTTAATTCCACCGTCCACATGCCTGAGAGCATATCCGGTGTTACGGCAAATTTAATCATATTTCTCCACTTCACCCCAAACACGGAACATATTAAACAAAAACAGCCCCGAATATTTGCACAACTCAAAAATAAGACCTAATTTTGCACCTCGAAGAGCAGACATCAGCTCTTCCTGTCGCAAAAGACAGCCATACTTTGCCACAATCTGGAGTGATGCTCGAGTGGCTGAAGAGGCACGCCTGGAAAGCGTGTATACGCCAAAAGCGTATCCCGAGTTCGAATCTCGGTCACTCCGCCTGAAGAAATCCCGCAAGCAGAATTTGCCTGCGGGATTTTTTGCCGTAAGCGATATGACAGAACCGATATTATACATAATCGCAGGATGTAACGGAGCCGGAAAAACAACGGCCTCATATGCTGTATTGCCTAATCTGTTGGAATGTCGGGAATTTGTCAATGCCGACGAAATTGCCAAAGGAAAACTTTTGCTATTGAAACAACTCTTGCTACCCGAAGCTATTCATCGCTCGTAAAACGGGCACATGAATGCGGATACCACGTCATACTCCTGTTCTTTTGGCTTCCGTCACCCGAAATGGCTGAAGCCCGCGTAGCAAAACGAGTAAGTGAGGGAGGCCACAACATCCCCACCGAAACAATTCACCGCCGTTATTGGTTAGGATTACAGAATTTCTTCGATATATTCGCACCGATTGTTGATAGCTGGATGTTTTTCGACAATGAGCATGATGCACAATTATTAGCTAATAATCACGCGGTAATCGAGAATAATAAATTCACCGAAATTTTTGAACTATGTCAGGACAAGAAGAAATAAAACTGTTTGAGACAATCTCGAATGGATTAAAGAATTCATATGAGGATCTTCTTCGCCAGAAGGCCGCTTTAGGGCAGCATATAGTTATAGCCGATGCGGAAGGCAAACCCATTGAAATACCCGCATCGGAGATGCTTGCAAAAAAAGAGAAAGAGAAATAACATACAGAATGTATGGCAGCCTCTATGGACAGGCGATAGGCGATGCACTTGGGATTGGGTCGGAATTCATGAGCAAACAAGACGTCATCAGGAATTATCCCGGCGGTTTGAAGAATTATGACCGGATACAAAGATGGATCAAAGGTGCGGGATTTTTTTTGTAGTTTGTCGAAAAAAAATCAATCTCAATAAGAAAATTTATTGTAGCTTTATGGTGTCAAATCACTTGCGCGCCACTTGTGTAGTGAAAAATGAAGCAATCTCCATCTGCCTCGGCCGGTAAAAAAACCTGTTAACCTCAGTACTTCAAACTATTAAACCCATGTATTATCCCGTATTGTCAGGCGCTATAACCGGCGCTATTGCTGTAGTTGTCTTTCAACTTCTCCCAAGAAAGTGGAACATCTGGCTTCGTGGTATCATCGCCATCCTCGCTACCACCATTCTTGCCTGCATTGTGCGGCTTATTGCGGGCCCGCTCTGAGAAGCCGGTTCCATAGAAGCGCCGGAATTGCTCTCATAATCATCTCCACGGCCATCTGAGCGGACTTACGGCTTCAGATATGCGAGCAAGCGGTCGGGATCATAATTCAGTATGAGGCCGTCCGGGAAATCTGTAGCCTGCAGCAGCGATGCCACCCGCGAATAGTCCCCTATCTGAAACGAGATATGGGCGTCGCTCCCAAGCAGTACCGGGACCTCATATTTGCGGCAAAGACGCAGAAGCTCGGTGTTGTTAGGCTCTGCCAGAATACGTTTGGTGCGGGCCGGAGACAGCGAGTGGTTGTTGACCTCCAATACCGTGTGCGTCTCTTTCGACACCTTTACAAGCGCTTCAAGATCAAGAAGCGCCGTTCCGTCGGCCGGATGGCTTATCATCTGTATACGGGGATCGCGCATCACCTTTATCATCCCCGATGTGTTCTCATCCCTGGTGCCACCCTTCCAACACACATCATGTATGCCGGCTATGCGCAGATCGAGCCGTTCCATAGTGCGGTCCGACACATCAAGCCTCCCCTCGGTATCAAGAATGTTTATCTCGCACCCGAGCATCACCCTCACGCCATACATCACCCTCGGCACCACATGCATATTGCTGAAATAAATCTCGTGGCAACTCCCCGGCACGGCAGGGCCATGCTCGGTGATGCCGAGAATTTCAATTCCTTTTTCCGAGGCCGCCGATACCATCTCCTGCATCGAGCTGTATGCGTGCCCCGAAACTATGGTATGCGTATGAAGATCAGCTTTGGTTTTCATCTGTCTGACGGTTAAAATGAATAAACAAGAAACGTTTTACGCCGCAAAGTTACTCATTTCCGCCGGCATCCCCACAGTTTTCCCGCCAGGACATTTGCCCCTCCCACCGATTCCCGCAACCATTCATCAGGCATCGAGGGTATCAGCCAGGCATAGGGCTTTTGCCACTACATCATCCATATCGTAGTAGCGGAACTCTGCCAATCTCCCACCGAACCACACTCCCGGTTCAGCCTCGGCCATAGCCGCGTATCGGGTATATAAATTATTATTTTGTACATCGTTCACCGGATAGCACCTCTCTGCGCCATCTTCCCATTCACATGGATATTCGCGGCTTATGACCGTAACCGGAGTGCGGTAAACTTCGTCGCCACGCATTGCGAAATGCTTGTGTTCGATAATGCGGGTGAAAGGTATATCTGCCGCAGTATAGTTTATTACCGCATTCCCCTGCCAGTTGGCTACCGGAAGTATTTCTGATTCAAATCTGACAGATCTGTAGTCAAGACGCCCGTGGCAATAATCGAAATATTCATCAATGGCACCGGTATAAATTACAGTTTCAGCCAGTGGACGCAGTTCTCCACGATGACTGATGTAATCGCACCCTGTCCATACTTCTACGCCATCAAGCATACGGCCTATCAGCCTGTTGTATCCTCCTTCCGGAATCCCTTGATACGTATCGTTGAAATAATTGTTGTCGAAAGTAAGTCTCACCGGCAGACGGCGGATTATAAACGCCGGAAGTTCTGCGCATGGTCTTCCCCATTGCTTCTCGGTATAACCCTTTATAAGCTTTTCGTAAATATCGCGCCCGACAAGCCTTAGCGCCTGCTCTTCAAGATTACTGGGTTCGGAATGTCCTGCAGCCCTTTGACTGGCCTCGGCTTCCTCGCGTTGACTGTTTAGAATCTCCTGCGCTTCAGCAGGCGATATGCATCCCCACATCCGGCAGAAAGTATTCATATTGAACGGCAGGTTGTAAAGCTCATCGCCATACCGTGCCATAGGCGAGTTTATGAAACTCCGGAACGGCACAATACTGTTCATGGTCGCCCATACCTCCCGGTCAGATGTATGGAAAATATGAGCGCCATAACGATGGACTACAATATCCTCTACAGACTCACAACGCAGGTTTCCACCGGTTTGCGACCGCCGCTCGACTACCAGACACCTCTTCCCCGCACGTGTGGCACGCCAGGCAAACGTTGCTCCGTAGAGACCGCTGCCAACTATAAGGTAATCATATTCTGCCTTCATTTCTCCCCGATCCTTATTGTCATCAACAATGCCAGACGCATAGCGTCGGTCACATTGCCGACGTCGAACATCGCATTGCCTGCAAACTCAATAGCCCTGTCATATATAGCTCTGTCACCTGTAATGCGGTATAGCCGCCACAAAGCCGTCAGCTTCCCAATGTTGTCTCCGGCTGTTCCATCGGCAAGAACTCCCTGTATGCTTTCTGCAATATGGGTATACGGAAACCCGCAACGCTCCAGTAACTCTGCGGCTCCGCATGCCGTCTGCAGATCTTCACCCGACCGGGGCACTACATCGCAACCGCACACCCTGCGGGCAGCCTCACGGCCAAGATCCATATATCTGTCATTTCCCGTGCGGTCATATTTCTTCATGAAATAAATCCCCACACTCACAAGCTCTTCAGCGGTCAGCTCATCACATTTTTCAGAAAAGCGCTTTTCTATGTATAGGTCAGCCTCCTCAAGCAAGCTATCAGTGTCCTCTGCCTCAATCGTTCCCTGGGCGGTCATTATCTCTATCGCATAGCAACATCCTGTAATGCCGTGGGATATCGTCATGTCATCCTTTATGTTACCGAGATGGCGGTCATACTCCATATAATTAATAGCGAGATCGGCATATTTACGAGCCTCGGTAATGCGCCACAGTGTTGAAGCAAATAATACATAGCCGAAACGCCCGTCAAGCCCTGGCGCACCGGCCAGTGGAACAGCTCTGCGAGTCATCCAGTCTACAAGCCCCCATTTAAGCTCAGAATACACTTTGTGGCTGAATAACGACCTTTTCGCCTGCGGATTCTCTATATAATCGTAAAGATACGCCTCAGCTTTTAGATTGTATTTTTTAAGGTATGCATCAAGATCCCTGAAATTCTTGGGCGAACCCGACTGTACCGGGCGCGTGTGCACAACCTTTACCTCGTCGATTATCGCAATGTCGCGTTTATTGGTATTTATCAGCAACGGCCAGTGCGATTCCGTTCCCCATCCACAGTCGTTTTCGTTGAAAGTAAACAGCACTTTCCGCAGCGCCTCCCGTGAGAAGCAAGGGATCATCACCTCCACGAAATTGGTATAGCGCAGAAGGCAGAACTCATCGTGCAGAGTATGATACCATGAATAATAGGAATCTACCAACGACGGTTGTCCTATCTGGAGTCGGTAACGATGCATCGCATCGAAGATAGCGTTCACGTCTGCGCTCGTCATCGAAATATCATCGTCAGCAAGCAGAAAGTAATCATATTGTTCCAGAATTTCCGGGTATCGGGTTAAATATGCATAAGTCATTTTCAGTTTATACCCGGTGAGTTTGCAGATATGCTCTGTATCATCCCTCCATTTCTCGACAGA
>CATJQX010000061.1 GCA_949742535.1 uncultured Muribaculaceae bacterium | reverse complement strand
TATCCACAAGGGTTTCGCGTCCTTTTCTTACTAACTGCTGAATAGTAGGCATCTTAGTCTTTTTGTGAATTTATTTACTTTATAACTCTAAAAATCTTCTTTTGCAATGCTCCGGCAACAATGCCGCACATACGCCATACACGCACCCTACACACCTAATCCTCAACAGATTATGATACAGCAGGATGCACGACGCTCTTAAAAGCGTTGCAAAATTACGACATATTTTCCTAATTACCAAATAATTTCAATCATAAATCTCACTGTTTTTTCACCACGGCGCCATGCCGGCGTCCACCCCATGCTACAAGCTACAAAACGCAGGCGGTGTGCCAAAATTCGCATTTTTGACACACCGCCATATTTCTGTCAGGATGAGCCATTATGGCACCCCCCTACCGCTACTTCATTTCACGGCTGTCTTTTTCCCGTTGACGATATAGACCCCTTTGGGCAGACGGTCCACATCGTCTGCGTCAGCGCTTATCAGCTGCCCGTACAGGTTGTATATTCCGGTGCGCGCGGCTCCACCGCCATTCACAGGCGTTTCCACGACCTCAACACCTGAATTGTCCAGCCTGTGGATCCTGAAATAATCCACCTTGAACCATCCGGCATTGTCATTGGTCGACACAGAGCCGTTGTTTTTCTTGTTGCCGGTCTTTATGCCGATGGTCAGGTCCTCCCCTTCGCCTACAGTAACGGTCACCTCCATATCCCGGAGTACCACGTCGGCGGTGTTACCTCCCGCATATCCGGCATAAGTATTTATCTCACCGGGGGTAAGCAGGTTGGTGTAGTCGCTTTCAGTGCCGTAATACTGCACGTTGTTGTTGGCAAACAGCCTGCAGCTTGTCTTCTTGGCCACTTCCACCCACAACTTGCACGCCACACGGTATTCCCCCGGCTCGATTTCCGAAGCGGGGATCGTCTGGTAAAGCACGAATTTATCCGGCATCGGCACCGAGTTTATCCAGCACACATTGTCGCCGTGGAAGTTTTTCGCATCCTGGTTCACGCCGAAAGAATCAAGCCCGTTGGCACCTTTCTTCAGCTGGCCTTCCGACTCCCATCCACACGGGATGCCGCGCCCGATATTCCCCGGACGGTTCAGCTCGCAGTCGTGGTTATACTCGAAATCGTAGTTTTTGATCAGCTTCTCCGTGAGTGTAAGGTCTTCCGCGTCAGGCAGCAGCGTCCTGATCATATCTATGCGGCTGTCCATCTCGAACTTGTCGTCCGTGTCATACCATCCTTCAAACACACCGTGCTCCGAATCGATGAGCGCGCTCTTGGCCGCCACCATCTCGTCAAGCGCCACGGTAAGGTCTTCAAACCGGCTTTCCTTATGCTTGTAGGCGTGCACGAAATGATAGGTAGCCTTGCTGAGATGCGCCATATAGTGGCTGTACGCCGAAAGGTGATCATAGAAAAACGTCTGTTTGTCGCCCGGAATACGGGGCATGAGGTCGTCGCACATCCCGGCCACCACGGCAAAATCCTCCGCCTCCTGCGAAAGACCGGAAAGCATCGCCTCTACCTGGCTGTCACCCTCTATACGGAAAGTACGCCCAGGCACACTTTCGTATCCGATCTCCACCAGAGGGTTCTCCTTGAACGTGTTCCAGGTGTTGTATATCTGCTTTATCACCTGCGAGTGGCGCAGATCCTGGAACACATACTGCCGGTCGAAGCCGCCGGGGAAATCCGGTGTTTTCTGGTTCCAGTAGGCGTTATAGAACGCCTTGTAAATGGCAGCCGCCTCATCGGCATTTTCCTCACCGAAATATTGCGCGCAGAAATCTTTCAGGAAACCATCGGTCGAATACGCCTCCGAATCCCACATCATTGCCGCATTCGCGCTCATCTCCATAAGGAACTCACGCAGATTTCCGGCATTGACCACACTGAACGTGAGGGGACCTTTCCCCTGCACATACCTGTAGTTGGCCTCCATTTTCCAGGGACCCTCGGCAGGCGCCAGATGCGCCCCGGTGGAATAAAACTGCAGGTTCATGTAATATCCCAGTTTCACATTGCCTGTGTTTTCCCATGCCACGAGATCGTCATAAGGGTAATGGTCGCGACGACCCGCCACGAAGGTCCACAGCATATTTGTGGCCGTGGGAGGTTCTATAAAGCCTTTCGCGAGCAGAGAGGAAATCTCGTCATAGAAGGTCATTCTCACAAACGGATTCTCCTCCCCCGTCGACTCGCATATCATGTCATACTGGGTCTTGACCATACGGTTTATCACCTCGCCGCGCTCCCTGTCAGAAGCGGGAGCATCCACGAACACCGACCAGAAAGGCTGGTCAGTCTTCCCCCTGAAAGCTATCTGCCACAGATTCTCCACACCGCTATTCTTCACAGCGTCAATCGAATACTGCCAGAACTCTTTCAACGACTTCATGTCGTCCACTGACAGCGCGGGCACCGCCGTATGGCGCACATCGCGCCAGTATGCATCCCAGTTGGCGAAACTGTTGTTAAGCGCCACCATATGGTGCGACGTAAGCACCAGTCCATACTTCTTATAAAGCATGGCTTCAGCATTGAGCGTCCCGCCCGTAGTCACCGTAGCCGTATACTCAACAGTGTTGAGTTTCAGACGCAGCATTGTCTCGAGCCACATCTCGTTGTTCTCGGTGCTCTTTTTGCGCCAGGGAATGAAAAGATCCTCGTCGTTGGGAAACCACGCACGATACCGCACCTGAGGGGACGGGCAGAAATAATCGAAATCCCCATCCACGGTTACCTCACCCTTTTTCTCGGGCTGCCAGTCGCACCAGTACCACAGGGGCGGCACGCCGAGCACCTGCTCGCTGAAAGAGTATATGGCATAGATGGTACCGCGCATATCCTTTCCGTACAGATAGATACGATTAGCGGAAGCATCTGCGAAAACCCTGTGCGACTCAAAACCGTCAAGATCTTTCTTTACCGCAAGCAGCCCTTCGCTCCCTTCAGTAGCCTCGTTGACCACCACCACCTCTGCCGACGCCCCATCCGCAGAAGAAGATGTAAGAGATGGAGAGAACCCTGTGACCTTGCCGAAATCGCGGCTCAGGGCTTCAGCTGCAAGTCGCACCTGTTCACATTCCCCGTCGGGGATCAAAATCGAAAAATTTCCAGGCGACAATACAATCCTGTTTTCCACAGCTGACACCTTTTGCCCCAATGCCATAAAGCACACTATGACAGACAAAAGGCTGTAAAGCATTTTTTTCATGGTTAACTATCTATTTAATTCTGGTTATAAATGATTTTGCAAAATTACTAAAAAATATCCAGATACCACACATAACGGCACAGTGCACAAGACACTTCCGACATTTCCGATTTTAACCCGCCATTTTCAGGCTTTATTGGGATAGGAAACGCAGAATTATTAAATTTGCAGACAATTCATAAATTTAGACAAATGAATGACATTGAATCATTGCAAGGAACAGCACTCCTTGCCGCTATCGAGGAAAAAGCACTCCGCGGAGAACCGGCACCCATCAGCCTATGCCTGCGCCTTGCCGACGACATAAACAGCTCCCAGGCACCGCACGACTGGAACTCCGGACTTTTCAGCGCCATCTGCGACGCCGCCGACAGGGTTCGCGAGGCTCTCCACGGCGATGTGGCCGACACCTGCTCCATCGTAAACGGACGCTCCGGACGCTGCACCGAAGACTGCAAATGGTGCGCCCAGGCATCGCGACATCATACCGGATGCCGCGAGTATGAATTTGTCAGCGACGAAGAATATTTCAGCACCCTGCGCGCCAACGATGCCGCGGGCGTAAAGCGTTTCTCCATTGTATGCTCCGGACGCAAAGTGGCAATGAACGACATCCGCCGCTTCTGCGACCTTTACCGCCGCTCGCAGGAAATATCCGGCATGAGCCTCTGTGCCTCAATGGGTCTTCTCAACCGCGAGGAGCTGCAGGCGCTCTACGACGCCGGAGTACGCCGCTACCACTGCAACCTCGAGACTTCCGCCTCATACTTCCCCACCCTTTGCACCACACATACGCGCGAAGACAAGCTCCGCACCATACGGATGGCCAGGGAGGTAGGCATGGAAGTATGCTCCGGCGGGATAATCGGCATGGGGGAGACACTCGCGCAACGCCTCGAGCTTGCTGCGGAAAGCCGCGATGCCGGCGCCATATCCATACCCGTCAACCTCCTAAATCCCATCAAAGGCACACCACTTGAGAACACGCCTCTCATCAGCGAGCCTGAAGTGGTACTCACCATCGCGCTGATGCGTCTGGTGGCGCCAAAACAGACAATACGTTTCGCAGGAGGGCGCGCGCGCATGAGCGCCGACGCCACCGCACGCATGCTACGCGGCGGGGCCAACGGAGCCATCGTAGGCGACATGCTCACCACCATCGGCAATGCCATGGAGGAGGACAGGAAATTATTCACCTCAGTAGGACTCAAGATCTGACGCCACAGCCAGACACGGAAATACGCCTTAATTATTATCCCATGACCGACAACAGACCATCAGACAAAAGTCCACGCCGTTTCGTCATCACCATCGGACGCCAGTTCGGCAGCGGCGGCCGCGAACTCGGCCGCAAGATAGCCGAGCGCTTCGGCATAGAGTATTACGACAAAAAACTCCTGTGGAAAGCGGCGAGCCGAGCCGGCATGTCACGCGAGATATTCGAGAAAAACGACGAGCGCATGCCCCGCCTCATCGGAAGCTCGGTAGGCTTCTCGATGGGCTACGGGCAGCTACCCTGGTACAACGGGGAAGCCATGATGACAGACTCCATCTACAATGCCCTGGCCGACGTGATGGACCATCTGGCAGACACAACACCCTGTGTGATCGTGGGACGCTCGGCCGACCATGTGCTGCGCGACAACAGCGTGCCCCGGGTGAGCCTTTTCGTACATGCCCCGATGGAAACACGTGTCAGCCGCATACTGGCCCGGTCAGAAGATATAAAACAGAAAAACGCCGCACGCTCCCTTGCCGAAAAAACCGACAAGATGCGCGCGGCATATTATAACTTCTACACCGACAAAAAGTGGGGCGACGCCGCTTCATATGATCTCACCCTCGACTCATCAATGCTTTCGATGGATGACATCTGCGATATCGTGGCGCTGTACATACGCAAGCGCTACGGATTCGATCCCGAAGCGAAGCAATAGCTGTAATCCCCGTCAGGCCTCTCCGGCCTGATTGGTTCCGGGATGCTTATCCTCCTC
>CATJQX010000060.1 GCA_949742535.1 uncultured Muribaculaceae bacterium | reverse complement strand
GGCCGCTCCCGCTGCAGTGACAGAGACATTCGAGAACGCCGAGAGCTGGAGCAACGTGGTGGAAGGATGGAAATTCGTCGACATGGACAAGACCCCTGTCGGTGGCATCCAGACCCCCGGCTTCCCCTGCACAGGACTTCAGTCATGGTTCGTTGTAGACTGCCTCTGGACCGGATTCGGCGAGAACAACGAGCGCTGGACAGGCCACTCGGGCAACAAGTATATCGCTTCCGAATATGTGGAACGCGGCGGCTCGAGCGTACAGAGCGACGACTGGGCTATCTCACCCCGTCTCTACGGAGGCCCGCAGGCTCTCACATTCTACGCCAAGAGCTTCGACCCGAAGTATCTCGAGACCTTCGAGGTGCTCGCATCGGCTAACACCACCGCCACCGAGGACTTCAAGGCGGTAGGCACAGTCACCGACGTGCCCAACGCCTGGACACAGTGCCGCTTCAAGCTGCCGGAAGGCACCAGATACGCCGCTATCCGCAGCCGCTCAACGAACAAGTTCTTCCTCTTCATCGACGACATCACTTTCGTTCCGGCAGAGGGCGCGCCCGCACAGCTCACACTCAAGGGATACAACATCTACCGCAACGGCGTGAAGATCAACAGCACACCCGTGGCAGACACTGAGTTCACCGACGCTACCGCCGTAGACGGACGCGAATACACCTATTTCGTGACAGCCGTATATGACAACGGCGAATCCCGCCCGTCCGACACATTCAACATCCTCATGTCAGGCATCGGCGCCGTATCGTCCCACAACGGTGTATCCATCACAGCCTCCGCAGGCGAAGTGATCGTCAAGGGACTTGATGAAGGCTTCGTGACAGTTGCAGCCCCCGACGGACGCATCGTAGCCCGCGAGGAAGCCGCTCCCACAGTACGCGTAAGCCTCGTGCCCGGCGTATACGTAGTCACCGCAGGCTCCAAAGTAGCCAAAGTGGCAGTAAGATAACAGACTGTTAACCTGGAAGAGGGACAAGCCCTCTTCCATACCCCCGCATAAAGGCGCTGCGCCTGGGTCTCCCGACCCGGCACAGCGCCTTTCATATACCGGAAACATCTGCGGAAACACCAGATTTAGCCACCTTTGCCTCTATTCACTGGACTTGATTTCGCGTATTCACAAAAAAATAGTTAACTTTGTCGGTTGGAAACGGGGATCGGGGACAAATC
>CATJQX010000059.1 GCA_949742535.1 uncultured Muribaculaceae bacterium | reverse complement strand
GTAAACTTGTGAGCTACAAGGCTATACTTCATTGTTTTGCCGACCCGATAATAATGTTGTTTATCGGTGGATTCATTATAGCCATAGCCGCTTCAAAAATTATGAGACAAAACAGAAACAAAACAGAAAATCGGGTAGAAAATCTTTAAAACGAACCGAAAAGTTTGCAAAATTAAAAATAATGCGTACCTTTGTACCCGCAATCACAATGGTGCCATGTCCGAGTGGTTAGGTACCGGTCTGCAAAACCGTTCACAGCGGTTCGAATCCGCTTGGCACCTCCCCCTTTCAAAGCCCGACTTAATGTCGGGCTTTGCTGTTTTTTAAGATTTCTTAAACGTAAAGAACCGAAAAACTCATTAACTTTGTTAATTGTTTTAGTAGCTGGCCACATACGATATGAGGGATGTCGGTACTGAATGCCACAAACAGCTTCCGTACCCCAGGTATTTTTCTAAGAATTAAGAAACTTTTTTGAAATGATATTGACTAAATCTCTGGAGCAACTGGGGAAATACACCCTGTTTCTGAAAAGAGCTTTCGCCATGCCCGATAAATGGTCGGTATTCGGACGCCGCACCGTACTCGAGATCATGAAACTCGGTGTGGACTCCATTCCGCTGGTAATAGTGATCTCGCTCTTTATCGGAGCTGTGTGCACCATACAGATGCAGCTCAACGTGCAGTCTCCACTTATGCCGGCATACTCCGTGGGACTTGCCACACGAGACATCGTGCTGCTTGAGTTCTCAAACTCCATCTTATGCCTTATCCTCGCCGGAAAGGTCGGATCAAACATAGCCTCGGAAATAGGCACCATGAGGGTAACCGAGCAGATCGACGCCCTCGAGATAATGGGTGTGAACTCCACCAATTTCCTCGTCACTCCTAAAATCCTGGCTTTCGTACTGTTCATGCCGGTGCTTGTGATATTCTGCATCGCCACTTCATTTGTCGGCGGTTGGTGTGTGGCAGTATTCACAGACCTTATCAGCGTGTCGCGCTTCATTTATGGCATCCAGGCGCTTTTCGTGGAGTGGTATGTGTGGTACGGCCTTATCAAGTCGCTCTTCTTCGCATTCATAATTGCTTCCGTATCGTCGTATTTCGGATATTACGTAAAGGGAGGAGCCCTCGAGGTAGGCAAGGCAAGCACCAATGCCGTGGTATCGAGCAGCATCCTCATTCTGCTTTTTGACGTGATACTGACAAAACTTTTACTGCAATGATCGAAGTCAAAAACATCATAAAATCATTTGACGGGAAGACAATACTTCACGACGTAAGCGCAAAGTTCTATTCCGGGAAGACAAACCTAATCATAGGGCAGAGCGGCTCGGGAAAAACAGTGCTGATGAAGTGTATCGTGGGACTTGTGCGCCCCGAGGAAGGTGAGATACTTTACGATGGCCGCGACTTCATGAAGATGACCGACACCCAGGTGAAAAAGCTCCGTCATGAGATCGGAATGCTGTTTCAGGGATCGGCACTGTTCGACTCCGAAACCGTGCTCGGCAACGTCATGTTCCCGCTTATGATGTTCTCAGGAATGAGCCGCGCCGAGCAACTCGAAAGGGCACATTTCTGCATCAACCGCGTGAACCTCGCAGGAGCAGAATCCAAATATCCCTCAGAAATATCGGGCGGCATGCAGAAACGTGTGGCCATCGCCAGAGCTATTGCACTGAACCCCCGCTATCTTTTCTGCGACGAGCCCAACTCCGGTCTCGACCCGAAAACATCGATCCTTATCGACGAGCTACTGCACGACATCACGCAGGAGTATGACATAACCACCATCATAAACACCCACGACATGAACTCGGTGCTCGGTATCGGAGAAAACATCGTGTTCATCAACAAGGGACATCGCGAATGGGTTGGAGACAAACAGCGCATTTTCACCACCACCAACGAGGCCCTCAACGAATTTGTCTTCGCCACACGACTTTTCCAGGAAGTGAAAGACTATATCATCTCGCAAGGCAGCGAAGAGCAGAATTGACCTTCACTTACCCACTTTCAGCCAGAGCACATGCTGCTGCCCCTGGCATCTACATCAAACTTATCAAACGGCAGCCAGTATCAGGCAAACGGAATAAACTATGATCGAGAAAGAAAAACATCCCTCCATTCCAGAAACCCCTCCCCTCACCGGAAGGGATGCGGAGGCGAACAGGCTTACAGAGACCGAGCTAAGCACCATATCAGGCGCTTACAGACAGCTACTGCACTATGCCGACGAAATGGGAGATGCCAGACGCGAGGATGTGGCTTCACTGCGCGCTACACTGGAAAAATCTGCCATTGAGGGACATTTCCGACGCGATAAATTCGGGAACTCAGCCCTTCTGCGCAGCATCGCCACCGCCACAGAGCTGTGCCGCCGTGTCAGCCCAGACCGCAACATGGTTGTGGCAATACTTCTCTACCCTATCTGCCAGACAGGCCATCACACTCCCGAGGAGGTAGCCTCCAGATGGGGCGACGACATCGCGCGCATGGTACGCGGCCTGCTGAAAGTATCCTCACTTTACGAAAGAGGCGCCGCCGTGGAGTCTGAGAACTTCCGACGCCTTCTCATGACATTTGCCGACGACATAAGGGTGATCATCATCATGATCCTCGACCGTCTGGTGCTAATGAAAATAATCAACCGGCATCCCAACGAAAAGCTGGTGCGCGACGTAGCCTACGAGGCAAACTACCTCTACGCCTCCCTGGCGCACCGCTTAGGACTGTATGCGATAAAATCGGAACTGGAGGATATGTCGCTCAAATACACCGACCGCCCCACATACACCTCCATAGCCCGACAGCTCAACGAGCGAAAAAACGCCCGCGACGCATACATCGCATCATTCATAGGCCCGATAAAGGAAAAACTCGAGGGGCTCGGTCTCAAATTCGACATCAAGGGGCGCACAAAATCCATCTTTTCAATATGGAACAAGATGCGCAAGCAGAAAAACGACATAGACCATATCTATGACCTTTTCGCCATACGCATCATCATCGACACTCCACCGGAGAAGGAGAAAAGCGACTGCTGGCTGGCATATTCCGTAGTCACCGACATGTACCAGCCCAACCCGTCGCGCATGAAAGACTGGATCAGCATCCCCAAATCAAACGGTTACGAATCGCTTCACATCACCGTGGCCGGTCCCGAGGGGAAATGGGTGGAAGTGCAGATACGCACCCGACGCATGGACCTCGTAGCCGAGAAAGGACTCGCTGCCCACTGGAGATACAAAGGCATCAAAAGCGAGAGCAACCTTGACGCATGGATGAACAACGTGCGCGACATCCTCGAGACCGCAAATTCCGGTCCGATGGAACTTATGCGCAACTTCAAGATGGATATCTACGACAAAGAGGTGTTCGTCTTCACTCCGAAAGGTGACCTTTACCGCCTTCCTGCCGGCGCCACCCTGCTCGACTTCGCTTTCAACATACATTCCGGCCTCGGATGCTCCTGCGTCGGGGGACGCGTCAACGGCAAAAACGAAAAGATCACATACAAGCTCAAGAGCGGCGACACCGTGGAGGTGCTCACCTCCTCGTCGCAACAGCCCAAAGCCGACTGGCTCAACTTCGTGACCACGTCAAAAGCACGAACCAAGATACGCCAGACTATCAAAGAGCAGCAGGGACACACAGCCGACCTGGGACGCGAAATGCTCGAACGCCGCTTCAAAAACAGGAAAATAGACCTTGACGAAGCCGTTCTGAGCCGTCTTATAAAAAAATTAGGATTCAAGACATCCACCGACTTCTTCCGCGACATTGCCGAGGAAAGGCTTGACGTGAACTCCATCGCAGAAAAATATCTCAACTTCGAGAATGGCAGCAAAGATGGTGAAAACCATGCAGCTCCCATATCGGCAGAAGAATTCACCCTGCGCGCCACGACAACCACACCCGACAGCGGCACCCCCGGCTCCACCGACGTGCTCGTTATCGGAAACAACATAAAAGGTATCAGCTATAAATTCGCCCGTTGCTGCAATCCAATATACGGCGACGACGTGTTCGGCTTCATATCATCGGAAGGTGTGATAAAGATACACCGCACCGACTGTCCGAACGCCGGCAATATCCGCGAGCGTTATCCCTACCGCATGATCACCACGCGGTGGTCGGGAAAGATCGGCGAGCAGTTTGCCGTGACACTCCGCGTTGTCGGACGCGACGACATAGGCATTGTCACCAACATAACATCAATAATCAACAAAGAGAAAAACGTGAGCCTGCGCAACATCGCCATAGACTCGCACGACGGCCTGTTTCAGGGGCATCTCATAATCGGGATCTCCGATACCCGCATGCTCAATTCACTGATCAGGAAGATACAGACAGTCAAGGGTGTGAAGGAAGTACAGAGAGCCAACTGACACCAATGCCCATATCCCCATAAAATGATTTCAAACAGTTACTACCGATGAAAAAGAGTATCGCTTATACACTCGCAGCACTCCTTCTGGCATCATGCTCCGGACAGAAGGAAGACCCTCAGGCACGCGCCCTCCTCACAGAAGCCACACAGGCCTTCGAGGCAAAAGACTACAACCGTGCCACCATTCTTTTGGACTCGCTCCAGAAGGCTTACATCTCTGAGATGGGGATACAGCGCGAAGGGATGATGTTGCGTCCGAAGGTCATAGAACAGCTCTCGCTTCTGCAGATAGCCGCCATAGACTCCACCAACATCGCCGACAATGCCGCCATGGAGAATATCAAACCTCTCCTGAAATGGGTAAAGACACCGGGAATGATCGAAGGGTACTGGACCGATGCCAAAAGCTACAATCCATCGTTCATGAACACAACAGGGATAGAGGCACGTGTATCAGAGATCGGCCAGTTCTACATCGTCTCCTCAGCCAATCCCTCACTGAAACATACAGCCATATCCGTAAACGGCCCGGCCGCGTCGGCCACCACCCCCGCCGTGCCATACGACGGCGAGAGCAACTACCGCATCGACGGCGGCGAGGTGATCACCTTCTCTCCCGAGCAGAGCGACACCATAGGAGCGGCCGTGGTCAGAAATCTTGCGGCGAACTCATCCGCTCCGCTCACGCTGCAATTTACAGGAGGTAAGAACAAGTCGCTCAAGCTGTCAGCCGCACAGGCTCAGGGTATAGCCAACGCATACAACTACAGCGCAGCACTCATCCGCGCCCGCGACAACGAAGTGCAGCACAAACGTCTTGAAAAGACCATAGAAATCGCACGCCGACAGGCTGCCGCCGCCACAACCCGCACCGAGGAATAATCCGGGAAAACTGAATCCTCAATTTCCCGACTTCTTATTTCTCTATTTCTTAATCCCCCCATAACACCACGGTGTGCCATGATCAGCAAATCCTGGCACACCGTGGTGTTATGTCCGTTAACGCTTATTTTGGAATGATTTTTGCAACAGTGGAAAAATTGTTAACTTTGTAATGTGATAGACGGCAGGAGAAAGCGAACGTATGCCATCGGCTTGTGCGCATGC
>CATJQX010000058.1 GCA_949742535.1 uncultured Muribaculaceae bacterium | reverse complement strand
TCAGGCTCCTACCATCTGGAACCATTCTGACAGCATCCTCGCCATCCGGGCAGAAACAAGGTGGTGTGTCAAAAATCGCGATTTTTGACACACCACCTTTTGCCAAATTTTATGGGTGGAATGTTTAGAAAATCACCTGGAAACGTGCCTGGATGATGTTGACATGGCGGTCGGAGGGGGCAAACGCGCGGTCGCGCACGGTGGTGTAGCTGTAGCGCAGACGTGCTATCATGTATTTGTTGATATAATAGTTGAATGTGCACGACGCGTCTTGCGAGATGCCGCCGAATATGCCGGCCGAGGTGTCGTTGGCATTGGTGTAATTATACATGACGGCCATTTCAAGCGATCCTGGCGCAGGTGTGGCTATGCCGCATTCACCGTCGGAATATACATAGTCTCCCCCTTTGAGGATGCCTCGCAGTATGCCGTAGGCTCCCTGCGCATGGTAGTTGCCGTATCCGCTCTTGCGCCATACGTTCATATAATAGTATTGCGCTTCGAGAGCCACGCGTCCTTTGCCGAGAAGAAGCTCGGGCGACATTTTGAACTGGTCCTTGGCCTCGGTGATATCGGCGTCGAGCAGGCTCACTTTCGAGACTCTCGAGGGGAAGTTGGAGCTGAAATGGTAGCTGTTGTGGTTCTGCCCCTCCTGGTCGCTGTAGGTGGGTGTGGCGTAGTTGAAGGAGCATCCGATCTGGGCGAAACGTCCGGTCTCGTGGAACGGGCGCCATACCAGGCGGGTCTGGAAACCGAATCCCTGTTTGCCCATCTCGGAGGCGTTGCGTTTGATAGCCTCCCCTTCCACGAATGCGCTCGCCGTGGCGAAATACTGCCCTTTGTCAAACTGGTACATGATGCCGAGCGAACGTGGATTGGCGTTGAAGAACTCGTTGCTGGTGGCTTCCTCCTCAGTCTCTTTCATGGAGGAGCTGGTCACGGAGTTGAGGCCGAACTGCTGCACGAAATACCCTCCACGCAGGAGATTGGAACTATTGAAATCGTATTCAACGTAGATGTCCTTCATGTTCACTTTTGAGTATGCGAATCCGAGATCGATCTTGGCTTTCCATTTGCCGTATGAGGCTTTTACACCTACCCTGACGTCGGGGATGGCCACACCGCTGACAAAGTTCTCTTTCTCGTTGCCGGGGAAATATACCGCCCCGTCGGCGAGGATACGCCCTGTAGGCTTTATGCTGAGGGTGTTTTCTGTATCCTGTGCGGTGGCTGAGAGTGCGACAGCCGCCGCCACTATACTTATATATAATGGCTTCATAGGAGTTATGGATTTAGATAGTGGCTGTCGGGGGATTATTCAGTGGGGGTAGGAGTGGGTGTGCCTTTGGCAACCTTGCCCTCTTTTTTGAGGCGCTTGAACTCGGCTTTCGCTTTGGCGAGCTGCTTGTTGAAGCCGGGGTCGGCATGGAGGCGTGCCACAGTGGTGGAACCGGTGACGCGGCCGGCATCCACGTCGCTCTGGAAGTGGTATCCGCATATCACACGGCTTTCTCCCATTTCATATCCGCGTTTGAGGATCTCGTTCTGGCGCTCGGGATTGATCTCGGCGAGTACGAGTGCTGTGGCCCATCCCAATGAGCTGTGTCCTGAGGGGTAAGAACCGTTGGAGGAGAGCTCTGCCTGCTGCTCGGGATTGCAGGTGTCTTCTTCGTAGAAAATGAATGGGCGGGTGCGGTCGTAGTATCTCTTCGCCTCTCTTGTGCCGAGGTCTCCGGCATCCTCGCGCATGCCTACGATAAGTTTGAGTATCTCGGGTGTGTTCTCTTGGTTGATTTCCACTCCGAATGCTTCCGAGTAGGCTTTAGGAAGGCCGTCGCCTGATACGCGTGCGTCCTGGGCGGCTTGTTCGCCGCGCGGTGTCTTTCTCTGGAGTTTACCCCAGTTGTAGCGTGCCTGGTCATAGAGGAAGAGGATCGATTCGCCGTCGGGAGGACCGGGTAGCAGGATGAGGCTGTTGGGGCAGTCCCCTTCCTGCAGGAAGAACAGTTCTGGCTCGGTGCGGTGATCTTTGATTTCGTTGGGGTTGAGCGGTGCCTGTGCGTAGAGTTGTGAGCAGACAGTGATGGCGGCGGCGCATGCGCAGATGCCTCGCAGGGGGTTGTTGACAGAAAGTCTCATTGTAGTAAAGTAAATAAATAGTTTTTCGATTGACAGGCGTTGAAGTATCCCTCAGTTTTGATAATCGGCGTCTGCCGTTGATTTTAGAAGCAGGTAAATAAATAGAGCGGTGGACGCCCGGCCGAGGCACCCATCTGATAAAAGAACATAGTGGAAAGAGAAAAGTTTGTGCGGGAAGGTTTGAATTTTTGGAAAAAGCGTAGACCGGCACGCATGAGCGCGCCGCACTTAAGGGATGGGAACCGGCGGGAGGAATGGGGCGGATGAGGGCAATGGGGGCTAATGAGAGGGGATCAGGAGTGGGCGGAAGCGGGGCGGATGGAGCGCAGGCGGGGGATGGCGTAGAGCATCAGCAGGGCGGTGACCGCCGTGGCGAGTATGTCGGAAATGTAGAAGGTGCTCCACACTCCTTCAAGCCCCATGTGGCCTGGGAGCCACAGCAACAGCGGGATAAAGAAGATCACCTGGCGCGTAAGGCTGAGGAATATGGACAGCCCTATCTTGCCGATGCTCTGGAAGTATGTGGTGGATACGATCTGGAAGCCGACAACGAAAAAGACGGTCATGCCGGTGGTGAGGGCATGGGCGGTGAACCGCACCAGATCGGGATCGGCTACAAAGGCGCGTGCGATCAGGTCGGGGCACAGCCGGGCGCCCGCCCATCCGATCACGCTCACGATGCTGCCCGCTATCACGGCGAGCTTATAGACGGCGAGCACTCTTACGGGTGAGCCGTGGCCATAGTTGAAGCCGGCTATTGGCTGCATCCCCTGGCAGATGCCGAGGATTATGCAGCACAGCATGGCAGTGTATGTAACGAAAATGCCTGAGGCGGCGATCGCCTCCACGCCTCCGTATTGCAGCAGTGAGCGGTTGATGACGATATTGATAAGGCAGGAGGCCACATTCACGATGCATGGAGCGGCACCGATGCCGATAATGTTCCAGATCACTCTCCGGTCAAGGCTGAAGATGCCGCGCCGGAAAGTGACAGGGCCGTTTGCCGATTTGAAGAAGTGCGCCATTACGAACACCATGCAGATCGCCATAGCTATGTCTGTGGCTATGGCAGCCCCTTTGATGCCCCAGCGGAACACGTAGATGAACAGTGGCGCGAGAAGTATGTTCAGCCCCGCGCCTATGAACATGGTGACCATCGCTTTGACCGGATAGCCTGATGCGCGCATGATGTTGTTGAAGGAGAAGGTGAGGTTGGTGAGCATCAGTCCGGGGAGTATGTACATCATGAAGTCGCGGGCGTATGGCAGAGTTACTTCATTGGCTCCGAACCACCGGAGAATCGTGTCCATCCCCAGGGCGAATCCGCCGATATATACAATTCCGATGCCGAGCGTGAGCAGCAGCGATGTGCCGAGCACGCGTGCGGCTCCTTCATAGTCGCGTTGGCCCAGATGGATGCTGACACGCGCCGAGGCCCCTGCTCCCACGAGCACGCCGAGCGCCGTGGCGATGTTCATTACCGGAAATGTGATAGCGAGGCCGGCAATAGCTTCCGGGCCTATCACCTGCCCGATAAATATGCGGTCCACGATATTGTAAAGCTGCATCACGAGCATCCCTACCACTGCCGGAAGCGAATATTTCCATAGCAGGCGCCCTATCGGCATGGTGGCGAGCTCGCGCAGGTTTCCGTTGTTTTCCGGGGAAATGTCTGCACCCATGTGTCTGTGACGGTTTTGTTTGGTTGAATTATGCAAAAATAGGCAAAATAATCGGTATCCGGCGGCAAGCCAGGCTGCTGAAGAGGGGCTGCTGCGGTTATTTAAGTTTTTTTTTATAAATTATTTAACGAGGACGTGGGAATTTGGTTAACTTTGCCACCCAGTTATGCGTTATTTCTTACAGGGAGCGATGGGCCGCATCGGCAACGCTTGCCCTTTATGATAGTTAACCGTCTGACAGACAATTAAAAAATAGTTTCCTTATTTATGGAAAACAACGAAAATAAAGGCCTTGACCGCATAAGCTATGCGCTCGGGCTCAGCATGGGCAATAATTTCCGTGCTTCCGGAATCAACGAAATCAATGTGCAGGACTTTGCCGACGGTGTAGCCGCCGTGTTTTATGGCAATCAGCCCAAAATGACCTACGACGAGGCAAAAGCCGAGATACAGGCTTACTTCACCGAACTCGAGAAGAAACAGCGCGCGGCTGCCGAGGAACTCGGCAAGCAGAACCTCGAGCTTGGAGAGAAATATCTCGCTGAGAACGGCAAGAGAGCCGAAGTGAAAACCCTTCCCAGCGGTCTCCAGTATGAGGTGATCACCGAGGGTGACGGCCCCATGCCCGAGGCTACCGACCAGGTGGAGGTGCACTATACCGGCAAACTTATCGACGGCACAGTGTTTGACTCGTCAGTAGACCGCGGTGTGCCCGCCACATTCGGTGTGACACAGGTGATCCCCGGTTGGGTTGAGGCCCTGCAGCTTATGAAGGCCGGCTCCAAATGGCGCCTCTTCATCCCGTCGAACCTGGCTTACGGCCCCAACGGCGCTCCCGGCAGCCCCATCGGCCCGAATGCCACTCTGGTGTTCGATGTGGAACTTCTGAAAGTAATCGGTAAATGATTCTGAAAAGAGCTTTTCTCCCCCTCTCCCTTGCACTGCTGATGATCGGCGGCGCGCAGGCAGACACCCCCGGCGATGCGTCGGCGCAGGTGTCTGTGCCTGTATCGGCTGATTCATGCGCGGCGGCTTTCGCCACCGTCATGGCCGAGTACATGCGTCCTGAGCTTGAAAAACAGTTCCCGGGTGACACGGCTGCTGTGAGGGAGTTTGTGAAAGGGGTGGAGCATGCCTTCGAGATCAAGAACGAGGATGCGCCCTATTTCTTCGGTGTGCGCAGCGGTTTCGCGCTTATAGACAGAGTGGAGGCCATGCAGGCCATGGGCTTCCCGTTTACTTCCGCGCAGTTCTGCTCGGGTCTGGAGGCTGCCTTGCGCGGTTCAGCCATGGGTTTCGACGGCAAGAGCGCCGACGAGTTTCTCCGCACGGCGGTGGAGCGTATGCGTCCCGCCATGGAGGAGGCTGCTGCAGTGAGCGCCGAGTCGCAGAAAGAGTTTCTTGATGCGCAGCGCAGCCGCCCCGGAGTGTCGGAAACCCCTTCCGGCCTGCTTTTCGAGATCATAACGGAAGGTGAGGGGGAGGCTCCCGGCGATGCCGACAAGGTAAGGGTGATCTATACCGGACGCCTTGCCGACGGCACGGTCTTCGACGAGACCAACCGCCCCATCGAGTTCCCTCTGCAGGGACTTGTGCCCGGGTTCAGCGAAGGGCTCAAGATGATGAAGCCCGGAGGGGAATACCGTCTGTTCATCCCTGCGTCATTGGGATATGGCGACAGGGGAGCGGCGGGTGTGATACCTCCCGGCGCGGCGCTTGACTTTACCGTAAAACTCCTTGATGTGCTCAAGGACGGTGCGGCTCCTGCAGGCGCATCCCGTGCATCAGAATGAAAAGGCTCCGTTTCCGGAGAATCTGACAATAGAAAACAACTAAACTAATATTGCTTGATATGAAAAAAATGATTTTAGCTTTCGGCGCTGCCGCCATGATGGTCGCCGGAGTAAGCTCATGTGGCAACGGCACTTCTTCCAATGCCAATGTGAGCGCTGAAGACAAAGCGTTGGCCGACTCTGCGTCGACAATCATCGGCGAATTCGCTGCCGCACGTTCTGCTTCCGACTTCGCACGTCTCAAAGACATGCAGCCCGAGATGGCAAAGAAATTCTCCAAAGCATCTTTCCTCAAAGGTCTGAAAGAGGTGCTTGACGCAGATACCGCCGACATGGCATACTACCAGGGTCTTCAGATGGGTCTCCAGCTCGTGAACCCGATCATCGGCATCAACCAGGAAGCCGGTGTGCCTATCTCCAAGGATGCCGTATACGCAGCTTTCAAGAAAGTGTATGAGCAGGACAGCGTAGCCGACATGGGCCAGTACTACAACCAGTACCAGGACATGATGCGCGAACTTTCGCAGCGTGCCGAGACAAAGCGCGAGGAGGCTCTCGCACAGTCCGACGAGGCTAAGAAGAACCTTGAGGAAGGTGAGGCATACTGCGCCAAGATGGTAAGCGAAGGCTACCAGAAGGCTTCAAGCGGTCTTGTATACAAGATCGAGAACCCCGGTGCGGAGCCTAAAGTCGTTCCCGCCGACCGCGTAGTGGTACAGTACACCGGCAAGCTCGTTGACGGCACTCAGTTCGACAGCAACGTAGGCCATGCTTCCGCCATGAGCGCCAACCAGTTCGTGCCCGGCTTCAAAGAGGCTCTCTGCATGCTTGGCAAAGGTGGCAAGATGGTGGCTGTGATCCCTGCTTCGCTCGCTTACGGAGTGAAGGGTGCCGGTGCCCAGATCGGTCCTAACGCCACTCTGGTATTCGATATCGAAGTGCTTGACATCGAAGCCCCGAAAAAATAATACAGACCGTTTATAGACAGTCTTTCACATAAAACGCGCCGTGTCGGCTGACACGGCGCGTTTTATGTAAGGAGGGTGTATCAGAATTCACAATTTTGACACACCGACATAGCTTCCGGAATTTTTCTTTGCATTTAAACAAAAGATTGCTAACTTTGTAGACATATTGCTCATAACCATGAAAGAAACCAATCTCGGGAGAAGGGAATTCCTGAAAACGCTCGGTGTGGCGGGTGCCGGCATACTTGCCGCCACCAGTCCCTGGCTCTCCGCATTTTCTGAAGTGAATCATACGGCGAAAGACCGCTGCCGCATCGGTGTGATCGGCCCGGGTTCGCGCGGGCAGTTCCTTATGGGCTTCCTCGCACAGAATCCTAAAGCCGACATAGTGGCAATCGCCGATATATATCAGCCGTCGATCGACGGCGCGTTGAAAATCGCTCCCAAAGCAAAAGTGTACAAGGACTACCGCCGTCTGCTTGCCGATCCGGAAGTGGACGGAGTGATTGTGGCTACCCCGCTGAACACCCATTACGGCATTGTGATGGATGCTTTCGACGCGGGCAAGCATGTATATTGCGAGAAGACCATCGGCTACACGATGGAGGAGTGCTTCAACATGTACAACCGCCATCTGTCATCAGGGCGCCTGTTCTTCACGGGGCAGCAGCGCCTGTTTGATCCGCGCTACATAAAGGTGATGGATCTCGTGCACCAGGGCACATTCGGAAAGATCTCGGCGGTGAACGCCTACTGGAACCGCAACGGCGACTGGCGGCGTGAGGTGCCCGATCCGTCGCTTGAGAAGTTTATTAACTGGCGTCTGTATGGCGAGTCATCGCGCGGCCTCATGTCGGAGCTCGGCTGTCACCAGCTGCAGATCGGTACATGGGCCTTCGGCAAACTGCCTGACCGCGTGATGGGGCATGGCGGCATCACTTTCTGGAAAGACGGCCGCGAGGTGCATGACAACGTGCACTGCATCTACGGCTACGATACCGGCGAGTCGCTTACCTACGGATCGGTGATCTCCAACAAGTTCTACGGCCTGGAGGAGAAGATCATGGGCAATCTCGGCACTGTGGAGCCTGAGAGCGGCAAATACTATTTCGAAGAGGTGGCTCCCGCCCCGGCTTTCCTGCAGATGATCAACTCGTGGGAGAACAAACTGTTTGACGAGATACCTTTTGCCGGAACGAGCTGGGCGCCTGAGACGGCAAATGTCAACAAAGGGGAGTTAATCCTCGGCGAGCGTCCAAAGACCGACGGCACGTCGCTGCTTGTGGACGCTTTTGTGGAGGCTGTGATCACCGGAAAGCAACCCGCACGCATCGCTGAAGAGGGATATTACGCCAGCCTTCTCTGCCTGTGGGGACACAAGGCTATTGAAACCGGCCAGATACTCCCGTTCCCGGAAGAGTACAAGATAGATTATGCCGCCTACGGCACAAAGAAATTTAACCCTGTCACAGACACGCAAGCATGAAAGACATAGTGTTTACAGCCCGCAGCCAGAAGAGAGAACTGCTGTATCTGTTGATTTCGTTCGTGATAGCGGCTCTCCTTAATCTGGGCGCCATATTGTATTACGATGCGCCGATGAGCGAGATGTTCACGTCGTTTTTCTACGTGCTCGCGTTCACGCTGTTTCTCTACGCGCTTACCCTGATACCGCGGCTGCTCTACAGATTGCTGAGAAAAGAGCGCCGTAAGAATTGAAAAACAAATCCTCAAGACCAAATATGACAAGCAGAAGAAATTTCCTCAAGACAATGGGAATGTCGGCCGTGAGCGTGGCTCTCGGCGGTATGGGTGGCGCCATGGCCACTCCGCTTACTTCCGACCAGTGGGCTTCGGCTAAAAAAGACAAGGTGCGTATTGCCTATATCGGCATAGGCAACCGCGGCGAGCAGAATATCGACGAGTTCGCGCGCACAGGTATGGTGGATGTGACCGTGCTTTGCGACATAGACATGGGAGCCGCCCACACCCGTAAGGTGATGGGAATGTATCCGAAGGCGAAACGGTTCCGCGATTTCCGCGAGATGTTCGAGAAGGCGTCGGGCGATTTCGACGCTGTATGCGCCTCGGTGCCCGACCACATGCATTTCCCGATCGCCATGCTCGCCATGGCCAACGGCAAACATATATATATGGAGAAACCGATGTGCCGCACTTTTCTCGAAGGTGAGATCATGATGGAGATGGCCCGCAAGAACCCGCATGTGGTGACACAGGTGGGCAACCAGGGACACTCCGAGGGCAACTATTTCCAGTTCAAGGCGTGGAAAGACGCCGGTATCATCAGCGATGTCACGGCCATTACCGCCCATATGAACAATCCGCGCCGTTGGCACGGTTATGACGAAAAGATGCCGCATATGCCCGGCTTCGAGACCATGCCGGCCGATATCGACTGGGACACCTGGACCGGCCCCTGCGCTTACCACGGATATTCGGAAAAATACCATCAGGGTAACTGGCGTTGCTGGTATGATTACGGCATGGGAGCGCTCGGCGACTGGGGCGCCCATCTCATCGACACGGCGCATGAATTCCTGGAACTCGGACTGCCATATGAGGTGAACATGCTGTATGCCAACGGGCACAACAGTTATTTCTTTCCCTATTCGTCGACAATCCAGTTCCGTTTCCCTGCCCGCAACGGCATGCCGCCGTGTGATATCACATGGTATGACGGCATAGACAATCTGCCGCCGCTCCCTGCAAACTATGGCGCTTCGGAGTACAACCCCGATGTGCCGGCTACCAATCAGGGCAACACACCGGTTTCTCAGCTGAACCCCGGCAGGATAATCTATGGACGTGACCTTACTTTCAAGGGGGGAAGCCATGGCAGCACGCTCAAGATAATCCCCTCGAAGAATGCGCAGGATATAGCGTCGAAACTTCCCGAGGTGCCTCAGAGCCCATCCAACCACTATCAGAACTTCCTGCGCGCCTGTCTGGGTCAGGAGAAGACCCGCTCGCCGTTTGAGATCAACGGTGTGCTCAGCCAGGTGTTCTGTCTGGGTGTGATAGCTCAGCGCCTCAACACCCGCCTGTTCTTCGACCCGCGCACAAAGCAGTTTACCAACAACGCTTTCGCAAATGCCCTGCTCTCGGGCATGCCTCCGCGCAAGGGGTGGGAGGATTTCTATAAAATGGTGTAAGATTAAGAGAGTGTTTGAATTTAACCCGAATAAAAAATTATAAAATTCTTTTCATCCCCTCAAAGGTCTTTTTCGCCAGCTTCCGCCAAGTTTCATCGGTCACG
>CATJQX010000057.1 GCA_949742535.1 uncultured Muribaculaceae bacterium | reverse complement strand
GCGAGGATGCTGTCAGTCATCGACCTTTGGTCGCTTGGCTCGGCCAAGAATGGTTCCAGATGGTAGGAGCCTGAGGGTGAGGGTGACGGGAGTTGACTTGGGTCAATGACCGAACCCGTCATCGGCCTCCGACCGCTTCGCCTTTGCGAAGAATTCCTCAGGCGACGACCCAGATGGGCCATTATGACACATCCTCATGTCGTTGCTATCATGCGAACCGCAACTACAGTCTCAGGCTACTTTTTGCGGATCATCATCCCACCTTTTACGAGATCGTCATGACCGATCATATAACCCGAGGGCTTGCCGCCGACGGTGATGCGGTCAATGAAATCGGACTGTGATTCCGGATTCTCCACACCGACCACCAGAGCATCGTTGGTGTAATAACGCGGGTCAAGATGTATGGTCACCTTGTCGAACGCTGGAGTTGTCACCGTATATCTCGGCACTCCGGGCACATCGGGATAAAAGCCCATCATGGAGAATAAGGCCCACGCCGACATAGTGCCGGCATCGTCATTTCCCGGAATACCATCCGGCTCAGTGGTGAAATATTTTGCGAGCAGCTCCTTCACAAGTTTCTGTGTGCGCCATTCCTCCCCCTTCACCTGCGAGAAAAGATACGGGTAAGCGATGTCAGGCTCGTTTGCGGGATCGTAATTGCCACGGTCAAACACACTCTGGAGCTGATCGGTGAATTTCTTTTTACCTCCCATCAGCTTCATCAGCCCCGGTATATCATGAGGCACATAGAATGTATAGTTCCATGCGTTTCCTTCGTGGAAACCGGGGGAAGGCTCGAAATTCTCACCCTGTTTCGGGTCAAACGGCGAAAGGAAAGAACCGTCGGGGAGAAGAGGCCGCAGTGTACCGTAATCCTTGCTGTAATAATGCCTGTACCCTTTGGAGCGGTCGCGAAGCAGCTTCGCATCCTCCTTGTGGCCGAGGCTGTCGGCAACGGCGGCAAGCGCATAGTCGGCGATATAATATTCCAGGGCGTGGCTCACGGAATTGTCGAACTCTTCACGAAGCGGCACATAGCCGAGACGCATGTAGTCATCGTTGTCGGGGCGCATCAGATTGCTGTCACCAGGTGTGAACGCCCCTTTGCGCATGGCCTCATATGCCTCGTTTATATCAAAATTGCGCAGGCCCTTGCTCCATGTGTCTACTATGACCGGTATTGATGGATCACCCTCCATGGTCAGCGTCTCTCGGCCGAAAAGCTCCCATTTCGGAAGCCATCCGTGCTCGCGGTATATATCGAGCATCGACTGCACCATCCCCTCCTGGCGGTCGGGATATACGAGCGTCATAAGCTGGTGAAGGTTTCGGTATGTGTCCCACAGCGAGAACACCGTATAGCGCGGATGCACGGCTGCACTGTCAGCGGCTGTGACCGCCCCGGCATTGGCATAGATGTTGCCGATGGAGTCGCTCTCCATCACCGGATAGTCGCCGTTTACATCGTTCAGCACCGACGGATGTATCAGCGTATGGTAAAGTGCCGTATAGAACACCTCTTTCTGCTGATCGGTTCCACCCTCCACATCAATACGCCCGAGCAGGTCGTCCCATTCCGAGACAGCCTCGCCGCGCACTTTGTCAAAGGCGGCATCATTCCCCCGGGCAACTCCGTCAGCCACCATTTCGGTGCCTGCAAGTTCCGCCTGAAGGTTGCGGCGCGCGTTTTCAATGCTTGTGAACGAAACTCCAACGGCCACCTGGATCTGCTCTCCCGGCTCGGTATCGAACCGCATCCACACGCCTATATCGTCGCCCGACAGCTGACGCCCGTATTTGGTATACAGTTTGTACTTGCCGTTGTCCTTGTCCCACTCGGCTTCCACACCCTTCATCGTCCTTTGCATCTTCCAGAAGCCTGAAGAGGCGGGGGTGCGGTCCACCCTCATCACAAAATAGATGGGGAACACAGCCTGAGGAACGTAGCAGAAAGTGCCGAGAAGTTTCGATCCCTCGAATTCGCGGTCATTCACCCTGCGCACTGTCGCTCCCGATTCATTGGTAAGCCCTTCACCGAGGTTCAGAAGGATATTTCCCTCTCCACCGGCCGGAAAAGTGAAGCGTGTAAGCCCGGTGCGTGTGGTGGCTGTGGCCTCGGCAAGAATACCGGAATTGTCAAGCGTCACCCCGTAATATCCGGGAGACGCTTTTTCTCCATGATATGGTGTGCCGTATTTATGGTAATCCACCTCCAGAGGACCCGTGGTGGCAGTAAGGAGCAGCGATCCCATTTCGGGACAACCTACTCCTGAAAGATTCACATGCGAGAATCCTGTAAAAAACTTGTTGGTGACATCGTATGGTGTCGACCACCAGCGGGAATCCTTGTCGTAGGTATTGGTATCGGATCCCATAACATTGAAAGGTGCCACAGACATGAGTCCGTTGGGACGCACCGCTCCCGGATTAGTTGTCCCGAAATTGGTCGTACCCACAAACGGATTCACATATCTGGTATAGTTTCCGGAAACTGTGCGGCCGAAAAGCGCAAACGCACACCCCACAGCAATACCGGCGGCAAGGATTTTTTTCATCTTGAGAAGGAGTTTCAGAGAGAATTCTCTTTTATGAATTTCAATATTTCAGAGATACGGCCAAAAGCCATCCCGACAACAGTATCGGCGGCTCCGTAATACACAGCCACACGGTCGTCGCCGTCGGTGATCGCCGCACACGGGAATACCACACATGGCACGTCGCCTGTAAGCTCATACTCGGTGGCAGGTGCGAGAAGGTAAGGTTTCGTGCGGTACAATACCTTTGTCGGATCCTCGCGGTCAAGTATAGCGGCTCCCATGGAGTAGCGGTAGCCGCGGCATGTGTTTATCACACCGTGATAAAACATCAGCCATCCGTCTTCGGTAAGGAACGGCACGGAGCCGGCGCCGATCTTGGTACACTGCCATGCGCTGTCGGTGAAAGGAGCCACTTTCATCAGGCAACGGTGCTCGCCCCAGTATTTCATGTCGGGACTGAAGGAAATGAATATGTCGCCGAACGGCGTATGGCCGTTGTCGCTCGGACGCGACATCATGGCAAAGCGTCCGTTGAAACGTTGTGGGAAGAGCACGCCGTTGCGGTTGAACGGCAGGAATGCGTTCTCGCACTGGTAGAATGTCTTGAAGTCGAAAGTATAGCCTATGCCTATGGTTGGTCCGTTATATCCGTTGCACCATGTGATCCAGTAACGGTCCTCGATCCATGTGACACGCGGGTCATATTTGTATTCGCTGTCGATCATTCCGGTGTTGCCCGGCTCGAATTTTATAGGCTCGTCGGCAATGTCCCAGTTTATGCCGTCTTTGGAGAATCCCACATAAATGTTCATCTGCACGGCCTTGTTGTCGCAACGGAACACTCCGGCATAGCCGTCGCCGAAAGGCACGACGGCACTGTTGAAAATACTGTTGGAGACTTTGGTCTGATAACGACCGATAACAGGATTCTTGGAATAGCGCCACATCACATCGGTGCAGCCTTCAGGACGCTCTTCCCAGGGGAAATTTTTCATTTTTCAGTAGCTAATTATGGTTACGGGCAGGCGGCATAGGGTCAGACACCGGTATGCCGCATATCCGGACGGTGAAATGTCGCCGTCAACACTATAACATCGTGTCGGAGCTGTTTGTCTCTACACTAAAGGTTATTGTTTAATGATTTCGTCAGTATCCGGAGCCATTACTGCATCTGCCTCTGCGGCCTCGAGCAGCTGCCCCTTGTCATCGTAGCGGAACGGCACGAACCATGTGACAATGAAAGCCGGTATCGTGGCCACAAGCACGAAAATAAAGAACGCCGAATAGCCCATGGCATTGCTGAGCCAGCCACTGAGCATTCCAGGGATCATGACCCCCAGATTCATTATGCCCGATGCGAAGGCATAGTGGGCCATCTGGTGCTTCCCCGGCGCTACCTGCTGCATCATGAACAGGGTGAGACCTACGAACCCGAACCCGTAACCGAAATATTCGAAAACGATGCCGGAAGCTATCAGCCACCCCGATTCTGGCTGGAAAAACGCCAGAAACGCATACACTGCAAAGGGGATGTTGAAAATACAGCAAAGTGAGAACAGGGTCCGGCGAAGACCACGTCCCGAGATGTAGTAGCCGGCCAGAAGGGAGCCAAGCACGAAAGCTGCGGCGCCGAAAGTACCGTAATACACACCGATCTGCTGGTTGTCAAGCCCCAGTCCGCCGACATCACGGCCGGCCTTTAGAAAGAGGGGCACTATCTTTACCACAAAGCCCTCCCCGAAACGGTAGAGGAGGATGAAAGCGATGTAATACCAGATATGTTTTTTTGTGAAAAAATCTTTCAGCACCATCCACAACTCGCGGGCGACATCAGCAGCCGTGCGTCTGCCCTTACCGGCTGAGACAGCGGCCTCTCCTCCTTTGGGAAGTATAAATATGTGGTACAACGCAAGCAGAAGCATCGTCACAGACAGAATGCCCATGATTATCATCCATGCATTGCGGTTGGCAATGAAAGTCCCCTCGGCACTGAAACGGGATATGAAATACCCCGAAAGATAAACCAGTCCTCCGGTAGCGGCAAGTTTCGCGATATTGTAGAACGCGCCCTGCCATCCGATATATTTTGACTGCTGCGCGGGAGTGAGGGCACCCATATACACACCGTCGCATGCTATGTCGTGGGTAGCGCCGCTAAAGGCCACAAGCGCCAGAAACGCTATGGCCACCGGGAAAAAGTGGTTGAACGTAAGCGACAGCGCCACCAGACCGAAAGCCACTCCGGTGATGAACTGCGTGGTGACCACATAGAATTTCCTGGTTCTGAACAGTTCCAGAAAGGGACTCCACAACGGTTTTAAAGTCCAGGGAAGAAGGATGAGCGACGTCCAGAACGCTATCTGCACATCGTCGACACCAAGTCCCTGAAACATAAGGACTGAAGCCATGTTCAGCACGACAAACGGCAATCCCATGGCGAAATACGCCGTAGGTACCCACGCTATGGGGCTAATTTTCTTTTCACCGGAGGACATGATGTTTTTGTTCTTTTTATAAGTCATAGAAATTATTATAGAAGCGACTGCTCAAAATCACTTTATTACAGGTCTGACAGTCTGGGAGCATGCCACATTAGGATATAAAGCCTGATGAAATTTCATATGCTTAATAATTTCCATGACTTACTTATCTATCCGTGTACAGTTTGTATTTCCGTATATTAAGGGACTTACTTGCCCCAGTCGGTAGGTTCGTCGGTCATCTCGATTGTAAGGATGCCTCCATCCTTGATATCGTCATGAGTGAAGAAGGGGGCGTTAAGCTCGCGGCCGTTGATGCTTGCCGATTTGATATATTTGTTTTTCTTCGAGAAATCCTTTACGTTTACCACGAACTGATTGCCGTTGGTAAGGTTGACAGTAAGATTCTCGAAAAGCGGACGGCCGATTGAATATACGGTAGATCCGGGGGTTACCTGATAGAAGCCCATGGCGTTGAGCACAAGCCATGCCGACATCTGGCCGCAATCCTCGTTACCGGAAAGGCCGTCGGGATCCACGCGGTACTGCTCGGTGAAGATGCGGTCCACAAGTTCCTGGGTCTTCCACGGCTGGCCGGCATAATTGTAGAGATGGGTGATATGGTGCGAGGGCTCGTTGCCGTGGGCATACTGGCCGATAAGACCTGTAATGTCGGCCGATACAAGCTCGCCGGTAAGTTCGGAGGAAGCGCTGAAAAGGCTGTCGAGTTTCTCGGTGAATTTATCCTTGCCACCCATCAGCTCGATAAGGCCGGGCACATCCTGCGGTACGAACCAAGTCCACTGCCATGCCGTACCCTCGCAATAATCGTCGTTGCGGTGATTGGAGGCGTTGGGCGAGAAGGGCACACGCCATGTGCCGTCGGTCATGACTCCGCGCATGAAGCGGGTCTCGGGATCGAAGTATTTCCTGTATCCCTGGGCAAAACCGGCATAGCGGGCCGCGGTGGCGGTATCGCCGGCAGCTTCTGCAAGCTTGCTTATGCACCAGTCGTCATAGGCGTATTCAAGCGCTTTGGCCACTGATTCGTTATCCTTGTCGGAAGGTATATAGCCGATTGTATTTTTGTAATACTTGGCCGCCGGCATGAGATGTGGAAGCACTTTGGGAGGGCATGCTATGCCTGTGGTATCATATTCCGCCGCCCTTACCGCAGCGCGCAGGGCATCGTTGACATCGAAGGTATTCTGTCCCTTTGCCACGGCATCGGCGAAAAGCGATGCCGCATGGTAACCGATCATGGTACCTGTATAATTGCCGGCAAGCTCCCACATGGGAAGCACACCTCCTTCATTTGCCTTCAGCAGGAGTGAGCGCAGATAATCGTCGTTTTTCTCGGGATCGATTATAGTGAGCAGCGGGTGGAGTGCACGGAAAGTATCCCATATCGAGAATATTGTATAAACCGGTCGGTTGACATCGCCCTGTTTCACTTTGCGGTCCATGCCCAGATAGCGTCCGTCCACATCGGTGAACAGATTGGGCGAGATGGCCGTATGGTACAATGCCGTATAGAATTTCACAAGATCGTCCCTGTCTGAATTGAAAGGCACATCTATTTTCGACAGATAATTGTTCCACTTCTCGCGGGCGGCATGGCGTGTTTCGTCAAAGGCGAAATCAGGCATCTCCTGTTCCACATTTTTCTGCGCGCCTTCATAATCCACGGCAGACACACCAACCTTTACAAGCACCTG
>CATJQX010000056.1 GCA_949742535.1 uncultured Muribaculaceae bacterium | reverse complement strand
TGGTCTTTCTGGATGGTGAAATCCCGTGTGCCGTATGAGATCAGTTCGGTACCTTCGGATGTGGTCTGGTAGGTGTTGTACATAACCTCCATGGTAAATTCTCCGACGGGCAGTCTCAAAGTGGTCTCGTCGACAGGATCGTAATCCACGCTGTAGAATGTGCCTGGATTTGATTTTTCCCAACAGATTATCACGAAGTCGCTGAGGTTCAGCCCGGCTGTCTCATGGTCAGACGGCTTCATCCCGCCGGTGCCCCCGGTCGATAGCTTCAGTTTCACTGTCAGTGCACCTTCGTCAATCACAATCGGAGCCTGGTCGTCGCTGTTGCAGCCCGTGATCGCCAGCATGCACAGGAGCGCGCCGAGCGCGCATGCCATATGTCTTATTACTCTATTCATTTTGTAGTCTGTTTTAATTTACGTGTTATATACCAGATTATTATGCCACAGTATGGTTCGTAATGGCCATTATCGTTTTTCTCGGAATATCTTTTAAGTATTTTTGCAAGATTTCCTTTGGTCCAGCCGTTTTTCCCGATAGCTGATATGAGCGAGTTTTTTACTTTCTTGCGGTTTTCTTTCAGGAGTGGGATGTTGAGGTTCAGAATTGTGTCTATCTCTTTATCATATGATTCATCGGAACTGACTATTGTCCCGTCGTTCCGATAGCTGAGCGTGTCGATGAAATGTTGGTCAAACGGGGAAAACGAGATGGTCTTCTCCCCTTTATGTCTGTCGCAGTGTGTGAGATTCTCGGCGGCAGATGAAATCGCACCGGGACAGCATATCACCATATTCGAGAAATCCATTGCCTCCTCGCGTGACAGCAGGCTCTGAGGCACTATATGTTCTATTCTTGAAGTCTCGTTGGTGCCGTTGTCTTTTGCGGGGATCCGGCGCATGCAGTAGGCACAGATATATCCCTGATCTTTGAGAAGAGCATTCCTGAGATCATCGGTAGCCTCGTATCGGGCACCTTCGGTAAGCCGGTGCTCGGTCCAGCTTGCGGGCTCTTTGGTTTTCTGTATGCGGATCATCTTAGTTCTTCCTCGATGTTGATCTGGGTCTCTATACCGTTTAGCTCGGGTATCTTGTTCCCGTACCGTCGTTGCATTTCGGCGAGCAGTTTACGGGCGTCCGAATAGTCCTCTTCATCCACATGTCTGAGAAGCTCTGCCAGTTCACGTGCAACGGACGGCTCCCGGTCCGGCACATCAAGCACTGTTGAGGCAAGTGTTGAAAGATCCATGCCATAGGTATCGGCTGGAGTGACTGTATAGTTTTTCCCATCAGGGTCGTATGCCATTTTCATTACGCTGTTCCGGCCGTCGGTTTCAACTCCGGACATGACCATCGGTGCGTGTGTGGTTACAATGAACTGGATGTTTGGGAATGTGTGTTGCAGCGCTTTCAGCACCTTAGACTGAAGTGAAGGATGGAGATGAAGGTCTATCTCGTCGATCAGAACAGTCCCCCGGGTCTCAGCGGCTGCATTTTCGCCGAATATCAGGCTGTTCAGAAGCGCACATCTGAAAGCAAGGTCAATGACTATGCTGAACAGGCGGAGATAACCGTCTGAAAGAATAGCTGTTGGTATTTCCCTTTTGTCATTGAACAGACACACTATATCCTTATAGTTGACTCTTACATCAAAGCCACGCATTACATCGCATCCCTCCGGACCGAACATGTCAAGCAGTGCCTTGAGTACGATGTGTCTTTCCGTATGGTTGAAACCTGCCTCCGTGAGTACAAGCAGGCGGTGTACCCAGTACTCGAGCAGTCCGTCGGTAGATGAGCACATATAGTAACCGAATGACGGAGTCTGACCGATTTCTGTAAAATAATTCTTTCTAACTCTCGATGAATGGTGTATGCCGTGGGTACTGAAAGATGCAATCAGGGGCAGAGGGGTGCTTTGACTGTATGTGTATTCCCCATCCACTGATATCTGGTGTTCTGACAGCCATTTACCATATTCCCGGAGCTCTTTCATCTCTGAGACCAAAGGACGACCGCTTTTTTCCTTGATGAATAACTTCTGCGGTTTGTCGTTCAGTCTGAATTGCGCGCTTCCAGGCAATTCTTCCTCGCTCCAGACTGTCTGGATCTCTATAGGCTCAGCTCTCAGACGTTTCTCGCCTAACAATATGCGATGGAAATCTTCACGTCTTGGTACAGTCCAGACAGTGTAGATGTCGGAGAAACCGGAGAAGAAACTGTTGGCGGCAAATTTACATGCCATAAGCAATGAAGTCTTGCCACTGGCATTGTCACCGACGAACAGGTTGATGCCCGGCGTGAGATCCACATGCATATTCTTGAAGCAGCGGAAATTGTGTATATCGATCTTTTTCATTGCCTTGATATCTTTATCCGACAAAAATACACAAAAAACGTGGGGGGAACAAATGAGAGGGAATTTTTGGGGGGGAGCGGGGCGTGGAGCTGGATATTCGTCTTTTTGGCATGTTTTTTGGAAATATGGGGATAATACGGCATCATGCGGGACGAAAAAGTGCCGCATATGTGTTATATTTGTATCATGCAAAGAATACGATTACTGATTCCGGCCGTACTGTCTCTGCTCTCATATGTCTGCTGCGCGGCAGCGGGCACACCCGACGCGCTCCTTGGGGCACGCAAACCCACGCGCTCTGAGTTGCGACTGCACCGCAATATCGAGAACCGCATGAGTTTCGCCGTAGTGCACCCCGACTCCGCCGCAAACGACACTCTGTTGGATATTTCCTATAGCCGTTGCCGCTCCGGGAGGATGCCGCAGGCACGCCAGGTCTCTTTCCCTGAACTTTATTTCGTGAATGCCGGGCTGCTGCAGAATGGCGACATCTGGCAGAGCCGTAAGAACATAGAAGTGCTTTCGCGCCTCGTGGACCGTTTCGGTTTCGTGCCGGCCAGTTATCCGTCCGACACTGTTGTGCCTGCATCGCTGCCGATGCTTTCGCAGATGGTGCGCGACTGGTACGCCGTTTCCGGCGACCGCGGTTACCTGCGGACAATGATACCGGTCATGGAGAAGGAGTATGCAACTCTTACCGCACGCCGTGCGGCGCCTGACGCTCTTGACTGCCATCTTGCGGGAACCGATTCCGCAATGGTTGCGGGAGCCGACTACAATGCCGTGCTGTACGCGGCGGAGCGCAACATGGCCTTTTTCATGCGCGAGCTCGCCATGCAGGGCGATAAAGTATGGGAGCGGCGTGCCGCCGACCGCCAGAGGCAGATGCGCCGGCTGATGGCCGATCCCGCCACCAAGCGCTACCATGATTATGATTATACCGCCTCGGAGCGCAAGACGCAGGTTCGTCCCATCGCGGGGTGGACCGTCCTATGGAGCGAACTCACTGACAAGAGCGAAAGTCTGCAACAGGGTTCGCAGCCGCTCGACTCCCTTTCTGCCATGGAGATGTTCTTTGCTCTGCGCGCGCTGGAGAAAGGGAAGTTCACGACACGCGCCGACTCGCTCGCCTCGGAAATAATATGGGAAGTCGCGGGGGTGGAGATACCTTATGAGGCGACCCCTGTGGGGGTGGAGGGCGCGCTGTTCCAGGCGGCGTACCGACATCTTTACGGACCTGATGCCGCGGTGGCTACCCCTCGTATCGTGAATCTCGTGCAGGTCATACGCGGATCTGCGCCGGCAGGGGAGGGGTACGCTGATAGCGGCATCCCATCCGACAGCGCACTGCGTTATTGCGCCCGGCGCCAGATATCCCTTATGAACGATTACGGCCTCAGAGGCACCATACTGGTGCGTTTCGACGCTTTGGCCGATACCGCCTGCCAGAGGATGCTCAAGGAGCTACCCCTTGACGGCAACGATATAGGAGCCTGGTGGGAGATAACCAAGGCGCATGCCGATGCGGCCGGGCTGAAATGGCAGAGTAAATCGCCTGCCGATCCGCGCGCAAGCCTCAGCTTGTCGTCCGGCTACAAGCCGAAAGAGCGCGAGCGGCTCGTGGATGAGTATATGAAGCGTTTCCGCGACATTTTCGGCACGTATCCCCGCACGGTAGGCGCACCGTTTGTCGACGCCCACACACTGGCCTATATGCGCAAGAAATATCGTGTGGAGGCTGTTACCGTCAGCCGCGACCGCGACGCTGCCGAGGAGGCACCCGCCTCTTTTTCGGGAGGGTATTACCAGGGAGCGTGGTATCCGTCGGTAAACAACGCCTTCATGCCTGCACAGACTTCGGGCAATGCCATAGATGTGGTGTCGTTCCGTTTCCCATCGGTCGATCCGCTCGCTTTCGGGCGCCATACGGCCGACGGCACACCTCCTCCTCCTGTGACATTCGAGCCTACCTCTCCCGACGGTGGAGCGGATCTCTCGTGGGGCCGGCGCACGTTGCAGGGGATGCTCTATAGTCCCGCCGCCGGTGAGGTGCGCATGCTCGTCGGGCAGGAAGGCGCATGCTCCTGGGAAGATATGGAGCGTGCTTTCTCGCGTCAGCTCCCCACAATAGCGCGTCTGGCATACAAAGGGGACATACGTGTGGAGACGCTTCCTGAGAGCGCACGCATATTCAGAATGCAGAATCAGCTCACACCCTCCACCGCTGTCGCCGCCGTGGAACGACGCGCCACGCAGGATACCCCCGGCGCCGGGGTGGTATGGTTCACCTCGCGTTACTACCGCATGGCGCTCCGGTGGGGCGACGGACAGATATACATACAGGATCTGCGCATGTTCGACGAGACTGTAGAGGAACCCTGGCTACATGAGCCGTGCACCTTGCGCAATGCCTCTTTCGGCTCCCTGCCCCTGGTTGACGGAGAGAACTGGAACGACACCGGCATACAGGCCGGTCTCCGGTTCTGTATCGACGATTCAGTAGCTCCGTCGCGCGCTTTGCGTTTCGGAAGCCCGCGTGTGGCCGCGGCAGATGGCGCTTTTACCATGATAGTGCCTGTGGAGGAAGACAACGGACTGATCTCTTTCACCGCTCCTGCCGCAGGGGGAAAACGTTTGAAAGTTAAGGGACTGAAAGGGGGAAAAGCCGAGGTATGCCGCCTCGACGACATCCCCTCCGAGCGCGACGCCGATCCCGATATGCCTGACCATACGCTTGAAATGGTGATAACGTTCACCGACACCGGAGTAGACTTCACTTTGCGCCCCTCCCCGGGAGCCATAGCGGAGATTCCGCGATGGTATGCCGTTCTGGAGCATGCCCCGGGCGCCCCGGTGCCGTTCTCAGGCCTGGCGCTTACGTACAATCCCGATATTCCGCAGACATTCAACCTCATGGAGGCTGTTTCGGGGGGTGTGGGATACCGCATGTCCGTTGAAAACGCGCAGGTGTATGACACCTCCACCAGGCCGCGAACCCCCTCGGGTGCGGTTCATGCCCTCGCTATGGTGCCCGATATATCGTCGCTTACTTTCCGTTTCGGAAAGTGATGCTCCAGATAGAAAGGTGTGTTTTTATTTTGCAAATCTGGAAAAAAGATGTAACTTTGCAGTCGGGTAAGTCCTACACGGCATGCTCCCCCTGAACTCCGCCAGGTCTTGATCGAAGCAACGGTAGGGGGTTGTAGCGGCGCGATGT
>CATJQX010000055.1 GCA_949742535.1 uncultured Muribaculaceae bacterium | reverse complement strand
GCCTATAACTTTGTGTCGTTGCCCCGGTGTGGTGGGCTTGAATTTTCTTACTGCCATTTTATTTTATCAGATATTGCTGTAAAAGTCGATAGTCTCCCCTTCACCAATGGTGACGAAAGCTTTCTTCCAACGCTCGGTCTTGCCGCGAAGAAGCCCGCTCTTGGTGTAACGGGATTTGTTTTTGCCGCGCACCACACAGGTGTTCACGTTCACTACCTTCACTCCGTAGAGTTTCTCTACAAGTTCCTTGATCTGGAATTTGTCGGCCTCGGGCGAAACGCGGAAGGTATAGCGATTGAGCTTCTCGGTGAGATTCGTGGCGGCCTCGGTTACGATTGGTTCAATTGTGAATTCCATTCTTGATTCCTCCTACGGATTAAAGTTTGTTGATTACCTCCAGGCCGCTCTCGGTAAGGATGATGGCCTTGTTGTCAAGCAGCGCGTAAGTGTTGATGTCAGATGCACGCATCACTTTGGCGCCGGGCACGTTGCGTGCCGAAAGATAAACGTTGTCGTTCTGCTCGCCGGAAATAAGGAGCACTTTCTTGCCCTCGAGCTTGAGGTTCTTGGTCACGTTCACGAAATCCTTGGTCTTGGGAGCCTCGAAAGTGAAGTCTTCCACAACCACGATCTGGTTTTCCTGAACCTTGACTGTAAGAGCCGACTTGCGGGCCAGGTCCTTGAGTTTCTTGTTGAGCTTGAAGCGATAGTCGCGGGGACGGGGACCGAAAACACGGCCACCACCTACGAGCACAGGCGAGTTGATGTCGCCGATACGGCTGCCGCCGCCACCCTTCTGCTTGTGGAGCTTACGGGTAGAACCGGAAACTTCGCTGCGCTCCTTTGATTTATGTGTACCCTGGCGCTGGTTGGCAAGGTACTGCTTTACATCGAGATAAACGGCGTGCTCGTTGGCATCGATGGCAAACACCTCGTCGTTGAGCTGTGCCTTGCGACCGGTGTCTTTACCTTCTTTATTGTATATAGCGAGTTCCATTATTTCTCTATCATTACGATTGAACCTTTACTTCCGGGGATTGAACCCTTGATCATCAACACGTTGTGTTCGGGGATCACCTTTACGACCTTGAGGTTCTGGATGGTGACACGCTCGTTGCCTGTCTGGCCGGCCATGCGCATGCCCTTGAACACTTTTGCGGGATAG
>CATJQX010000054.1 GCA_949742535.1 uncultured Muribaculaceae bacterium | reverse complement strand
GTCAACAACGTGTGGCGTCGCGGAGAGCGCATATGGGACAACAACTCCTTCGCCCAGGGGAGCTACACACAGACATTCGGCAAGCTCACCACGCTCAACAACCTGAAATATGCCTTTTACCGCACCCACTACGTAAACAACGACGACAAACAGATAAAGGTAGACAACCTCTACAAGCAGCGCGAGATCTACTTCTCCACCGCCAACGAGCTGATGCTGAAAAGATGGTGGCGCGTGTCGGTAAGCTACGATTTCATGTGGAACGCCCTGAAGGCCGACATGTATGATTTCGCGCGGCCGGACCGTTTCACCAACATGCTGAGTGCCGCCACTGCCGTGAGTTTCAGCCGCTTCAAGGCGCAGGCGAGCATACTCGGCACCTTCATCCACGACAAACTGCAGGGGAAACAGGCGCCTGCCGACAAACACTCCTTCACCCCTGCCGTATACCTCAATTTCCAGCCCGCGCACACACGCGACTTCCAGTTGCGGGCGTTTTACAAGAAATCGTTCCGCATGCCCACATTCAACGATCTATATTATGCCGACATGGGCAACTCCAAGCTCAATCCTGAGAGAGTGACACAATACAACTTCGGAGCGGTGTATTCACACACCTCCCGCGGATTCGTGTCGGAAGCCAGAGTGAGTGCCGACGCCTACTACAACCGCGTGTCAGACAAGATAGTGGCCTATCCCAAAGGGCAGCAGTTCAGGTGGACGATGCTCAATCTCGGTCTGGTTGACATCCGTGGCATAGACCTCTCGGGACTGATAACTGTAAACCCCGCACACGAACTGTATCTTACCGTGCGCGGACAATACACCTTCCAGCGCGCCATCGACATCACCAGCCCCGCCGACAACTATTACCGCGACCAGATACCCTACATCCCGCGCCATTCCGGATCAGCAGTGGTAAACGCCACATGGAAAGAGTGGAACCTCAACTACAGCTTCATTTATGTGGGTTCCAGATACAATCAGCAGGAGAATATACGTTATAACTACACACAGCCGTGGTACACGAGCGACATCTCGGTAAGCCGCGACATAAAAATAAACCGTGTGAACCTGCGCGCACTGGTGGAAATCAACAATCTGCTGAGCCAGGACTACGACGTGATCCTCAACTATCCTATGCCAAAACGCAACTGGCGTGTCACACTCATGGTAAACATATGAACCGCACACTACTCCGTATATTCCCAGTATTACCCGCGCTCGTCTCAGTCGCCGTTCTTACCGGATGCCGCGAGGACGAGGTTGTGATGCCGGCCGAATACGAAACAATTCCCGACACTCCCGCTCCCGACACATCCCTGCAGGGCATGTACCTCCTGAACGAAGGGAACATGGGCTCCAACAAATGCACCATCGACTATTACGACTTCCACACCGGAGTGTATGCCCGCAATTTCTACAGCGAGCGCAATCCCGATGTGATAAAGGAACTGGGTGATGTCGGCAACGACATAGCTGTCTACGGCTCGAAACTTTACGCCGTGATCAACTGTTCGCATAAGGTGGAGGTAATGGATGCCCGCTCGGGGCGCCGCATAGGCCAGATAGATATTCCCAACTGCAGGTACATCACCTTCCATGAAGGGAACGCATATGTCAGCTCATATGTGGGCCCGGTGATGGTGGATCCCGATTCTCCCAAAGGAGCCGTGTACCGCGTCGACACAACCTCTCTTGCCGTAACCGGACGTGTGGCCGTGGGCTATCAGCCTGAGGAGATGGCCGTTTCCGGCAACACGCTTTATGTGGTCAATTCGGGCGGCTACCGGCCTCCGGAATATGACAACACAGTCTCTGCAATAGACCTCGGGGAGTTCAGGCAGACAGGCCAGATACCCGGGGAGATCAACATGCACCGCATCCGCCGCGACAGCGAAGGCAAATTCTGGGTAACCTCGCGCGGCGACCGCCAGACACGCCCGTCGTGCCTGCTCGTGATGGACGACAGAGACGGCGACGGCGAGATTGAACTTACTGACATACTGCCGGTGCCCTGCTCGAATATCGCCATACATGGCGACCGGTTATACTACATCTCCTCGGAATACAGCGACTACACCGGCACAAGCACCGTGGGCTACGGTGTGATAGACACACACACAAAAGAGGTCATATCCACCAATTTCATCACCGACGGCACGGAACGCCAGATAACTATGCCTTACGGACTGGCAGTGCATCCCGAGACGGGAGACATCTACCTCACCGATGCGAAAAACTACGTGAGCAGCGGCACACTCTATTGTTTCTCCCCCGAGGGGAAAAAGAAATGGAGCATACGCACAGGCGACATACCCGCCTCAATCTGTTTCCTCCCCGTCGCACGATAACCGCGCGGGAGGGGTCAGAGGGTATTGTCGGAAGTCTTGTTTGCCATGCGGTAATCCTTCGGGGTCATGCCGTAGCGCTTGTCAAACTCCTTGTAGAAATGCGAGCGGTTGGAGAAACCGACCTGATAAACTATCTCCTGCACATTCAGCGAAGTGGTGAGCAGCAGTTTCACTGCATATGCGAGGCGCCTGTTCTTGATGTAATCGTTAGGAGTAGGCTGGTTAAGCATCTTGAAACGTCTGTAGACATTTCGTGAGCTTGTCTGAAGGCTCTCGGCAAGTGTCTCTATCGTTATATCTGTGTCGCTCATATGGAGGTCGATATAATCGTTGACTTTATCGAGGAACTCCTTGTCGTCGCGCTCCAGAAGATGGCCGTCGGCATACTCGAAAGCGCTCGCCGAGGAATTGTAATATTCCTTGAGCGTGTCGCGGTTGCTCAACAGTCGCGCCACGATGGCCCTGAGATAGCTTATGCTGAACGGCTTGCCTACGAAAGCGTCGGCCCCCGACTCGATGCCCTCCACCTTCTCCTCGTTGCTGTTCTTGGCCGAAAGGATCACCAGGGGGATGTGCATGGTATGGCGGTTGCTCTTTACCTGGCGCGCGAAGCTGAGACCGTCGGTACCCGGCATCATCACATCGGTTATTATAAGATCGGGATGCCGCTGCCTGATATGCGATAGACCCTCGGCCGCAGACTCCGCCGTGAGCACATTGTAATCCGAAAAACTGTCTGACAGCAGGGAAAGAATCTCCTTGTTGTCATCTATCACAAGGAGAGTGTTCTCAGAATTGCTGCGTGATGAGCCGCGGACCATGGCACTCTCGCCGCCATGCGCCGCATCCTCGCGACTTTCGGCGGAAGCATCTGATTTCTCGGTCTTTTCACTCTGCGAGATATATTCTCCGGCGGGATCGGCCTCCTGCCTGGGCAAAGTGACTATGAAGCATGCGAACTGCCCCACCTCGCTCTCTATCTCTATCCGGCCGCCGAGCAGCTTGACGATACTGTGGCATATGGCCAGACCGAGACCGTTGCGTGCGGAAAGCCCCTTGACGGCATTCTCCTCCACGTTGTCGAGCACACTGTAGCGGTTGAAGATGCGCTCCATGTCCTCCTGTCTGATCCCCTTGCCTGTGTTGAGCACCTCTATGCGTAGCATACCCGCGTCTGTGGCTGCGGCGCGCACCTCGATGCGTCCACCCACGGGGGTGTATTTGAAGGCATTGGAAATAAGATTGTTGAGTATCTTGCGGATAGAACTGAAATCGGTATTCCATGTTATGTCGGGCTCGATTGTGCCTGAGAAATCTATGTTGTTTCTCTCGGCAAGCTCCGTAAAGGCCACTATGGTGTCGTCGCACAGCTCGGTGATGTTCACCGGTCGTATCTTCAGCACCTTGTGGCCGGTCTCTATGCGGCGGAAATCTATCAGCTCCTGAATGAGCGTATTAAGCCTCTCCACATTGGTGCGCACAAGCCCTATGTATTTCCTTATGTAGCTGTCTGCCCCCGGATATTGCGAAATGCGCTCGCAGGGGCCGTAAATGAGTGTGAGAGGTGTACAGAACTCATGGGTTATATTGGTGAAGAAACGCAGTTTCTCCTCATATACCTCCTCGCGGTGCTGATGCTCGAGAAGCGCCATCTCTTCGGCACGGTTGCGGCGCAGACGACGCAGGTAGACCGCCACGAAAATGCCCGCCACACCAAGCAGCAGCAAGACATAGAGCGTTTTGGCCCATGTGGAGAGATACCAGGGGGAGCGCATGTTGATTTCCAGGATATATGGAGCGCCCTCGCCGTGGGTGATGCGGTTGACATATTTTACAGCCAGGCGGTATTTGCCATACCCTATCTCGTTGAAAGCGATGGTGCCGGAAGGGCCGTTGTTCACCCACTCGCGTCCGTCGAGCGAATACATGTAATAGCAATCGGCGGGATTCATGAAGTCAGGGATGGAGAAAGTCAGTGCGAACTGGCGCTGTCCCGGCTGTAGGGTCAGCACAGGATTTTCCTCAGAACGGCTGAGATAGTCGAGTATGTTGACATTCTCACCCGCGATGGAGAGGCGCTGAAGCGCCAGCTGCGGCCTGTACAGACTGTCAGGGGGAAGATATCCGGCAGCTTTCTGCACGGTCACAAATCCGTCCACACCACCGAAGACAAGCATCGAATCGGCATCGAAAGCCGCACCGTCGCTGAACTCGGTGACGTTTATACCGTCGTTGCGGCTGAAAATGCGGGTGCTCTCCGTGCGCGGATCGAAACAATACAGTCCGTTGTTCGTGGATATCCACAGATTGCCCCCACGGTCTTTTATGATATCGTGAATGGTGTTGTTTATAAAGCCGTTCTCAAGACCTACATACAGCCGCTCGCCAGCGGGAGACACCTTCATTAGTCCGTGCCCCGTACCGAGCCACATTACCGTGTCCTCATGCACGACAGTAAACACATCCATCACCGCGTTTGAATCGTATTTTCCGGAATAGTCGATCTGCCTGCGCAGACTGTCCCCCTCGACGGCAAAAACGCCCTGACCACGATTGGCGAACAGCAGGCGCCCCCCGGCGTCGGCAGTAAGTGAGAAGAAGTGGTTTGAGGAGATATCGCCGCCGTCGCGTGTATATACCCTGCGCACGGTTACTACCGGTGCCGATGCCGGTCCGGAGACATCGCACTGCACCACACCGTTGCCGTCTGTGGTGAGCCACAGCGTTGAGTCGTCACTTTCGTATATGTCATGTATGTGGTTCAGCACCGGCGAGGAGCCGGCGTTGTGTATCCTCCCGTCGGCATAGTTGTAATAATCCACACCCTCCTCGGTGGCGATCCACAATATCGGGCGGGAGCTGCGCGCGAAAGCGAACACTGAGTTATGGCTCAACCGGCTTCCGCTGCTTGTAAACCGCTGTACAGCCCCGGGCTTCACCTCCATTCCGGGATGAAAGCGGGGTATGCGGAGCATGCCTCCACCTTTTGTGCCGAGCCATAGCGTCTTGTCGCTGTCAAGAAACAGCGCGCGCACCGGGTTGCCGCTCATGTCATCGAACGAGGCAATGCCCATCGAGCGTATTATATAAGGGCTGTCATAGCATGTGAACAGGCCGTGACAGTCTGATCCGATCCATACCACAGGCTGGGTGGCTGATTTCTCAAGGCAAAAAACACCCGCTTTCACACCCAGATCCTCGGCATAATACTGCCCGGAACTGTTTTTCTTTATGCGGAGCACACCGTTTGCCGTAAATGACACAAAGATATCATCCGAAGCCACCCGCAGCAGGTCAGAGGGTTCGCCGCGGTGTTTGATCTCAGCGTCAAGATCAAGCACCGGAGTGAAGTCTCCCGCGCTGTCTACTTTGTAAAGTGTATTGTCATGCCCGATCACCACCGCGCCATCGGCGTCCACACGCCCGGCCTTCACGGGACTGCCAGCAAGCACACTATGTTTCTTAACTCCGGAAGGGGTACAGTCGGTGTCGAAGGAGAGGAAATAACGCTCTATGCCGTTCTCTCCGAGGAGGTAGAGATAGTCTTCATCCACACTGAGGAAGCAAACGCCGGAGTGTGTCACACCTGACACCAACGGTTTGGGGTCGGCGCTTCCGTCAGACCGGATCCAATAGATCACATTGTCGGTTGCGAGCACATAGAGGTTGCCGAAACGGTCTGTCCCCACCTTTTCCTGACCTTTGAAACGCTCATACGATTTCACTTCCCCCTTGCGGGAATCCACCCGGTCAAGACCGTGGTTCGTAAGCACCCACATGACCCCGCAGTTCCCGGATATGATATTCTCACTGAGGCTTCCCGACAGTGACAGGCTCGGATACATGACAGAAAAAGGTGTGGTCCTTATGCCATCCGTTATGTTTATTCCGTCAAGCGTGCCGATCCACAGGAAACCGTCGGCATCCTGTGCCATCGAAAGCAATGCGCTACTTGAAAGGCCGTCGCCGCTCGATATGCGACGTATATTGTATGCCTGTGCGGAAAACGCCACAATCCACATCGACAGAAAAAATATGAGCGCTTTCCCGACATGCGGAAGACTCCGCCCGGGGCATATGAAATTAGACATATGACAATCTGATTGGGTATTATTCCGCAAAGATAAGAAACTAAGACAAACTTTCCCGCAAAAAACATACGAAAACAGATGGAATCTAACGAATTATTCGTTTTTTAACATCGCGTCGCCGGAATTCCGACATATGTGCCTTATTATGACAACGATGTGCCGTAGCGTGCCAACATTCATTATTTGTCAGATACATACAGTCTGCTCCACCAGAAAATGCTAAATTTGTATATAGAAAACAAACCAATACAATATCACACAGATGCATAAGGCACGTATCATACTTAGCGGAATAACCGTCCTCGCCCTGTCAAGCGGTGCGGCACTCAATGCCGCCACAGACTTGCGGTGTGAATATCTCACGAATCCAGTCGGTATAGACGAGAAGGCTCCACGCTTCACATGGAAAGCATCCGCCGGCAAAGAAGGCATGCAAGTGATTGAAGTCGCTGAGTCGGAAAAGGCGCTCCGCGACAGAAAATTCCTCTGGAGGTCACAGCCGCTTCCAGCCAACACGCTTTCAGCCATATACTCGGGAAAACCGCTCAAGAACCATACCCGTTACGTATGGCGCGTCATTACCGACGGCAAAGCCTCGGAAACCGCCACATTCGAGACAGCAAAAATGCAGCCCCACGGGTGGGAGGCGTCATGGATCACCGATGGCAACGACAAGGAGTTTGAGCCGGCACCGATGCTGCGCAAGGATTTCAGCCTTGACCGTGTGCCCGACAATGCCCGCGCATACATCTCGGCCGCAGGCTACTATGTGCTGTACATCAACGGCAGGCGTGTGGGCGACAGCCATATGGATCCCGGGTATACGCATTACGACAAGCGCAACCTCTATGCCACATATGATGTGACCCCGCTGCTCCGGAAGGGGGAGAACACCGTGGCCGCCGTGCTCGGCAACGGTTTCTACAACTGCCAGAGCAAAGCCGTGTGGGATTTCGAGACAGCACGCTGGCGCAACCGCCCGTCGATGATATTCGAGCTGCGCGGAGGTGACAAGGGGATGCCTGAGACACTCATCGCAGCATCAGACAACAGTTGGCGCACCGCCACCGGCCCCTACACATACAACAACATATACAGCGGCGACCGCTACGACGGACGCCTCGAACCGGAGGGATGGATGGAACCGGGATTCGACGCATCGGCATGGAAACCAGCCACAGCTGTCGGCGCACCTTCCCCGCTACTGAAAGCCCAGGCGCTCCCGGCAATCCGCCCCGTGGAGACCATACGCCCCAGGTTGATTCAATCGTGGGGCGACACGGTGTTTGTGTTCGACATGGGCAAGAACATCGCCGGAGTGGCAGGTCTGACAGCCGCCGGTGAAAGAGGCACCGCATTCAAGCTCTCCTACGGCGAGATGCTCCGTAAAGACGGGCGTCTCGAGCAGGGCAACATCGACATCTACTACCGCCCCGAAAAGCCGGGAGAAAAATTCCAGACCGACGAGTTCATCCTCGGCGGGAAAGGGGAGCCCGAGAGCTTCACCCCGATGTTCACCTACCACGGCTTCAGATATGTGGAAGTGAAATCAGACCGCCCCGTAAAGCTGTCGGAGGAGAGCCTCACCGGCTACTTCATGCACACCGACGTGAAACCCGCAGGAAGTTTCTCATGCTCGGAACCGTTGCTTGAAAAGATACATGCCGCCACAATGCTCAGTTACCGCGGAAACATACACAGCATACCCACCGACTGCCCGCAGCGCGAGAAAAACGGATGGACGGCAGACGCCCATGTGGCCGTTGATCTGGGACTGCTCAACTTCGACGGCATCACGTTCTACGAAAAATGGATGAACGACTTCATCGACAACCAGCGCGACAACGGAAACATCTCGGGTATCATCCCCTCCGACAGATGGGGCTACGGTGAGTGGCCCGGCCCGGTATGGGACGCCGCCCTCTTCATTATACCGGAAGCCATATACGACTATTATGGCGATACCCGCGCCATCGAAAGGCTCTATCCTACAATGGAACGGTACTTCAAATGGGTCGCAAGCCTCGAGAAAGAGGAAGGATACCTCAACAACGGCATCGGCGACTGGCTCTCATACAACGCGCAGACACCCACCGACTACACCGGCACGGTATATTACTACCTCGACAATGTGAAGATGGCCAAATTCGCCTCACTTCTCGGCGAGAACCCACAGCCTTACATCGAAAAGAGCCGCAGGCTCAAGGATATCATCAACAGTCGGTGGTTCAACGAAGAGAGCAACACATATGCCACAGGTACCCAGGCGGCTCTGGGAGTGGCGCTCTATGCGGGAATAGTACCTGAGGGGAAAGAGCAGGCTGTGGCCGACGAACTGCACAAAGCCGTGGCAGCCAACGGTTACCACCTCGATTACGGACTGCTTGGCAGCAAGACTGTGCCCGCCATGCTCACCCGCTACGGATATGTGGACGACGCATACCGCATGGCGACACTTAAAGACGCCCCGTCGTGGGGGTACTGGATCGACAAGTGCGGCTACACCACACTGGCCGAGACATGGACACTCAGCCCGGAATTCCGCGACGCATCCATAAACCACGTGTTCATGGGCGACATAAGCGCATGGATGACACAGGCGCTCGCCGGCATCAACCATGACACGGAAAATCCCGGATTCGCCAACGTGATAATCCGTCCCTACTTCCCCGACGGTCTGTACCGAGCCGAGGGTAAATACGACTCCGTGCGAGGCACCATCGTAAGCCGGTGGGTAAGGAAAGGTAATGAAGTCACGCTTACAGTCACCATTCCCGGCGCCACCACTGCCACTGTATTCGCTCCCGAACCACAGACCGTAGGCTCAGGCACCCACACATTCAAGTTCAGCATCTGACAACCCGGCCACAGACTTACCTCGAATTAGATACCCGACATGAAACTACAACTGTTAACCGCCATGCTCTGTCTCGCCGCATCCCTGTGCGGCGCGCAGACTACCCCCCTTGAAAAGGGACTCGAAGGGAGAACCGCCGACAACACGGCAATCTCCCGGAAATACATAACCCCGCTCCGCCTCATTCCCCTGCCGGCCGATCTCACTTCCGGCGTGGAGAATGCCGAATCCCTGCTCGGCAGTTTCGACGGGCAGCTGACCACCGGCACCCCCGACCTGTGCGTGCTTTCCACCACCGACGGCAAGCATGCCTCCATACTGCTCGACTTCGGTAAAGAGCTGCATGGGAGCGTGGAATTCGCGGCCCCGATCCGCCCCTCGCAGCAGGCACTGAAAATACGTGTGCGCATGGGAGAATCGGTAAGCGAGGCCATG
>CATJQX010000053.1 GCA_949742535.1 uncultured Muribaculaceae bacterium | reverse complement strand
TACCGGAAATTCTTCGCGCATGTGGCGCCCTATATGGATTTCATGAAAAAGGAACTTGAGGCCAAACGTGCACCCGCCAATGTGATGCGTGCACTTGACCGTATAGCTACCGGCGCACAACTACAGTAGCCGGAACAGCAACCCCATAATACAGGCCGCTGTTGAGATAAGCCTCTACGGTATAGAGACCGTCGGTGGCCTGCTCTCCTGTGCCGGTACGCAGATCCCAGCGGTAAGGGAAGGTGACTCCGGTATCGGTAAACAGAACCTTTCCGGCTGCATCCTTTACAATCAGACGTGCCACAGGCTTATCCTTAAGAGCACAGTCGAGGTTTATGGTGGCAAACTCAGAGGCCGGATACTCGTCTACCGAAAGGGATGCCTTGAGAGCCATGTTGACCACGGTGAAATTAATGGTGCGCTCGGTGGTCTGCCCCGCATAGTTTCTCACCTTGAGAGTGAGCGTATGCGCCCCGTCGGCAATATCAGTAAGCGGCAGATCAAGCGTGCCGCCGCCACCAGCTTCAGAAACGAACGCAAGCGACGCATTTGTGAAACTGCGCGATCCGTCAAGCATGAGCGTCACAGACTGTCCGAGCAGGGCGCTGTGACCGGCCACCACATACGGATTCGGGGCCACCTCGGCATGGAGCATTATCTCTCCCGTCACAATATCGCCGTCAGCGAAGGTCTCGTCACCGATATACATGCGTGTTATTTCCGGCAAAGTATCGTCTGTCGTCTCCGGCAATATGCCTGACGGCTCCACGGTGATATTATTCAGCGATGTGGCACCACGCATGGCATTGTCGTCGCTTGATACGGCAAAAACCATGCGGTTGGGCGATCCCGGACGCTGCGGAGCCGGCATTACAGCCGATACCCTGAAACGCCCCTTCTCAACCCGCGCCACAGTCTCGAATATGATCTCGTCTGCCATCGGCACCTCATACCCGAGCCAGTTCTGTTCCATCACGGCGTTGCCTACATTCACAACCTTCGCCTTTCTGGAGCCGTCGAAAAGGCTAAGTGTCACAGTGCCGGTAAAGTCGGATGCCACATTGCCGTCGGCATTTTCCACAACACCTTCCACAGTCATTTCCGATGCTGACTGCAGTGTGAGGGGGAGGGCGTAATCAAATTTCCTGTCGTTCACCGCAGTTATATTCACGGTAAGCTGCGGACGGTGTATCCTCACCTCCGGATCACCGATAAGGTTATACGACAGTGTGTTGATAATCAAATCATTGCTCAACGACTGCGGCGTACTGACAGAACTGCGCCGCGCCAGACGGAACACATCGCCGGCTGTTGTCCCCTCCGAAGCGGTGAAAAAGTATTTTCCCGCCTGGAGGTTCATCTCCAGATTCTTCTCCTTATATACCTCTCTCAGCGCACCTATGACCGCAATCGAGCCTCCTTTGGGTTTGTAAAGTGCCGCCTCCCCGATGTCACCTCCGGGATGATCGAAATACAGCGCGCGACAGGTAGCGAAAACAGTGAATGGCGGTATGTCGTAATCAGTCTGCTGTATCAGACTTATGTCCCATATAGGCTCCGCACCGAAAGAATATGGTGTGGCATGGCCGCTATATGACCAGTAACCCACACCTTTGGAAAGCATGTTTGAGATATACCTGTGCAATTCATCGGCATGGCCGTTCTTTTTCGGGAATATGGTGTTGTAGCCTTTGTACACCACTGTGGATGGAGCGGCCCCGGCAATCACGGAGTCAAGCAGTTCGGCATCGCTCATGTGTCCGAGCGCATCACCCTTGTCGCACATGAGCAGGGCGGAATTGACCGATCGCACATGCGGAGGCGCTGACATATAGCGGATTGTCTTGTCTACCACGGCTGCGGCATCCCCGAGGTTGTCGGTAGGTATGCGCGACACATTCACATCCATGTGCCGCCGGTAGATGTTGAAGGGATCATTGTCGCTGTCCTCCTCCATCATACCCACAAACGAGTCGGAGATATAGCTTTTTGACCGATGTCCGCTGAGTTTGAAATCTTCCTGCTGTATTATGGGGATATGTGTGTCGCGGAACACCTGCCTGCCGCCGTTAGGCATGTCGCGGCAGTCATAGCTCGCAGCCCCGAAGAGGAGCACGGAGCGTAGTTTTTCCGGTTCGCGGTCATAAAGCATCTTCACGAAACGGCGCAATCCCATCACATGCGGAGTGCCCGATGAGAACTCGTTGTACACATCGTCCTGGCATACCACAGCCACCTCCATGCCGTCTATATCCCTGTGTGCCTGCGCGAGCCGCTCAGCCTGCGCGAGCATCCTGCGGGAGGATATGACAACCATTTCAGGCACGGCCGCCGCATGCAGATTCTGGCATGCGACATCGCAGTCGTACTCCACCGTATACAGCTCGCTGTCAGGATCGAAAGCTATTATTGAAGCCGGTTTCCCGGAAACGGCCGAATATGCCTGTGGAATGGAGATTTCCCTGATATATTTTTCTTCACCTGATTGTGCGGTATGCTCACCACCTTGCGGCGCGTCTGCAAGTTCAAAGCTGCAAATATCGTAAGGATCAGACACATTCCATACCATCATTCGTGGTACAGAAGTGGGTATCTGTATGCGGCAGCCCTCCTGCAGACGTGTGTAAACCATGCGCTGCTGTCCTCCGCTGAAAGCATTGTCGCGCTCATAGGTGACGGTAAAATAATCGAGCGCTCCGAAATTTACATAAGGTATACTCGATGCGTCGAACACGATACTGTATTTCCCGTCGGGAGATGCATGCGGATAATCCGTGGCAGCCCATTCCATTCCGCGATATACATACGACGAAATGCTTGTCGCTGGCACATTCAACAGGCTTGTCGCCCCTGCGGGAGAAGTGATGGTGAGATTGCCTGCCAGACTTACCTGAAATGGTGCCGTCATTCGCACGAATATGCCGGTGCCATCGCGAAATCCGGGCATGCCGAATGTGTACTCCTGACGCCGCTCCTCCACGAAACTGCGTCCGAAAAAGAAGGGGCCGATCTCACCCTTGTTGCTTGTCTCCTCTTCCACGCGCACCATGCCGTATCCGCCGGTCACCACAGGAGCCTCGGTGTCATTTCCGAGCGACGGAATCTCACGCGGGGCAGTGCCGGCATATGAATCGGTAAGGAAATATGTGCCGAAATCGGCATAGAAATTGCGTGTCACCTTCACCGGATAACTGATCCCCGAAGCCGCGGAGCCTGCCTGGTACAAATCGTCGCGTGTGTCAGCCTCGCCATAGAATATGAGTTTGCCGCCATGCATTACAGCCGGCACAGGAGGGAGGTCGTCGGGAGTGCGATCAGTGAGTTTATAATCGGAAAGCGCCACGGCAGGGAAACCGAAAACAGCCACTTTGGATGGGTTCTGAAAGCCCATTTCCCTCAGCTCGCTTTCGGTGATCTGATGCATGCCGGTATTCCTTACCTTGATCCTCACCCAACGCCCCTCCTTCAGGCGTGAATCGCCGGCATAATAACCGGAAGTGAAAGAAGCGGCATCAATTGACACAGTGGCCATCGACAGCGATACAGCTGCAAATTTCAGAAAGTCGCGTATGTTTTTCCTGCGGGTGTTGTTCATCTTATTTTCAAGTCTATAACCGGTACGCCGTTGAGCGTGGCCGAAACACGGGTTCCGGGCACCGGCGTCACATGCAGCGGCGTACGGCAAGGGGCAATAATATCGCCGGTTTTCAGCATCATGAAGCGGCTCGCGAGAGCCACCGTATCATCCATGTGAAGCATTTCGGCCGACAACGAGATTTCCTCTTTTTCGTCAAGGCATATCGTGAAAGCGCCGTCGGAATGCGCGGCAACGGCATGTCCCGGAGCTATGGCTCCGTCAAAGTTTGCTTCAAACGCGCCGCAGGGAGCACCCTGTGGCGGAACGAGCCTCGCAGCAAGCGAGACTTCCGTATAATATCTATGCGCGAAACGGGGTTCGATCCATTTTCCGAGGCGGCTTATCACAGCCACAGGTACAATCTCGAGCCTCCAGTCCACGGCAAAATCAGGGAGGAACAGCGGTGTGCCCGGCCGCACCACGGCGGAATCTGTCATAAGTGTGGCTTTGAGACACGCGGGGGTGGGAAAGGCATCCGATGCCAGCGCCTGACGCGCCGCCTCGGGCCACTCGTTACAAACTCTTTCTACCGCTATGATTTTCATTGCTGTCTATGTGCAAGTTTCCGTATATTGGCGCCACGCTTACGAATGCATCCGGTTGTACATCACAGCGAGATGGGCGTATATGGAGGTATTGGATATCACGATTCCGTCGGGCACACAGATGCGGTAAGGGGTGAAATTCCATATGGCTTTCACACCGGCCTCAATAAGGCGGTCTGCCGTAGCCTGCGCATGCTCAACCGGCACTGTGACTATGCCGATGCCGGCATGAAGCATCTGGCAGCGCTCCTTGAGTTCGCTGATGTTATACACGGGCAATCCGTGCCTGAGGGTACCGGCCACTGCGGGGTTTACATCGAAACCGGCTACAATCTCCAGACCATACCGGCCGAGACCGGAATCCTGCATCAACGCTCCGCCAAGAGAGCCGACCCCCACTATGACCGCGCGGTGTTCCCGGCGGAACCCGAGGAATTCCTCGAGCTTGTGCTCGAGAAGCGCCACCTCATAACCGATGCGTGTCTTCCCCCTTATATCGAGAAAAGACAGATCTTTCGCAATCTGCGAGGCATCCACCTTGAGTTCCCTTGAGATCTGTGTAGAGGACACGAACTCAACCTTCCGCTCCCGCAAAAGGCTTACATAGGCCAGATACCAGGGCATGCGCCTCAGTGCCGGCTCGGGAATTATGTCGTGGCGAGAATTGTCCATTGTTCAACGTATGCGCGTCGCCGGACGAGCCCGTGAAAATCAGTCGCACGGGTGCCCGGAAACGGTATTATTCTGCAAAGTTACAAAGTTTTCGCAAAATATCCGAACCGACACGGTTTATTGGGCTGTAACGGCCAGCCGTCGCGACGCGGTGGCAGTCTTTTCCCCACTGTCGCTGTCAGACACCGTAGCCCTGTAGAGGTATATGCCTCTCTGCACGCGGCGGCCGCCGGAGTCGAGCAGATCCCATGTGATAGGCATAGTGGTGAACATGTCGCTGCGTGCGGTCTGTGTCTTCTGCCAGATCGGGCGTCCCATCATGTCGAACACCTCCACAGTCACAGTCATAGTGAGATCGGGGCGGTCATGCGATATATAGAAATTCGCTCTTTCTGAAGCCGGGTTGCAGTCGGTATATACGTCGTATATTACCGGAAGCACCTCCTGCTGCACGCTGAAATTGACTGTAGCCTCGGCGGAGTTTGGTCCGGTGTCCCAAACACGCAATCTGAGGGAGTGATACCCGGGTGCCAGGTTTGACAGCGGGTAGTTGATAGTGCCCCCCGGAGTGCCGTCGGCAAATGGAGTGAAGAAATCGGAAATATCTGTATAGCTCCTGTCGCCGCCGTCAAGATACAATGCCATATTATGTCCTACACCTGCGGTGGATAGGTTCAGGGCACGGTCGTCGGTAACGGTGGCAATAAGCATGGGAGCTGAGTTCACGGCCTGGCCGTCGCGGAACGACGGATGGTTCAGGTACATGCTTTCGATTACAGGAGCCGTTTCATCGGGTATGGCGTCGGCATCGATGCCGTAGACATACAGGTCGCGGCACACACCGTTGGCCTCGCGGCCGTCTTTGGACTGGGCATACATGTTAAATGTGGCCTCGCGGTAATTGTCGGCCACCTCGGCGGGCATGGAAATTGTCATCTCGAATGCTCCGCCTGTGACATTAGCGGAGCCTACATACAGACGGCCCCCCATCTTGTCGGTGGTATATTCAATACCGGGATCAGAATCTATCCCGTAACCGTGGGTGGTCACGGAATAATCAGCGTCATAAAGTGTCACGGTGAGTGTGCCGTCGAAATCCGTAAGGACATTTCCCGACGGGTCCGTGACGTTGCCACGCAACACAGCCGTCTGCCGGGCCATAAGCTGCACAGGCTCCTCTTCGCCATCGACAGGCACCACAGGCTTTCCCGCGACCTCGTTGAGCCGTACTATATTCGACGGGTACACAAGCCTCATTGCCGGGTCACCGAGAAGCACGTAGCGCAGTTTGTTTGAGTCGTATCTTGAAAGAGTGGGTGCAGCAAGCCCAATCTCGTTTTTCATCGCCTGGTATATCTCTCCCACAGTGCGTATGCGGCCGTTTTCGTCACGTTTGAAAAACTGCATGCCGAGCGATTTGGTGAGATATCCGTTGTCTGATATATATACCGGCCTGGTGGCGCTTATGGCAGACACCACTCCTCCGCTCGGATTGCCGAACAGAATCTCGGCGCCGGAAATATTGGTAGAATCCCAGCGCATGAAATCGCAGGTGGCCGCATATACCAGAGGCCAGTGGCGCAGATAGAAGTTGTTGAGGTCGGTATATGTCACGATCCCTTCCGCAGTGAGCGAGGATGGGTTGGCATGGCCGATATATGCCCAGAGCATTGCGCCTTCGTCAAGGTTGCGGTATAATTGTGTCCTCGCCTCCGGGTATGTGCCGGATATCTGCTCAAACTCGTCGATATATACCTTCTTGTAGATGGCTCCCGCCCCCGGGGTAAGCCTGGTTTCCCTGTTCATGCAAACCCACATGCTGTCGGCCTGTATCATGTGTACGCCGCTGTTTCGGTCATCGGCGAGCATGACCACATTGTTCTGCCAAAGACCTTTTGGGGAGCGTTCCTTGTACGCGACGATCTTGTCGACGGCAGCCTTCGCATTGGCGACAGACGTTACCGGAAGGCGCCCTACGGCTACACACAGGCGGTCGCGCCCCAGATTGGCTCCGGAATTGTCCTCCAGAAAGGCCATCATATCGTCTGTCATATATGAATCGTTGTCGCTCAACCCGTTGTCAGTAAACCAGGTCGGGAGCATCGGATATTTGAGATTGGCCACTTTCGCGCTAAGCCTGCGGTAGTCGTAGGTAGGACGGCTCATAAACAGAGCATAGCGCAGTCTGCCCTCCCCCTCCACAGCCTCCGATGAGTTACAGCGGTCATAGAACATCTTCATGCATTTGCGGAAAGACTGAGCGTCGGGCACACCTGAAGAGAACTCATTGTAGACCTCCTGAGGGGTAAGCACAAGCACCTGCAGCGGGTCCTCCTTATCGTCACGGTGGTAGGCCGCAAGCCTCTCGGCTTCCGATTTCCATTCGCCGGGGGTAAATATCACCATATCGGGCACAGGGAGGGCGTGCAGGTTCTGGTTGCGCACCTGCTCCACAAATACCGGCGATGGGAATTTCCCCGCCGGCTCCCACGCCGCATATGTACGCCGTGTGGAGGTAGCGCCCCACTGGAGACTGTCGTTTATCATCTTTGTCTCCATGGCGCGTATGTCGGTAGGATCGCTCACGTCCCACACCCTGGTATCGGCACCGGCGTTGGCAAGGCGCGCGTCGGAGCGCGAAGAGAGATAGATGTCAAGGTTGCGCGATGCAGGAAGCTGCAATTTGCGCAGATATGCGATGGCTATGTAATTGAGATTGGAGCGGGATACCGTACCTGATGAACGGTAGTTCACCCCGAGCGACAGTTTCTCGGAACGGGCCAGATAGTCCTTGCGGCTGATGCTCTGGCGCCCGTGCGTATAGTGGCTGTCACCGCTCACACCTTCAATCCTGTCGACTGCAGCCTCGGTAAGCGTCGTGCCGTTTGCCGTGTATGTGAGCTGGCTGGCTCCCGATATGGTAAGCGCCACGAATGAGAACTCTATATTCACTGTAGGAATATCCTTGAGACCGGATCCGTCCTCCGCCGGTTCTTTCAGAGGCTCGGCCAGGTCGGTAAGCGTGAAGTCGAACGTCTGTTTGGTCTGGTATCTGAAATCCTCACCTACCATGAAAAAGCCGGCCTCGCCGGGAGACTCAAGGTCTTTTTCATGGAAAAGCCTGTCATAGAAAGTGTTGACCCTGAGATTCGAGCCTTCGCCGGAGACCTGTGTAAAAGCCCTCTGAGGGGGCACGAGACGCTCTGCGTCATCAGGGGCGCCGTCGTCAGTGAGGTAATAGTAGCCTACGGAAGTATACGGGTTCTGCGACGGACGGCACAGGCTGCCGGAAACATTTTTCCACTCCACCGGCCCGAGTGCATAGAAAAACACACCTTTTCCCTGCACATACTCCGATGCGGTCTGGGGCAGATCGTCGATATATGCCGTGGTAAGCTGGTCAGGAAGCCTTTTCGCGCCATATCCGTAGACCCTCACTTTCGAGGGATCGGAGAAGCCCCACGAGCGCAACATGCTTTCCGATATGCAGTGCATGCCGGTGGCGGCGACAGACACACGCACCCATTTCCCGGAAGAGAGACGGGAAGAGGCCGCATAGGTGTCAAGGTTGAACGCGCAGGCCACCGCCGGCGAGAGGATGAAAGCCAGCAGCAGCGCCACGACTGCATAAATATTTGAGTATCTTTTAGTCATGTCGTTTTTACATAGATTACCTCGCGGACCGGCGGCTGCGATAGCGGCGGTCTGCTGAATGAATAACGGAATTGCAGCGGATTTATTGCACTAAAACGTTGCCTGTTCGGACATTAACAGTATCTGCAGGCATGGCGGCCCCGGTAACTATCGCGGCCAGAGGATGAGTGGGATATATCGTGTTGCAGTCTACCGATCCCGAGATGCCCGGTATGGAACCGCGGTGGCTGTACTGCCATATCACCCACGGCTCGCCACCCCCGAGGGGAGGATCGGTGAAGGAACATATCCAGAGGGGGAAATCACTGAAATGGCTGCGCAGATAACGCTGATAGCCGTTTTTATTGGAATAAAGGATAGGCTCATATCCCTCCCGGCGCAGAAGATCGAGCATGCGGCGCAGCTCACGCCGTATGCGGGCTATGTGCACGCCGTCGGCATTGCCCCATTCCTCCACATCCACGGCCGGCGGGAGAAGGAAATCGCGCCCTCTCAGGGCGTTGAGAAAATTCCATGCCTGCATTTCGCCGTCGCGGTTGAACCGGAAAAAATGATATGCCCCGGTCGGTATCCCCGCACGGCGCAGGCCGGTGGCGTTCTGTATGAAACGGCGGTCGCAGAAATCGGCGCCCTCGGTTGCCTTGATGTAGGCGAACCGCACTCCCCCTTCGCGCAGGCGGCTGTAATCCACATCGCCGTTATGCGCCGAGATATCTATGCCGCGCACCGGATACTCCTCCATCGACGGGTTGGCCCGCTCGGAAAAGAAGCGGTTGTATGTCCACCATCCGGCTCCCCCCAGAAGAACCAGAAGCGCGGCTGCGGAGAAGAGCAATCTCCCGCGGCTCCACTTTTTTATCTGACCGCCGAACCACTTCATCTCCTGCCCTTCCCCTTAAGTGATGCGGCGAGGCTTTTCCCGACACGCGAGCACACATATACCGCCCCGAGCAGAAGCACTATCAGAGCGGAACATGGCACATCTATGTAGGTGGACATGATCAGCCCCCCTGCGCCCGCCGCCACAGAAATCAGGGCGGAAAGCCACATGATGGAGCCGAAACGCCGACAGAACACCTCTGCGGCCATCTGCGGGAGCGATATCACCGCCATGAGCATCATTATGCCCACCAGACGTATGGCAAGCACCACACAGAGAGCCACCATCACGGTCATTGTCAGCGTGATGAAACGCACCGGCAGACCCGCCACACGCGCGAAATCGCGGTCGAAAGCACACGCCACTATCTCGCGGAACTTCCATGCGAAGAATCCTCCAAGCAAGAGGGTGTATATGGCGAAAATCCAGAGGTCAAGAGAAGAGATGTTGAGTATGTTGCCGAAAAGGAACGAATTCAGCTCGGGCACGAATCCCGGTGTGAGAAACACGAAGAGCACACCCAGAGCCATCCCCACAGACCACACGACGGCAATGGCGGAATCCTCGCGCACACGGTAGCGTGCCGACATCCATTCCACTATCAGCGAGGAGCCTATGGCGAAAACTCCCGCCATGGCGATGGGACTTACCCCGAGGTAATACCCCAGGCCGAGCCCACCGAAACAGGCATGTGTGATGCCGCCGGTTATGGCGGCGAGACGCCGCGCCATGACATATGTTCCGACCATGGCCGTGGCGACGGCGATTATAAGCACCCCTGCGAGCGCATTGGTAAAAAAGCTGTATCCTATCAGTTCTGTCATTTTGTAGCGGTATGCCCCGTGGCCTCGCGGCGTGCCTCGGCCACTATCATCAGCAGTTCGTCGCGCACCTCCGAGGGGAGTTCTATCCCTCTGAGCTGTATGCTGCGTGCCCAGGGAGCAATGTCGGTGGGAATAAGTGTGAGCAGCACGTCGCGGAATTCCTCGATCTCGTCGTCCTCGTAGCTGTCGGGCGCACGTCCGGCAAACTTGTCAAGATCCTCATCGTCAAAATATTCTATCTTGTCGCTGACAGCAGCCAGGAGCGAGTCTTTCTCGCAAGTGACATGCATGCCGCAGCATGCGCTGTCATCGCCATCCTCATCCTGCACCCTGTCGGGCATGGGCCCCATAGTGGGAGCCTGGTCGGTGCCCCTGCGCACATCGCGGCGATGGAACAGGTAAAGCACCACGCCGGTGACCACAAGCGCAAGAAGGATAATCAGAGCGCCTTTCATGCTTCCCCCTCCTTTTCCTGAGGCGCGGCGGCCGCGGTGACATCCACAACACGGAAACCGATGGAGCGGAGATCGTCCCAATATCCCGGATACGACTTGCCCACACACTCGGCACCGTCGATGGTGATGCCCGGCAGATATACGGCTACAGGCGCGAGAGCCATGGCCATGCGGTGGTCGCCGTGTGCGCTGAAACCGGGAAGCTCCTTCACGGGATGTGTCTTTCCCTCCCATTCCAGACCGAAATCACGCACTTTTTCCACTACACGCCCTATCTTGTCCATCTCCTCGCATATGGCAGCGAGGCGGTCGCACTCTTTGGTGGCCAGTGTGGCGAGGCCGACAAACTTGAAAGGAACCCCGATGAGGCAACATGTGACGGCGAGAGCGGGAGCCAGGTCGGGATTGTCGGTGAGGTCGAGATCCAGACGGCCATATACCTCCGGGGAGGGGCAAAGCTGCACGCCGGTCTCCACATCCTCGGTAGAGAGTGTGACCCCGAGACAGTCGAAGAATTTCGCGGCCGCCCTGTCACCCTGTATGCTGTCCTCGGGAAGATTGGTAAGTGTGATCCATCCGGCGGAAAGTGCCGAGACCTCGAACCAGAAAGCGGCAGCGGACCAATCGCCCTCGGCAGGCTGATCAAAGTGTGTGTATGAGCCATGCGGCACATCTATCCGCAGCGGCTCGCGCTCCACCTCAACTCCGCGCTGACGCATCATGGCGAGTGTCATCAGTATGTATGGCAATGACACCGGCTCACCCTCCAGACGCAATGTAAGCCCCTTCTCCATATAAGGAGCCACCATAAGCAATGCCGAAATGAACTGCGAGGAGACGGTGGAGTCAATCGTTACCTCTCCACCTGGGAGACTGCGGCCTTTCACCAAAAGCGGCGCATATCCTTCCCTGGCGAGATACTCGATCTGCGCCCCGCACTGCCGCAAGGCTGTGACCAGAGGCTCCATCGGACGCGCGCAGAGGCGCTCATCGCCTGTAAGCTCAACCTCCGTTCCCGGCTGCATGGCAAAATAGGCCGTAAGGAAGCGGAGGGCGGCGCCTGACGACTTCATGTCAAGAACGACACGGGCGCCGGAAGCCTCGGCCTTACGTGCTTCGGATATGGCGGAAATGATAACCCGCGTGTCATCGCAGTCGGCCACTGCCCCGTGGGGAACGTCATGGTAAATTCCCGCAAGAGCGTCAAGCACCAGCATGCGGGTGGAGATGCTCTTGGACAGGGGGAGTGTCACCACTCCGTCTTCAATCAGTTCGCCAGGAGGCAAAATCGCATATTTCATCTTTGAGGGTGTTTAACAGTATCTTTTTTAATTATATCGTGTGATATTCAGACAGGGGCTCCGACGCGGCATTCCTTCAGCGCCTTCTCAAGTTTACCGAGCGCATCGAAAAGCTCGCAGCGCGGTGTGGCGACGTTGACGCGCATGAAACCGTGTCCCTGCGGGCCGAACATCTCACCGTCGTTCAGAGCCAGGCCGGCGTGGTTTACCACCAGATCCACCAGTTCGTCGTGCCCCATGCCGAGACCGCGGAAATCCATCCATACCAGGAAAGAGGCCTGCGGACGCACCATGCGTATACCCGGCAGGCGGGTGTCAATGTACTCCTGCATGGCATCGAGATTGCCCTCGATGTATTCCACCACCTCCTCAAGCCAAGGCTCGCCATTGGTGTATGCAGTCTCCGCCCCGATGGTGGATACGAATGTGGTGGCGTTGAATTCGTTCACGTCGAGCCAGTGGAAGAACGGATCGCGTATCTCGGGATTCTTTATCACGCACCACGAGCTTACCAGACCGGGGATATTGAATGTTTTGCTCGGTGCGCCGAAAGTGATGGCCACCGCCTCGGCGTCCTCGCCGCATGCGGCAAAAGGATAATGGGTGCGCCCTCCGAGCATGAGGTCGCCATGTATCTCGTCGGAAATCACCAGCACGCCGTATTTGCGGGCAAGGCGTCCCACTTCCGCAAGCACCTCGCGGCTCCACTGCAGCCCTATCGGATTGTGTGGGTTGCAGAGGACCATCATGCGCGGATGCTCTGTGGCGAAGATCTCCTCGAGTTGCCCGAGATCCATATCGTAGCTGCCGTCGGGGGTAGGTACGAGCGGATTAGGCACCACTGTGCGGCCGTTGCCCTCGATCACTATGCGGAAAGGGTGGTAAACCGGCGGCTGTATCACCACCTTGTCACCCTTGCATGTGAAGAAATTTATGGCGAAAGCGATCCCCTTCACCACTCCCGGCACATATGTAAGCTCCTCGCGGCGCACACAGAAAGCGTGGCGCCTGTGGAGCCAGTCGATGATCGAACTCCAGTATGTCTCTTTCGGGCGCGAATATCCGTAGATAGGATGCGAGATGCGTTTCTGCAGCGCCTCTGTTATCTCGGGGCAAACGCAGAAGTCCATATCGGCGATCCATAGCGGTGTAAGGTCCTCCTTACCGAAAAGTACCCGCAGATCCTCAAGTTTTGTACAGCCGCTCCCATGGCGGTCTATCACTTCATCAAAATTATACTTTTTCATTGCTCGGAATAATGAGAGGAAACAGGGGCGCGATCGCTGCCCGTGGAGCCGCGGGATATGCCATATAAGCCACCTGCGGCTATCGGAAGCAAATTTACGCAAAAACTTCCGTTTATCAACCACCATACATAAGAAACTATCCCACGCAGAACACTATAAGCGGGGAAAATGCGTTATCATCAAAAAGACGTATCAACAAACTGAGTATATGGAGAAGTGGAAGACGCTGGCGAGCGAGTATCTGTGCCGCCGCCCCTGGATGACTGTGAGAAAAGACACCGTGGAACTGCCCAACGGGGTGGTCAATGACGAGTATTATATCCTGGAATATCCCACCTGGGTGAACGTGATCGCGATTACCAAAGAGGGGAAATTCGTTATGGTGGAACAGTACCGTCACGGATTGCAGGAGATATTTACCGAACTTGTGGCGGGTGTGGCCGAAGCAGGCGAGCCCCCTCTTGAGGCGGCCAAAAGGGAACTGATGGAGGAGACCGGCTACGGCAAAGGCACATGGCGTCTCAACATGGTGGTCAGCGCCAACCCGGGAAGCCAGAACAACCTCTCATATTCGTTTATCGCCACCGATGTGGAGCCGGTAGGGAAACAGCATCTTGACGCCACAGAGGATGTGGCGGTGAAACTGCTCTCACGCGACGAGCTGTATGCCATGCTGTCGGAAGACAGGGTAAAACAGGCACTCATGGCGGCTCCACTCTGGAAATTCTTCGCCACCGAAAAGCGCTGACCGCCGCATTATACCGGCCTGTCAGAGAGCGCGTATGAATTCTGCCGACATTTTTACGGCCTCGCGGAAAGCGGCGGTCTGTCCCGGCACGGTGATAAACAGATGGGTAGTTCCGGGAAAGACTGTGCGTGTGGCATTTACCCCTGCTTTCACAAGAGCGGCATGCATCTCCGCGCCCTGGTCGCGCAGTATGTCGTGGTCGGCATTCACAATGAGCACCGGTGGGAGCTGCGAGAGATGTTTCTCCCCGGCACAGAAAGGGGAGACAAGCGCAGAGCGGGGATCCCCGGTCCCGACATACGCCTCATTGAAAGCCTCCATTATGCCGCTGTCAAGTCCGAAACCGGCTCCGAAATCCCTCCACGATCCCGATCTGTCGTTCCATGCTTTCACCACCGGATAGAACAGCACCAACGAATGCAGAGGGGGCACCGTTCCGCCACCCTCCCCGGAGGCATATATCAGTCTGAGGGCTGTGGCAAGGGCGAGGTTTCCGCCGGCACTGTCGCCCCCTATTGACACCGCATCCGGATCAAGGCCATACTCCGCGGCATGATCCCGCACGAAGCCGACAGCCTCTGTGCAGCAATCAAGCGCGGCAGGATATGGATGTTCCGGTGCCAGAGGATATTCCACCGCAAGCACCGCGGCTCCGGCCTCCCCGGCAAATTCGCCACAAAAACGGGCGCAACTGTTCACGCTGCCAAAGCACCATCCCCCTCCATGCAGGTATATCAGTACCGGCAACGGCTTCCCGTCTCCGGCAATCGGCTTGTACAGGCGGTACCGGTCGCCGATATCCGTGGCCGTCACCCCGGCGGGGAGTTCAGGTCTGCCGTTTCTGGAGTTTCTTACAGCCTCAAGAGCCGACAAATCGCCCGCCATAGCCTGCCTCACGGCCTGTTCCTGCGACGCCTGAAGCCCAGCTGGAAGACCGCCGACAAACTCCATGGCCTCCCGCCTCATCTGATCGGCAAGAGTTTCCGCCCACACCATATCAACCGGCATAACGCACATCAGGTAAAACAGGATCTTTCTCACCATAATCTTTTTAATATCAACCACTCGTTTAAAACTGTCTTATTTTACGGTCTGATTATTTCACAAATATACGGAGAATATTCGACGAAACATAATAGCGAGAGTCGCCCGCAGGGCGGTTCGCGGTGGCGAAGCCAATTATGTGAGCAAAATATACGGAAAAACATTGTTACATCAGGCTACACGCCACCTCCGGCAACTCGCAGGGAGAACCATCATACAGACAACAGCCGGCAAATTCCACACCTCCACGACGCATAAAAACAGGCGGGATGGCAACTTCATTTTGTCAGATTGCTTTTTTGTATTAAATTTGCGGTGCTCACTCAAGAGGGGTGCCCGACAGTAAAAGCATGCGGGCTGAGATCATACCCTTGGAACTTGAAGCGGTCAGTACCGCCGTAAGAACTTGATGTCACTGCCTTATAGACGTATTACACAGCATCCCCTTGACAAGCAGGCAACAACTTGTGGCCATGAAGCGTTCTCTTCACGGCGCGCGGTATTGCCATACATTTTTTAATTTGTGGACTAATTCAGCTTTATGGATGTAGAAATCAACGGACGCCATATCCAGGTGGCAGAGGGATGCATCACTCTCAGACAATTGCTCGAACAGGAAGGGTTCACAGGCATAGGACAGGCTGTGGCTGTGAACAACCGTGTGGTGCCCCGCACCGACTGGGACGACATGCCCCTGACCGAAGGGATGAAACTTACTGTAATACGTGCTGTCTGCGGAGGCTGACATTATGGAACTGATAGCCATAACAGTACCCTATTTTTATCCCGGAGAGGCACGGGATATAGCCGACGCACTCATGGAGAACCGTTTCAAATATGTGCATGTGCGGAAACCGGGATGCTGTGCAGAGGAAATGCGCGGGCTTCTGGAACAGATTCCCGACGGTCTGCGCGATCGCCTGTCGCTACATGATTTCCACGAACTCGCCATTGAATATGGGATAGGGGGCATACACCTTAACAGCCGCAATCCCTTTGCTCCTGACGGATGGGAAGGCAGGTTAAGCCGCTCAATACACTCTCTGGAGGAGATAAGCGGAGTGACGGAAGACTATGCTTTTATCAGCCCGGTATTCCCAAGCATCTCGAAACCCGGATACAGCGGAAATTTCACTCTTGAGGAAGTTTCCCGATGGCTGACTCCCGGAATATTCGCTCTCGGAGGAGTGACCGCCGAAAAACTCCCCCTGCTTGAAGACGCAGGATTTGCCGGCGCCGCCATGCTCGGCGCCGCATGGCGGCGCGAAATCGACCGCGGGGCATTCAGGCTGCAGTTCATAACCGCCGGCAACTCCATAGAGGAGGTGAAAGAGGGCGCACGTAAAGCTGTTGAAGGTGGATGCCGATGGGTGCAGGTGCGCATGAAAGACTCCACAAAGGAGGAGACGGAAGAGGCTGTGAGGCTTCTTGCGCCGTTGCGCGAACGCTGCGGCATAACCCTCCTGGTAGATGACCATGTGGATATGGCCGCACGCCTTGACTGTCTCGACGGTGTGCATGTAGGCAAAAACGACATGCCTGTAGCGGAGGCCCGCAAAGTGCTCGGCCCGGGAAAGATTCTCGGCGCAACGGCCAACACGTACGACGATCTGAAAGCCGCCGTGAAGGCTGGAGCCGACTACGTAGGGTTGGGACCGTTCCGTTTCACCACCACAAAGAAAAACCTCAGCCCTGTGCTCGGCACGGAAGGATACCGGCGTATCCTCGCGCAATGCCGGGAGGATGGGATAGAGACACCGGTAGTAGCCATCGGAGGTATCACGGAGAGCGACATACCGCAGGTAATGCAGACCGGCGTGGCGGGGATCGCTGTCAGCGGCAGCATCCTGCGTGCCGTGGACCCCGTGGCCGAGACCGCACGCCTCATCTCCACAATAGAAACATCCCTGACAGGGAACAAGAACTGAAACCATTTACCACACAACAATATGAGTAACCTTATAATAGGCGGCAAAGAATTCACATCCCGCCTTTTTGTGGGAACGGGCAAATTCCGCTCCAACCAATTGATGGAGGAGGCCATAAAGGCTTCCGGCTCGCAGATGGTCACCGTGGCCATGAAACGCATTGACATGGACAACCGCGAGGACGACATGCTGCGTCATATCATACATGAAGGGATACAGCTGCTCCCCAATACCTCCGGCGCCCGAAACGCCGCTGAGGCCGTGCTCGCCGCACAGCTTTCACGCGAGGCATTCGGCACCGACTTCCTGAAACTGGAGATCCATCCCGATCCAAAATATCTGCTCCCCGACCCTGTGGAGACCCTGCGCGCCACCGAGGAACTGGCAAAGATGGGATTTATAGTGCTCCCCTACATCCAGGCCGATCCCGTGCTGTGCAAACGCCTCGAGGATGCCGGCGCCGCCACAGTGATGCCTCTGGCAGCCCCAATCGGCTCCAACAAGGGACTTGTGACACGCGAGCTGCTGAAGATAATCATAGAGCAGAGCCGTGTGCCGGTAGTTGTTGACGCCGGACTTGGCGCCCCCTCCCATGCCGCCGAGGCGATGGAACTCGGAGCCGACGCCGTGCTCGTGAATACCGCCATCGCGGTAGCCGGAGACCCCGTGCGCATGGCACGCGCTTTCGCCGACGCCACAGTGGCAGGACGTGAAGCCTATGAGGCCGGACTGGGCGCCATTGCCGACCATGCCGAAGCCTCCTCACCCCTCACATCGTTCCTCATGGACTGACAAACATTTACCCACATGTTTTCGGAATATCTCAAGACACATTACGACTGGGACACCACCACCCGGGAGATAATGGCCATGACAGCCGGCGACGTGGAGCGTGCCTTAGCCAAAGAGCATCTCGACGACCGCGATTTCATGGCACTAATCTCCCCTGCCGCCGCCCCATACATAGAAACAATGGCGCGCCGCAGCAAAGCGCTCACCGAGCAGCGCTTCGGCAAGACGGTGAGCATCTTCATACCGATGTATATCACCAACTCCTGCACGAACTCCTGTGTGTACTGCGGTTTCAACAGGCACAACAAGTTCGCACGCGTGGTGCTTACTCCCGAACAGATAGAGGCCGAGTGCAAGGCCATCAAGGCCATGGGACCGTTCGAGAACCTGCTGTTAGTGACGGGAGAGAACCCCGCCGTTGCCGGCACTGACTACATAGAACGCGCCCTGCAGGTATGCCGCCCCTATTTCAGCAACCTCACCATTGAGGTGATGCCCCTCCCGACGGAGGATTACGCACGCCTGACCCATTCGGGACTGAATGGCGTGATCTGCTTCCAGGAGACCTACAACCACCAGCGCTACAAGGTTTATCATCCGGCAGGGATGAAATCGAAATTCGAGTGGCGCTGCGACGGATTCGACCGCATGGGGCAGGCCGGAGTTCACAAGATAGGGATGGGAGTGCTCATAGGCCTCGAGGACTGGCGCACCGACGTGACCATGATGGCACGCCACCTCATGTACCTGCGCAAACGTTACTGGCAGACCCGCTATTCGGTGAACTTCCCGCGCATGCGCCCGTCGGAATCGGGCTTCCAGCCCAATGTGGTGATGTCGGACCGCGAGCTTGCACAGCTTACCTTCGCATTCCGCATTTTCGATCCGGATGTGGACATTTCATACTCCACCCGCGAGAACCACACATTCCGCAACAACATGGCCACACTGGGGGTGACCACCATGAGTGCGGGATCGAAGACAGATCCGGGAGGTTACGCCACTTATCCCGACGCTCTGGAACAGTTCGCCATCAGCGACCCCACATCGCCGGCACAGGTGGCGGCAGACCTGCGCGCGCTCGGACGTGAGCCGGTATGGAAAGACTGGGACCGTATATTCGACTGACCCCTATGGAAACCATAAAGAATCTCACCGAAAGATATTCCCGGCAGACGATGCTGCCGGGTTTCGGCAATGAAGGACAGCGGAAGCTGCTTGATGCCTCAGTGCTTGTAATAGGAGCCGGAGGTCTGGGGGCACCTGTGTCCACATATCTGACAGGTGCCGGCGTGGGGCACATCGGGATCGCCGATCCGGACACAGTGAGCCTGTCGAACCTCCAGCGCCAGACTCTATATAGCGAAAGCCAGGTGGGAGAGCCGAAGACCGCTTGCGCCATTAAGCGCCTCTCGGCCCTGTCGGGCGTGCCCCGCTTCACTCCCCATCCGGAAGGGATCACCCCTTCCAACGCCATCGGACTTGTAAGCGGATATGACCTCATCATTGACTGCACCGACAACTTCTCTACCCGCTATCTGATAGACGAGGCATGCCACGAGTGCGGCAAACCGTGGGTGCACGGTGCCCTGGGAGAATTCCACGGCCAAGTGACAGTGTTCAACTACCGCAAGGGGAGAAGATACACCGAACTTTACCCCGACAAGGATGCCCTGTGCTCGCTGCCCCGCACGATCACAGGTGTAATCGGAGCTGTGCCTGGTGTGATAGGATCGATCCAGGCATCGGAAGCCATAAAAATAATCACCGGTATCGGAGAACCGCTCGAAGGGAGACTGTTCACCATCGAGATGCTCTCCATGAATACCTCTATAATCAATTTCTGATTCAGAATTATCCATTTATACAATTTTCAATGAGTTCATTTGATCAATACGCATCGGAATATGACAGCTGGTTCCTTCAGAACCCCAATGTGCTCCTGAGCGAAGTGCGTCTGGTAGCCTCTACCCTCGCCGACGCCCCGGGCCCGATACTTTCCGTAGGATGCGGAAGCGGCCTGTTCGAGAAAATAATGCGCGACGACTTCGGCATTGTGGTGTCGGAGGGTGTTGAGCCGTCGACAGGTATGGCCGAAATCGCCGGTAAACGCGGCATGACAGTGACGGTAGCCACCGCCGAGGAGTTCGACTATCCTGCCGGAAAATACAGCACTATAATCTTCAACGGTTCCCCGAGCTATATCACCGATCTTGCCACAGTGCTGCGCAAAGTATATGACGCGCTCCCCGAGGGTGGACGTGTGATACTGGTGGATGTGCCCAAGGAGAGCACATACGGCCAGATGTACAATCTCGCCAAAGCGCTGGGCACATGGGACCACCCCCTGCTGGAAGGATGCTATCCCCCGAACCCCTACCCTATCGAATTCGTAAAACAGGCCAACTGGCGCACCACAGCCGAGAAAATGCGTCTGATGGAGGAGGCGGGGTTCAAGAATCTGTGCGCCTCACAGACACTCACTACCCATCCGCTCTACTCCGACCTCAAGGCCGAGGAGCCTCAACCGGGCTATGACCGCGGCGATTATGTGGCCGTATCAGCCGTAAAATAACATTGTATCCATATGACTACCGACCAGAAAAAATGGAGCGCAGAGGCATGGGATGCCTCCCTTCCCGTATATGAGGCCATACTGCGCCTCCCGTTCATAACAGAACTCGCCGACGGCACACTCGATCCGGCCATCTTCAGACGCTATATCGAGCAGGACAATCTCTATATTACGGAATACAGCCGCGTGCTCGCCCATATAGCCTCACGCCTTGAGGATATCGACGACATGGACGCGTTCCTGAAATTTGCCGGCGACGGAGTGCTGATGGAGAAAGCGCTCCACTCGATGTATGTGAGCGAAGGCACACGCGAAATGTCGCCTGTATGCCTCTTCTACACCTCCCTGCTAAAATCGCAGGCGATGGAGAGCGTGGCAGTGGAGGCTGCGGCCATTCTCCCCTGCTTCTGGATCTATCTGGCTGTTGGGAAACATATCCTCTCTATCGCGAAACTGGAGAACAATCCTTTTGCCGACTGGATCAAGGCATACAGCGATCCTGCGTTTGACGAATCCACTGAAAAGGCGATAGCGATATGCGACAAGCTTGCAGAACGCAGCGACGAGGCTACCCGCGCCCGCATGACAGATATTTATGTGAAGGCATCGCGCCTGGAATGGCTCTTCTGGGAAAGCGCCTACTCTCCACGCCCCTGGCCCGTATGAGACAAGACGGTAACGAGCACCGGCATACATTCATAATTGACTGAACATGAAATATAATACAGCTTTGACAATAGCCGGCAGCGATCCCTCTGGAGGCGCCGGCCTGCAGGCCGACCTAAAGACCTTCTCGGCCCTCGGCGTATATGGCGCCTCGGCCGTAGTGGCCGTAGTCGACGAAAACACCGTAGGGGTGTACGGCGTGCACCCGATTCCGGAGAATTTTGTGGCGGGACAGATACGCTCTGTGCTGTCTGACATAGGAGCCGACGCGGTGAAGATCGGTATGCTCCACAGTTCGAGCCTTATCCGCACCGTGCTGTCTACCTTGCAGGAATATCCCGATGTGCGCCGCATAGTGCTTGATCCGGTAATGGTGGCCACCTCCGGCGATCCGCTTCTGGAAACGGAAGCGATAGGCACACTGCGCGACGAGCTGATCCCCTACAGCCGTGTCATCACCCCTAATCTACCGGAAGCCTCCCTGCTGCTTGGAGAGACAGTGGACCATCAGGACCAACTCGAGGATGCCGCACGCGCCCTATCGCGCCTCAACGACCAGAAGGTGTCTGTGATGCTCAAGGCCGGACATCTGGAAGGCACCGATCTGCTCACAGATATTTTCTACAATGCCGAGCATGATACCTTCCTGAGGCTCACGTCGCCGAAACTGAACACTGTCAACACCCACGGCACCGGCTGCACACTTTCATCGGCCATCGCCGCCTATCTGGCGAAAGGTGCCGATCTGGATACTGCAGCCCGCTGCGGCAAGGAATATATAGCGGGCGCCGTGGAAGCGGGCGCCGCATACACCATCGGCCACGGACATGGGCCGGTGGCTCATTTCCACAGGTGGTGGAAATGAGAAAATAAGAATTTCTTCTATATGAGAATTACAGATGCGAGGCGCCAGGATGCGCCGATGATAGCCCGGGCGGTGATGATGGCCGTGGGCGACGAGATATGCCGGGATTTCGCCGGAAATGACCATACCATGGAGGATGTAGAGGCTCTGTTCACAGAACTTGCCGCTATGGATGATTCGCAATACAGTTATCTGAATACCCTCGTGGCGCTTGACGATGAAGGCAATGTGGCGGGAGTATGTGTCGGGTATGACGGCGCACTGCTGCATCAGCTCCGCGAACGCTTTTTTGAAGCCGCAAAGAGACGCCTCGGACGCGACATGGCGGGTATGGCCGATGAAACGACACCAGACGAATATTATCTGGACACACTCGCCGTATGGCCGCAGTATCGCGGTCAGAAACTGGGCGGGAAGCTGCTGCTGGCACAGGCTGCCCGCGGGCATGAGATGGGTAAACCGGCAGGATTGCTCGTTGACAAAGACAATCCCAAGGCCGAAGCGCTTTACCACCGTCTCGGATTTGAGTCAGATGGCGAGCGCCCCTTCGCAGGAGTGGTGATGAACCACCTTGTGTTGAGGAAATAGAGGATGCCTGCAGGTATCAGAACTGCGAGGGTGCAGTCACCGCAGTGCCGGGGCGGTAAGCCGGATCAAAGATAAGGTTCAGCACATGGGCAAGACGCAGGCCACCTTTGAGGTATTGGTCCTCCACCACCGGTGCCCAGCGGGCTATGTCGTTATATGATATATTTTTACCCGGAGGGAAATCTCGGTAGACTTCAGCCGCCGTCTCCACGCTCTGTCGCGCCCAGTCGTCGATGTTTCCGCTGATTATCACCAGTTGTTCTGCCGGAGTGGCACGGTCTATCTGCTGCTGCCACTCCGTATAACTCCATTTGTGGGTGGCCTCGGGCAGACTGCTGTCCCAGACAGAATGGAGATTCTTTTCGTTGCCGAAGAACTTCACTTTGATGCGGTTGCCTCCCAGATCGGTGGCATGTCCCATATGCAGGGGCTGATGTATGTCGCCCATTATGTGTATGAGCATTTTGAGGGCGAGCTGCGCGTTCCCCTCCGGCCACTGCCGGTCGCCGGAAAGAACACCTATCGTATGGCGCAACGCCGTGATGGCATCGCCGTCGGGCGCCTGTTTGCGCGTATCATATCTTTCCCCTTCGTCGACATTGTTATAATGCCACGTTTTGGAATAGGCGTATTCCGGGGTATGGCTCGCATTGTCGAGCCAGTTTGCCCAATATACCATGCTGCGCCCCTCGAGAAGGGAGTCTACAGCCGCGGCAGCTTTGGGTGTAAGATGTTTTTCCGCCACAAAGCATGTGACGTCGTGCCCTTTCTGACTCCACCCGTAAGCATTCATCACAGCGAGTAGCCCTGCGAAAAATATCGCACAGCGACGCATGCCGCTACCGGCAGCAGTGCCCGGACCATACATTTCTCTCAGCTTCATCATATTCGTTTTAGAGGATAACGGAGCAAAGATACGGATTTTTCTTCTGGCGCCGGGAAAATAAAATTTCAAAAAACTTGCATTCTCCCGGAAAACTTTCGTACCTTTGCATCTGCAAAATACGCCGCACGCCGCCAAAGGCGGTGCATGGCACCCGATCTGGAAAGATGCCGGAGTGGTCGATCGGGACGGTCTCGAAAACCGTTGTACCCTTACGGGTACCCAGGGTTCGAATCCCTGTCTTTCCGCTGACATCAGGCTATAGGTCGTTGACCTACAGCCTGATGTCATATAGAAAGACGGGATGAGAATCCCTGGGTTCGATATCGCGAAGCAGCGCAACGGAGAAAGAAACATTAAGTATCTTTACATTTGAATAATCATATGCTTGATTCTCTGCGGCTTCACCACAACTTCACTCAACTGTACGACGTCATCCGCGAGAAAAACAGTATCAGGGATGTTACTGATATCCCTGACAGCAAACGTCCGAGCGACATATCCGATCGAATAGTCGTGGTCTCTCAAATGTATAAAAATATAAGAACACACGGATTGCCAAAAAGAGATTTAGAACCGATAACAGAGAAGAGCATTAAATATAACCCAAAGGGTATAATTTGAGATATAACAAAATATTTTATACCCGTTATAGTGTAATTTTATATACATCCATTATCTTTGCACCCAAAAGGGTATATTCATATGACTCAACTGGCAAAATATGTGAAGGAGATGCGCAAGCAATTCGGACTTACGCAGGTTGACCTGTCTCAGAAATCCGGGGTGGGACTACGGTTTGTGCGCGAGCTTGAACAAGGCAAAGAAACGCTCCGGCTCGACAAAGTAAATCAGGTACTGGCGCTTTTCGGGGCCGTTATGACACCAGGAAAAATCTCTGAATCATGAAGTCGGCTAATATTTTTATAGACAAGAACCTTGCCGGTGTTCTGACAGAGGACGATCTGGGCTATGAATTCAAGTATGATGCCGATTATCTTAAATCGGCAGAAGCTGAGGCAGTAAGCCTGACACTCCCTTTATCGGCAAAGCCATATCGCGATAAGGTACTGTTTCCCTTCTTTGATGGACTGATACCGGAGGGATGGCTTCTCGACATTGCAGAACAGAGTTGGAAAATATCGGCTCGTGATAGATTTTCCCTGCTTCTCGCCTGTTGCAAGGACTGCATAGGCAACGTAAGCGTGATACCGATTGATGTAAAGGAGGGCGCCAATGAATAAGTGTCTTTATTGTTATAAACCACTTGCGGATGGTGAGGTGGATTACCATAAGTCGTGCGCCCGCAAGATATTTGAATCGACAACGGTGCCTGTGCTGCCATACACGAGAGCCAATCTAAAGGAACTGGCAAGTAAAATCGTGACTTCAAGTACCACCGTAACAGGAGTTCAGGCAAAACTGTCGCTCGACATTGCGAGATGCCACGCCGGGGAACCGCAACGTTTCACTATCGTAGGACTATGGGGACGGTTTATCCTCAAACCTCAGACAGACCGTTATGCCAATCTCCCGGAAAACGAGGATTTGACCATGCATTTGGCGGAGTCTGTAGGAATCAAGACCGTACCACATTCGCTGATACGCTTTGCCGACGGCGAACTTTGCTACATAACGCGCCGTGTTGACCGCACCAGGAAAGGTAGCAAGATTGCTATGGAAGATATGTGCCAGTTATCGGAACGACTTACCGAGGACAAATATAAAGGATCATATGAACGTATCGCCAAACTGATAAAGCAATACTCCGCGGCTCCACTTCTGGATGTAGTCAACTTCTGGGAAGTGGTACTGTTCTCATGGTTGATCGGCAATGCCGATATGCATTTGAAAAACTTCTCGCTTTTCCGGCCTGCCGACAGCTATATGCTGACTCCGGCGTATGATCTTTTATCGACATCAATCGTCATGCCGGAAGATGACGAGGAATTGGCGCTGCCTTTGAACGGGAAGAAAAAACGGATAAAGAGAAGCGACTTCGAGACTGCCATGCGAGACAGCGGAATGGACGAGAAGGCCATTACAAACCTTTTCAACAAGTTTTTCAAAGCCATTCCGAAATGGCATGATTTAATTGAAGAATCGTTCCTGCCCGACAACATCAAATCTGATTATAGGAAACAGATAGAAACAATGTATGGGCGCCTTAAGATAGTGTAGATCCATTTACGGTGATTACGGAAAGGGCGCGGGGACGGCAGGCGGGGATCAGCGGAACCAGTCGCCGATGCGGGCGCGGACGGCGTGGGATTCTTTCAGCATCTTGATGAACTCCACGGCAGAATGTTTGCGGTAGCTGTTGCGCAGCAGGTGCACACAACCTTCCATCTGATTGGAGGGGAGGATGAGGGGGATGGAGCGCACACCGGCGTGGTTGTAGACGGTGGCCTCGGCCAGAACCGTAACGAGGTTGCTCTGCCGTATAAGTTCCAGAAGGATGTTCACTTCGTTGAGCTCTACCTTGATGTTCAACGGCACCGGACAGCGGGTCACATAGAGGTCGAAGGCGTTGCGCGCCTGGAGACCCGGGGAAGGGAGAGCGAGATCGTAACGCGCAAGATCCATCAGGGCAACGCTCAGTGAGGAGGCGAGGGAATGCCCCTCCCTGACGATCACCGAAAGGTGGTTGTCGAACAGCACATGCGACTCGATATCATCTATGACTTCCGTAGGCCTGAAAGCGAGCACGAAATCGACCGTCCGTTCTTTCAGCAGTTTCATCAGCTCGGCCATCGGCTTATAATAGATGTTCAGTTTCACATCAGGATAACGGCGTATGAACTCTACCACCGTTTCCGTGAGGATGGGCCCGAAAGAATATGTCACACCGATATTGAGTGTGCCTGTGAGCAGGTTGCCGAGGTCGCTTATGAGTGCCGTACAGGTATCGGCATCGTGTATGGTGCGCATCACCATCGGGAGCAGCCGCTCCCCCGGCTCGGTGAGGCTGATGGAGTGAGGGCCTCGCTCAAAGAGGGTCACTCCCAATTCGTCCTCGAGCTGTTTTACCTGCTGCGACAATGTGCTTTGCGCCACATTGAGCACCCTGGCGGCTTCCGAGAAACTGAGTGTCTCGGCGGCTTTGGCGAAATATCTTAACTGTCTTAATTCCATGATGAATATGCAAATATAGGGAAAAGCGGTCATCTTGTGGCCTGGAACGAGATCTTTTTGAACATAAAGATCGGTATATTGGCTCCTATTGCCATGCAGAGCACTATGAACGCGCAGGTAAGCCCGTTGTATGAAAGCAGATACATGTAATGGTTGAACTGTTCCTCGCCACTGTTTCCCAGACAGAGGAGCAATGCCTCAATGGTGTGATAGGCATACATGCCGGGGATCATCGGAAGCAATGCCGGGAAAAGGCATACCTCGGCCGGACACTTCACCATAGGCGCCATAAGCACGGCGAGCAGACCGACAACAAAGGCCGCCACGGCACTTGCCGGAATTATGTTCATGCCAAACCATCCGGGCGACATGAGCATGAACCGCACCGCATGTCCTGTGGCCGCAGCCAGGGCGCATGCGGCATATGTGCGGCGGGGAGTGTTGCTGATACTGGAAAAACCGATAGCAGCCATAGCCGCGAACATAGCATCCTCAAAAATATTCAATGATTCTACCATAATGCGACTTACTAAAACAGGTCTATTCCAAGAAGAAGCAGAGCGGTTGCCAAACCTGCTGATAATGCCGCTGTGAGGACACACGCATCGCAGAAGCGTCCGAAAGCACAGAGATAATGTCGGTCGATGAGATCGCTGGCGGCATTGATATAGGGTTCGCCCGGTATCAGATACAGCACGCTTGTGGCTATCGCGATGTCGGGAGTATCACCCCATTTGAAAATCTCGGCTCCCACACTTATGGCCGCCGAGAAAAACGCGCAACAGAAGAATGAGACCCTCACATCGGCATGGTTCCTAAGCATTATCTGCTTGAGATAAAAGCCGGCGAGAGTGGCCGCGAAAACCACCGCCATAGCCACTGCATCCCCCCCGAAAAGGCGACAGAACGAAGCGTTTGCCAGAGAAGCGAGCAGCAGTGTCTCCCACCATGCCGTAGGCTTCGTCTTCTTTATGATTTCAAAACGCTGACACGCCTGGCGGAAACCGATTTTCCTGTCTGCTATCTCCCAGCTAAGGCGGCTGAGACGTGTATTGATATCGAAACTTATGCCGCATGATGCCATTTTTCTGATTATAACGGTGCGTTCACCCGGACAACCGTTCCCGATGGCAAGTTCAACATGGCGTGGCAGCAATGCCACAGCTGCTTCCAGACCAAAGGCATCTGCCATTCTGCTGACATTTTTCTCTATGCGAATGGCAGTTGCCCCGCTCCCCCAGAGCCAGGCGGTATAATCGGCAAGGAATTCCCCTGCTTGCGCGACCACGCACACGGGGCGCGCCTCAAGTCCAGAAACCATCGTCTATCTCATCATTTTCCTTAATATTCTCATCTCCGGGGACATAAAATATGTCGCGCTCACGGCCGACCTCGATAAAATGCGGCTTATGTGCATGAGTGGCTGAGGAATGGCACCCTGCCAATCTTAGCGATCCCACAAGAAGCACCAACATCAGAATGCCCACGATCACATACCACACATTCACCGGGTTGCCGGCGGCCATAGTGACCGCCTCACTGATAGTAACCATCATCATGATATCCTCATTTATTAAAATTATCTGTTCCTTTAAAATGTTCGGCAAAGTAACAAACAAGAGACTGTTAATGCTCTTGAACAAGCAAGGATTTTTCCGATAGCTGCTATCATAAACTCCATTCCTGCGACCCATGAACAACACTATTGAACAATCCCTGCATCGTGTAAGAGAATGGATATAAAAATATTGTTGTCCGGTAAAAACGCCTAAGTTACCAATTGTCCACTGATATGCAATATGTTGAAGCGCGTTTAGACAACATGGGCTTGTCCATCTATACC
>CATJQX010000052.1 GCA_949742535.1 uncultured Muribaculaceae bacterium | reverse complement strand
CATGCCATGCCTGTTCACCTTTGTCGCCACCGGGGTCACACCCTATGCCGAACCACTGGCTGTTGGCTGCGGCATGGCGGAAGTTGCCTTTGGCTGCGGAGCTGCTTTTCAGCTCGCCGTCCACATATATGCTCGCCGTCTCCGCCTCCTTGTCGTAGACGGCCACGATATGGTAATATTGCTGCGGCACAGGCTGCACATTGCTGTTGGCCCACCGCCATGTGCTGGCCTCGCTTTCAGATACGTTGGGGAGGAAAGTGAACGAATTGAATTTGCGTCCGTCGTTCTTATTGCAGATCATCAGGCCGGTGCCTCCTGCTTGGTGTGAGGAGAAGAATTTGGCTTCGGAGTTGTTTACTTCGTCGGCCATTACCACTACTTCGAGGGTGTGGCCGTTCTCAAGCGCTTTCTTGAAAGTGTCGTTGTTCTGGTAGTCGATGCGGTAGTATCCTGAAGCGGCTCCTGCCCAGGGATTGTCGAAATGTGCGGCATATCTGCCGTAGGTGGGATTGTAGTAGGTTTTCAGTTTATCTGACGCGAAAGTGCGGATCTCGTTGGCCATAGGGGATATGTCGGTGGCGGTGCCGTCCTCGTTGAACACCACGTCGAGTATGTCGGCTTTCGGAGTGTGGAGATTGGTGGAAAGGCTGTCCACACGTTCTATGCCTGAAGTGAAAAGCTGTGTGCCCTCGGCGTCGTAGAGCGACACACGGGTGCCGTTCTCCTCCCAGGCGATACTGTCGACCTGAGCCGCCTCCACGGCGTATATGACACTGTTGTTGTGGTAGAGGTAGAGACTGGAGGTTTCCTCACCCGACATGGCTGCGGCAACGGAAGCTGTCATCAACGCTCCGGCAAACGTAAATATTTTAAATGGATTCATGGTGTGGCAGGATTACTTTTTGATGATTTTGGAAATGGAAACCGTATTGTCTGACTCCACGCGCACGATATATATGCCCGCGGCCATGGCGCTCATGTCGCAGGTGAGATCGCATGCGCCGGAAGAGACGGATGCGACAAGCATGCCGCTTGCCGATGATACCTGCAGCGAGCTTATCGGCGACGGAGAGGTCACATACAGCATGTCGCCGCGAACCTCTACACGGGCATTCGGGGCGGTGGCGCCCGTTATGCCGTTGGTGGATTTGTCGCGGAACAGCATGTGATGGAAAGTGGTGTTGTCAACTTCGGCTGTAGTGAAGTCGGAGCGTGTGAGAACGGTTGCCGACGGCCGGAATTCCAGTGTCGTCACATCTTTGGCCACATGTACTGGCCTGTTGGAGTCTTCTCTGTAGAAGTAAGTGTCGAAGCCCCACACGGCAGTGACCGGCAGAAGCATCAACAACGGCGTGATTACTTTTTTCATGGATAAAAATGTGTATGGATAATCTGCCGCAAAATTAGGTTCTACCGGTCGGAAGCATATGTTTTTTCGTCCGGAATGCTTGTACAATCGTCCATGAGGATTGTCCGGCCACAGTCACGCCCAAGCTTCCAAGTGATGTTATGTGTGTCTGTAAGGTGTTATTATGTAGGTGGATAACTGATTGATGCCACGTATGGATTGTTTAGGCCTCCTGTTATTCGGGCTGATTGGCGTCGAAATGGGCTTTGATGTCAAGCGCTGTCAGCGGATCGTCGGTGGTGATGTAGTCCACTCCGCGGTTCATCATTTCGGTTATGTCGGTTTCGGAGGTGACGGTCCACACGTTTACTGTCATGCCCAGGTCATGCGCCTCCTTTACCCACTGTGGGTTGTTGCGGATCTCAGTCATGTGATAGTCGATGCCGGTATAGCCGGAGGAGTGCAGCGTGGCGGGGGATACTCCTCCGGTAAGGTATGCCACTTTCGCTTCCGGATCGTCTGCTATGATCTGGCGGCAGGCATCGTCGCTGAACGAGATGTATTCCACCTTATCCTGAAGGCGCGCTTCCCTGACGGCGTTCACCGCTGCTGTGGCGGCGGCCTTGTCAAGGCTTTCCTTGCCGTGTCCTTTTACTTCTATGATGAGTTTGGTGCGGTTGTCAGATGCTTTGACAATGTCGAGCATGTCCTGCAGCTGCGGCATCTTCTCCCCGTTGCCGAGAGTTATCTCTTTGCACTGGTCGTAGGTGGCCTCCTTGATGGTTACGCCGTCATACGAGGGATCGTGGTTTACCATCAGATGGCCGTCGATGGTGATCCAGATGTCGATTTCTGATCCGTACAGGTTGTGGTCTACCGCCGCCTTTAGCGCGGCCCGGGAGTTCTGCACGGCGCCATCGGCTTTCCAGAAACCGCGGTGTGCTATTACTTCGGCTGCTTGCGCGCTCATCGCGCCCATTGCCGTTACTACGGCTGAGATAATTAGATATATGAATTTCATGGCGATTGGTTTTAGGTTGTAAAATTACTTTTTTTCAGTGATAAACAGTTTGCGATTCGAGGAAATTATTTTCATTACGTACTTATGACTCATTAAAATATGGCTTTTGGGAGAACCTGATGGGAGGGTGTGGGAGTTTTCCGGATTTCCACTATCGAAGAAGCCCGAATGTCAAGCGAACCAGCATGCGTGCATAAGTGTTCTTATCTCAGATAAGTAAAGAGATATTGATTATGAAAAATTTCATCAGATCTGCTGTTGCGGCAGCTGTGGTGCTTGCCGCTTCGTCGGTGTCGGCTCCTGAGGCCGGTGCCTGTTCAAGAGTGCTCTATAAGGGACAGGATTCCATTATGATAGTCGGGCGCTCGCTTGACTGGAAGACGCCAATACCCACAAACCTGTATGTTTATCCGCGTGGTATTGCTAAAAAGGGAGCCGCGGTTCCCGGTTGTGTGGAGTGGACTTCCATCTACGGATCGGTATATGCCGTGGGCTATGACGGAGGCATCACCGAGGGTATGAACGAGATGGGACTGGTGGTAAACGGCCTTTTCTGTAAAGGAACCGTATATGACTCCGGCGATGCCAAAGGGAAGCCGGCCATGTCGCTGGCTATGTTCGTGGGTTGGTTGCTTGATATGAATGCCACAACGCAGCAGGTGATAGATGTGCTTGAAAAGCACGATTTCTCACTGGGAGGCTCGACATTCGACAAAGGTACCGTTGCGGCGCTACACTGGGGTATAACAGATGCTACCGGACACTCCGCTATACTGGAGTTTGACAACGGGAATGTGAAAGTGTACGACATGGGCGATTACCGGGCTATGACGAACGATCCTGAGTGGCCCGCCATGAAAGCCATTATAGACTATTGGGAAAAGATCGGCGGCCGGAACATGCTTCCGGGTACGGTAAGCAGTCCCAGCCGCTGTGTGCGCGCCAACTATTTCGCCCACCATGTGGAGAAAGTGGCCGATCCGGCTCTTGCCGTAAGCATCACACGGTCTATAATGGCAGATGTCGCCGTGCCATACACTTATATGGTGGAGGGTGAACCGAATCTGTCCTCTACCCAGTGGCTGTCATATGCCGATCTGCGCGACCGCAAATACTATTTCGACATTGTCACCAATCCGGGCATCTATTATATAGATCTCACTAAACTCGACCTGTACAATGGGGCGCCTGTGCTGAAACTCGATACATCAAAGGAAACACAGATTGTGGGATGTGCCAATTCGCATCTGAAACGTTCCGCTCCTTTCACACCGATGTATTGAGCCTTGCCGCTGCGGGTTATCCTTCAGCGGTGTCGGTGTAGATGATGGCGTCGGTGAAGCGCACGGTTGATTTGCCATCGGGGTTGAGCCATTTGAATGTGAATGTATGTTTACCTTTGGGGAGCATGTATTTCCAGAAGAGGTCCACCCGTCGTGTGCGGTATGAGGCGGGGAGTTCGGCGGTTTCGGCGAGCGCTCCGTCAATGTACATTTCCACCTGTGCCGCGTAATCCGGGTCGGGTGACTGCACATAACCGGAGAATGCGGCTCCAGTGCCGTCGATCTCTATTTCCCCGACGTCGGGCATGTTGCGGTGTATGCCACGCTTCTCTATAGGCCATATCCCCTCGAAGCTCTTCTCGTAAGCCACTGCCACCGGTTTCTGGCATTTGATGATCACTTCGTTGTCGTTTATGGTTCCGCCGTTGCGTTCGATCATCTGGAGCGCATGGTTGTAGCTCAGGGAGTATGTTTTGTTTAGCGAGAGGTCGGTATAGGCGAAATTGAGATCCTCGGCTTCCTTCAGGTTGTCGAGCCAGTATGCCGGTATGTTGCTGTAGCCGAGCATGGTGGCGAGTATGCCGCCTGCCGTGGCCGGATTGCAGTCGGAGTCCTGTCCGCAGCGGGTGGAGATGTCGAGTGTCTTTCCGAAATCTCCGTCGCCGTAAAGCAACCCGATAAGCACATACGCGCAGTTTATGCTTGCGTCGATGTCAAGCGGCGCGAACACACCTTCGGGGCATCCTGTCTCGGAGGTGTATTTGCGTTAGCATTCGAACCACGTCTGTTTCCAGTCGTCGGGATAACGCTTGTGCCAGGCTATCACGTCTGCCATGCATTTGTGGAAGTTGCTCTCCTGCGGGATCGTTTTCAAGGCTTCCTCCACGATGAATTCAATGTCGTCGGATATGAAAGCGAGCGAATACATGGCGCCGACATATACTCCTCCATACCATCCGTCGCCGTAGTTCATTATGTGGCCGATCTTGTCGGATATTTCCGAGGCGCTGTTAGGCATGCCGGGGCACATGAGGCCGGCATAGTCTGCCTCTATCTGGTAGTCTATGTCGTCGGCATGCGGATTGTTGAGCCAGTGCCCCGACTGTGGCGGCATGATTCCGTGGAGTATGTTGTAGCGTGCCGCCTGGTTGGCATGCCACAGATGGTATCCGGCATTGGCGAAAGCCACAGCGAACGAGTCGGTGGGAGCGTCAAGGCCGAGGCGGTCCAATACCTCTACGAAGGTAAGATCCATGTATATGTCGTCGTAAAGCGACGGCCACTGTTCGAAAAGTCTCTTTACACACCCTTTCTCCCACGTCACAGGCACATAGTCCTGTATCATCGTTCCGCGGTATACGAATTCGGTGGGGCCTCCATAGGAGCAGCCGATGGTCTGGCCTGCCCATCCGCCCTTTATTTTGTCGAGAAGGGCTTCCTTGCTGAGTGTGTACTCATCGGGGATAGTGTTAGTGGTGTGGCTGTGGGAGCATCCCGCGGCACTCAGCGCCGCCAGTATGGCTACAGCGCCTGCCACGAAACCGAATAGTCTTTTTCTGTCCATAAGTTTTTCAGGTATGTTAAGGTTATCTTTGCACAAACGTTTGCGCAAAGATAACCAATTAATTTCGTTGATACAAGAGGAGATGGTGGAAAAATCAATGACAAAATATGTTTGTAGAAATGTGCTCAAAAAATGTCATGGAATTGCCGGACTGCCCTTTTGTCTGTCAGCACTGACTGTCTGTTGCCGCTACCGATGGCTGAGAGGCACTCAATGCCTCGCGGCGGTCGTTCTCAAGCTGTCCGACAAGCTCCTCAAGCGATGAGAAATGGCGCTCGTGGCGTATGCGCCGGCGGAAAGATATAGTCAGCGTAGAGCCATACAGGTTGTTGTCGTAGCCGATTATGTGTGTCTCAATGGTGGTGGTGCCGCTGTTGTCCACTGTAGGCCTTACTCCAATGTTTGTCATGGCGGGGTATCCCATCGTGGTCGTGGCATATACGCCCGGTGCCGGAACAAGCAGCCGCGGGTCGGAGAGGCGCAGGTTGGCGGTGGGGAATCCGAGGTGTCGTCCGAGCTGACGCCCACTCTCCACTGTGCCGGTTAATGTGTAATCTCTTCCGAGCAGTTCGGCGGCTTTGCCGGTGTCCCCCTGCTCAAGCAGCCGGCGTATCTCGGTGGAGCTGATTGCGAGCCCTTCCGGAGAGTATTCTTTGGCGGCAACAATATCTACCCCGCACGTTTTTCCCAGTGCGCGGTAGGCTTCGAAATCTTCGGGGGCGTTGTGGCCGAACCGGTTGTTGTAGCCCATCATCAGCGCGTCCACACCGTAGCGGTCATGCAGCATCCGGAGAAAATATTCCGCGGAGGTATGCCTCAGCTCATTGTCAAATGCTATGGCGCTCCCTTCCACCCCCTCTCCGGCGATGAGCCGGAGTTTTGTTGTGGTGTCGGTGAGCAACCGCGGCGCTTTTTCCGGGGCGATCAGTTCGAGCGGGTGGTTTGAGAATGTGATGGCCAAAGGGGAGAGGCCGCGCAGTGAAGCCTCCCTTTTGAGTTCTCCCAACAGGTAGCGGTGTCCGCGGTGCACACCGTCGAACATCCCTATTACAGCCATGCGCCGTGTGTCTATGCCCTCTCTTTCTGTCATGGCTTCACGCGTATGAGGGTCAGGCCGTCGCGCAGGGGCAATATCACTTTCTCCAGGCGCGGGTCGGCGGCGATGGCATCGTTGAATTCGGCTATGCCGAGTGTCTGCGGGTCGTGGTGTGTGAGGGTGTCGGTCACTTTGCCGTCCCACAGTGTATTGTCGGCAATGATGAATCCTCCGGGGCGCACCATCGGCAGAACTGCACGGAAGGTGGCAAGGTAGGTGCGTTTGTTGGCATCCATATACACCATGTCGTAGCCTGGCGCGAGGGTCGGGAGTACCTCTGCCACATCGCCGATATGCAGCTTCACGCGGTTGCCATATGGCGATTTATCCAGTTGCGACGTTATGAACCGCTCCATCTCGTCGTCAATCTCCACCGTGTCGAGTGTGCCATCCTCTGGCAGCCCCTCGGCTATGCAGAGGGCCGAATATCCGGCGTATGTGCCTATCTCGAGGGCGCGCCGGGGGGCGATCATGGCGGTGAGCATGCACAGGAGCCTCCCCTGCAGATGTCCGGAACACATGCGCGGATACAGGAGCCGCAGATGCACGTCGCGTCCGAGGCGGCGCAGGTTGTCAGGCTCCGGCGAGATGTGGTCGAGGATATATTGTTCCGGATCGGGGGTCTGCATATTTTATATGAACGATTCTATGGCAAGGCGGTAGCTGTCTATGCCGAATCCGGCTATGGTGCCGCGGCATGCGGGGGCTATCAGCGAGCGGTGGCGGATCTCCTCGGGACGTGCCTGCGGGTTGGAGATATGCACCTCCACCACCGGGCGCGAGATGGCGCGGATGGCGTCGTAGATGGCGAGCGAGGTGTGGGTGTATGCTCCGGCGTTGAGTATTATGCCGGTGATGGAATCGTCGAATCCGGCCTCCTGCAGGCGGTCCACGATATCCCCCTCGTGGTTGCTCTGGTAATACTCTATTTCCACGTTGGGATAGTCCACGGCCAGAGCCTTGAGGTATTCGTCCATCGACACACGTCCGTAAATCTCCGGTTCCCTCACTCCGAGAAGGTTGAGGTTCGGGCCGTTGATTATGAGAATCCTGTCCATACGGGGGTTATTTTTTTGTTACATTCACTTTTTCTGTCGGGGGCAGCATGCGGTTGCGCTCATCCACGGCGTCTATTACCTCATGGGCGAGGTGCAGGAACTCATGTCCCATCATCGAGTCTTTCAGCGCTATGGGGGTGCCGGCGTCGCCGTCCTCGCACACGTCGGCAACCAGAGGTATCTGTGCGAGAAGTTTCACCCCAAGCTCTTTGGCGAGTTCAACGCCACCCTCGCGTCCGAAGATGTAATATCTTTCGTCGGGGTGCTGCGCCGGAGTGAACCACGCCATGTTCTCCACGAGGCCGAGGATAGGCACATTCACTTTTTCGCCGGTGAACATGGAGATACCTTTGCGGGCGTCGGCAAGTGCCACCTGCTGCGGGGTGGTGACAATGACCACTCCGGTGATGCCGAGTGTCTGTACCAGGGTGAGGTGTATGTCGCTTGTGCCCGGGGGCATGTCGATCACGAAATAGTCGAGATCGCCCCAGTCAGCCTCTCCGATAAGCTGCTTGAGGGCGTTGGAAGCCATGCTTCCGCGCCACAGCACTGCGGAGTTCCGGTCCACGAGAAAACCGATGGAGAGGAGTTTCACTCCGAACTTCTCATGCGGGATGATGAGCTGACGGCCGTCGACCTCATGCATGTATAGTTCCGCATCCTCCACTCCGAACATCTTGGGCACCGACGGACCGAATATGTCGGCGTCGAGCAGACCTACCTTGTACCCCTCCCGTGCCAGAGCCACTGCAAGGTTGCTGGCGACGGTAGATTTGCCTACACCACCCTTGCCGGAACTTACGCCTATGATGTTTTTAACATGAGACAGCGGTTTGGGAGCGGGTTGCGGTGCTTGTGTGCGTGTTTTTACAGCGATGTTGCCCTTGATCTCCACTTCGGGAGAGATGTATGTGGTGATGGCGGATTCGGCTGCCCGCACCAGCGACTTGATGAATGGGTCGGTGGGCCGGTCGAAGATCAGCGAGAAGCTGACTTTGTTGCCGTCGATGCATATGTCATCTTCCACCATTCCGGCCGACACTATGTCTTTGCCGGAGGCAGGGTAGCGCACATTTTTGAGCGCGTCTAAAATCAGTTGGGGGTAAAGGCGTTGCATTATGAGGTATGATCGTTAGAGGTCAAATGAGGGATTTTGGGGAGGAGGGGGGAGGGGGCATCAGAGCAATCAGAGACATCAGAGGAATCAGCAAAACTATTCTTGCTTGACTTCTAATGCTCTTACTTCTTACTTCTCTGCTCCAGTGTGCCGCGTGAGAAACTGCGGTAGGTGTCGAGAGGGATCTCGTCCTGCGGTTCCTCCAACGCGCCCTGTTGAGCCAGCGGGAAGGCGATGTATTTTATAGTGAGCCCGCGGTCAAGCCACTGCTGCTCATAGAAGGTGCGTATCTGCAGTATGTCGTCGGCCATCCCCGATTCGTAGAGGTTGTCGGTGCATGCCTCAGGCACTATGCCGTTCAGCTCGGTCATCAGGCGCGTATAAGTGAAAAGAAACTGGCTGTCGGTTTTCAGTTTCACTATGCCGCCGTCTTTCATCACCTGACGGTAAAGCTGCATGAAAGTAGTGGAGGTGAGGCGTTTGCGCACTTTCTTCATCTGCGGGTCGGGGAATGTGATCCAGATCTCGCTTATCTCTCCCGGTGCGAAGAAGTGGGGGAGCAGCTCTATGTTGGTGCGCAGGAAGGCGGCATTTTTCAGTCCGCGGTCACGCACCTGGCAGGCGCCGGTCCACATGCGGGCACCCTTTATGTCGATACCGATAAAATTCTTCTCCGGAAACCGCTCTGCGAGCCCCACGGTGTATTCCCCTTTGCCGCAGCCGAGTTCAAGCACTATCGGACCGTCGTTATGGAAATAATCGCTGTTCCAACGTCCACGCAGTGGAAATCCCTGCTCGCGGAGCACACCGAAGGGGTATTGGAAAACGCAATCGAGCGTCTCCATCTCCCGGAATTTTTTCAGTTTATTCTTTCCCATGCCACAAAATTACGAAAAAGTGTGTAACTTTGCGCCCGATAATCAAGAGATAATGCAT
>CATJQX010000051.1 GCA_949742535.1 uncultured Muribaculaceae bacterium | reverse complement strand
TTTAACCGCTTGGTGCTACACAGCATGGATAATCCCGATGCAGTGGGATTGCTTGCGGGGCAGACAGGGATTCTTATCACCATAGCCCGCTATGCACGCGCTACAGGAAGAGAGGAACTGGAAACGATTGCCGACACTCTGTTTGAAAATGTAACGGCAAAAGCCACAAGAATACGCGACATCAGTTTCGGTTACGGGTTGAGCGGGATATGCTGGGGAGTGGAATACCTCGTCCAAAATGGGATTATGCCGGGCGATGCCGAAGAAATATGCAGCGACATCGATGCATTTATAATAAAACAGCCACTTGTATCTGTTGATGGTTTCAGCCTCGAAACCGGCCTGACCGGATTATGGCATTATGTGCAGGCGCGAATACAAGGGAACCTGAAAGCCGGGCTTCCCATCCCCTTTCCGGCTGAATACCTCAACGAATGGTTGAGTATTCTGAAAACAGATCCCGACAAATTTCCACAGGCAAGCGCAGCATGGCTTAAAGGCGCGATGAATGGAGAACCGGTGGAGTTCATCGGGCTGAATATCGCCGACTTCGTAAAACTGCCTCCCGGACCCGATCCTCGCGATCTCTCGCTGCGCTCGGGAGTGGCAGGAGAGCTTGAGCTGCGCTACCTCTGCAAAGGCAAGATTCTGAAAAACATAGCGGCTCCACATAAACACAGAGGCAACAAAACACATCTGATTTTCGTTGACGAAAACAACAGCTCCCGACAGAACGGTATCGGGACATTCCGCGACATATTGCTTCCCCCGCTCGCTGCAAGCGGCGAAGTGCTTGCAACCCTTGTATCGTTCAACTCCGGTGTGGACAATCTCACCATAAGCCGCCACGACTTCGGCACAGAGATAGCACTACCGCCGGTAGCCGGGGGCAACTGGCGTGGAAACGGTGGAATAATCTGGCCGTTGCTGCAGATGTATATACCGGATAGCGACTGGAACGTGGCAATGTTCAACCACTCCCCATGTGCCGAAAACATCACTGCCATGAAGCGCGTGTTTCCACTGTCAAAAGTTGTGTTTGTCATTCATGATCAGGGATGGTGCGCGCGACTGTTCGGCGACGGCAATCTTCTTGCCGCCATAGAACGAGGCGAGACACCACCTGAAGTCTCGGAGAGCACATGTAATTTCGTCAGAGGCTACTGTGCCTCCGAGCGGGAGATTTACCACATAGCGGATGCCGTGGTTTGCCTGTCGGAATCAACCCGGAAGTTGCTGCATGAGGTTTACAAAGTTCCCGATCAAAAAATCACATTGATCTACAACGGATATCCTGCCGATCGCAAAGGATTCGTAAAGCGTGATGCAGCACGGCACAGCCTCGGGCTCAACAACGACGACGAACTGCTGCTGTTTGTTGCGCGTTCTGCACCCCACAAGGGTATAAGAGCCATATTGACAGCACTTGAAAAGGTAAGGAAGCACCATCCGGGGGTAAGATGTGCCCTGGCAGGCAATCCCAAAGGATTTACCGACCATTGGGATCTCGGAAGCACAGTTGCGGCAAACCTTATCCTGCCGGGACACCTCACCAAAGAAGCGCTTCGGGTATGGTACTCGGCAGCTGACACGGGAGTCCTTTCCTCGTACACGGAGCAATGCAGTTACGCAGCTCTGGAGATGATGAACGCCGGAATAACCATTGTAAGCTCCGACGGAAACGGACTGTGTGACATGTTCACAGACGGCAAAAACGCATATGTGGCACACATCGGCGATGTAACAGACGCAGACACATACAGCTCGGTGCTCGCCGGGAAAATATGCGAAGCACTTGATGCCGGTACTGCCGAAAGAAAGCGTTTGGGAACTGCCGCACGGCGTTTGCTGAAAAAGAAATATTCCTGCGCCACTATGGTAGCGCAATACATCGCATTATTCAAGCGTATTGTCGGAGACCACTGCACCCGTTAGGCTACATGCCACAGACCGCCCCC
>CATJQX010000050.1 GCA_949742535.1 uncultured Muribaculaceae bacterium | reverse complement strand
CAGACAACCTATCCGATTATTTTGTAACTTTGCACCGCTCTGGCGGCGGTAGCCTTGCGACAGGCAACCGCCGGGTGCCAAGAACAGAACGAAAAAACTATTTACATAAAACAATTGTCATACTTCACTATGAAATCGATTTTAATAAAAAGTTTTGTAGCTGCAGCTGTAGCCCTTTTCTGCGTCGGCGAGGCTAACGCACAGTTCAATCTGAAAAAAGCCGTGGGAGCCGCCGCAAACACCGTAAAGGCGGTTACACTCACAGACGCACAGATGACAGAATATGTCAGGGAATACATCGACTGGATGGACAAGAACAATCCCGTGGCTCCTCCCGACGATCCCTATGCACAGCGTCTCGCACGCCTTACCGAAGGTCTCACCTCGGTAGAGGGTCTGCCTCTTAACTTCAAAGTATACGACGTGATCGACGTCAACGCATTCGCATGCGCCGACGGCAGCGTGCGCGTGTTCTCCTCCCTCATGGACATAATGACCGACGACGAGCTGCTTGGCGTCATTGGCCATGAGATCGGCCATGTGGCACATCACGACTCCAAAAAAGGTTTCCGCACAGCCCTTCTCACATCGGCGCTCAAAGACGGTATCGCTTCCACCAACGGCAAAGCAGCCGCACTCACGGAGTCGCAGCTCGGCTCGCTCGGAGAGGCACTCATCAATGCCAACTATTCCCAGAAGCAGGAGCGTGAGGCCGACGACTACGGTTATGAATTCCTGAAAGCAGCCGGAAAAAACCCCTGGGCGATGGCACTCTCGTTCCAGAAACTGAAACAGCTCCAGGGCGAACAGCAGTCGAAAGGCGCGTCAGCAAAAATCAATCAACTCTTCTCTACACACCCCGACATTGAGGCCCGCATCAAACGCATGGAAGAGCGTGCCACCAAAGAGGGCATAGCTAAACCTGAAAGCAACTGATGCCTGTTGTCAAAGAGATATTTTCGGCCGACGATCCCGCTCTGGCGCCATACATGCGTCTGACCGAGGCACAGCTACGCAACCGCCTCGATCCCTCCAGCGGGCTTTTCATAGCGGAAAGCCCCAAAGTGATACATGTGGCACTCGATGCAGGGTGGGAACCGGTCTCTATGTTATGCGAGGAGCGGCACCTCAACGGGGATGCCGCTCCCCTGCTTGACAGATGCCCGGCCGATATGCCTGTATTTACCGGACAGCGCGAACTGCTTGCCGGCATGACCGGCTATACCCTTACCCGCGGTGTGCTCTGCGCCATGCGACGCAAGAGCCTCCCTGAAATCAGTGATATACTGGCAGAGGCGCGCCGTGTGGTGGTCATCGACAGTGTTACAGATACCACAAACATCGGCGCCATATTCCGCTCGGCAGCCGCGCTAGGGATTGACGGAGTGCTCCTGACCCCCACATCATGCGACCCACTGAACCGCCGTTCGGTGCGCGTATCCATGGGATCGGTCTTTCTGGTACCCTGGACATGGCTCGACAGACCGGTAAAATCGCTCAACAGCTACGGATTCAAGACAGCATCCATGGCACTTACCCGCCGCTCGATAGAAATCACCGATCCTGCTCTGAATGCCGAGCCTCGCCTCGCGATAGTCATGGGAACGGAGGGTGACGGACTGTCAGCCGAAGTAATCGCCTCCACAGATTATGTGGTGCGCATACCCATGTACCACGGCGTGGATTCGCTCAACGTGGCGGCCGCCTCAGCCGTCGCCTTCTGGCAACTCCGTGCCAGATAATGCATCCACGTCAGACCTATGCCTATCAAGCAAAACACTCAAAAACGACATTCATAGAAAGTTTCGGCAATATCCTGTTGCGAATGTAATCTTAATTATATACCTTTGCGTATATATGGTCTGCCATAATGGCCGGACCGGTATAATATAAACGCAAACAATTGCCGCCAATGAGTTTCGCACAGAATTGCAATGTGGTGTTTGACCGTGCCACAGAAGAATACCATATCACCGACAATATAGACGCTCCGCGTCCGCATCCATATCCCGCCGACAGCATCGAAGAGATCCTTTATGGAAAAAACTGGATAGATGTAGCCCAGTGGCATATGGAAGACCTCATCCGCGATCCGCAGATAGAGCCGGCAGACGCGGTAGTGCTAAAACGACGCATTGACGCCTCCAACCAGGAACGCACAGACATGGTGGAAGCCATAGACACATGGTTCCGCGACAGATATTCGGAAGTGACACCGCGTCCCGATGCCACCATCAACACCGAAAGCCCCGCCTGGGCCATAGACCGCCTCTCTATACTTGCTGTCAAGATCTACCATATGCGCGCCGAGACCCTGCGCGCCGATGCATCAGACGCGCACCGTGCCAAGTGCGCCGCAAAACTCGATGTGCTCCTCGAGCAACGCTCTGATCTCTCCCAGGCCATCGACACACTCCTTGAAGACATAGCAGCCGGAAGAAAGTACATGAAAGTCTACCGCCAGATGAAAATGTACAACGACGCCGACACCAATCCCGTGTTATACGCCAAGAAGAAGTGAGCCGACAGCAGATAGCCGACACCGCGCGACAGGTGTCCTCCCCCGGCCTCAAAGCCGGTGATGCCAACCCCCACAGGCTGCGCAGTGTGCTCATAGCCCGTTTTTCCGCCCTGGGAGACGTAGCCATGACAGTCCCTGTGATCTACAGCGCATGCGCATGCTACCCCGATGTGACATTCACCTTTGTCACACGTTCGTCCATGACATCCATATTCATCAATCCCCCCGCCAACCTCAATGTGGTGGGAGTGAGACTCGACGACTATTCCGGCACGGGCGGCATCTACCGTCTCTTCAGGGAGCTGCGGGAAAAATACAGGTTCGACGCATTCATAGACCTGCACGACGTGTTGCGCACCAAACTTCTACGTCTGTTCTGCCACATCCACCGGTTGCCTGTGGCCACAATCAACAAAGGGCGTAAGGGAAAACAGGCGCTCACACGGCGCCACAACAAAGTGTTGCTTCCGCTCACATCCACCCGCGCCAGATACCGCCAGACATTCCACCGCATCGGCCTCCCGGTAGACAACCGGTTTGAAGGCCTCTACGGTCACGGACGCCTTGGAGACGCCAGCCTATTCTCGCAGATAACGGAACCTAAGGCTGACGGGGAGGCATGGATCGGTATAGCGCCGTTCGCCAAACATACCGGCAAGATATATCCCCCGTCGCTGATGGAGCAGGTGGTAAAACGCCTCTCCTCGCTCGGGTATACAAAAATATTCCTTTTCGGGGCGGGAAGCAACGAAGAGGAGACACTCGCCTTATGGGCGGAGCGCTATCCCGATACGGTTTCCCTGGCAGGCAAATCTTACGGCTTCCCTATAGAACTGGCTCTGGTGAGCCATCTTGACGTGATGGTCACGATGGACTCGGCCAACATGCACCTCGCATCGCTTGTCAACACCCCGGTGGTCAGCGTATGGGGTGCCACACATCCCTATTGCGGTTTCAAAGGGTGGCGCCAGAAGGAAGACGACATAGTGCAGCTCCCAATGACATGCCGTCCATGCTCTGTATTCGGCAACAAGCCCTGCTTCCGGGGCGACTACCACTGCCTCAGGGGCATATCACCACAGGTGATACTCGAGCATGTGACAAGATACATCGACGGCGAAAACATTGCCTCGGAATAAATAAGGCCCCGTACCACCTGTGTGTCAACATTAACCGCATGCAGAATGTTGTTGTAACAGGTTACAACTATTTATGATTATGAGTATGACTATATTTAAAAACTACGGTCAGCGGCAGCACGTGGCTACGGGCGCACGCTTACATGTATTGTACACAGTCTTTGCATCAGTAATTTTTACCGCACTTGCCGCTTATGCAGAAATACCGGCGAACTACTACCGGAGCGCTTCCGGCAAACAGGGAGAGGCGCTGAAAACGGCGTTGCACACTCTCATATACAAGCATACTGAAGTATCCTCATATTCCAATCTGCCACAGTATTTCCGCAGAACCGACGTATATCCGCCAGACAATGAACGTTATGGCCAGTGGTGGGACATGTACGGCAACATCCCGTTATATCTCCCGTCGTTCAGCGGCATGAACCGCGAGCACTCCTTTCCAAAAAGCTGGTGGGGAGGCTCCACGGAGACACCGGCATACGTAGACCTTTTCCACCTCTACCCGTCGGAAGCCGCCGCCAACATGGCGAAAAGCAACTATCCACTGGGTGAGGCACAGAGCAGCGGCCTGCAGTTTGACAACGGAGTAAGCCGTGTGGGACTTCCCATGTCTGGTCAGGGAGGCGGCGCCGCACGCGTGTTCGAGCCGGACGACGAATACAAGGGAGACTTCGCGCGCACCTACTTCTATGTGGTCACATGCTACCAGAACCTCCACTGGGCACGCACATACATGGTCAACAACAACCCTTACCCCACACTGAACGAATGGTCTATCCGTCTGCTGCTCAAATGGCACCGCGACGATCCTGTAAGCCAGAAAGAGCTTGACAGAAATGATGAGATATATACCATACAGGCCAACAGAAATCCCTTCATCGACTACCCGGAACTTGCCGAGTATCTCTGGGGAGAAAAGAAAGGCCAGGTATGGGTGCCCGGCATCGACACACCCACGGGAGACCCGCAGCTTATCACCCCCGTGCAGGACATGAGCCTTGACTTCGGCGAAACTGCCATAGGAAGCACCAACACCTCAAGCCTCTTCTTCCACGGAGAGAACCTTACCAACACTCTCACAATTACCATCACCAGACCGCGCGACTACCCCAACGACGACCGCAAATTCTTCACACCCGACGCCAACGCCATAAGCGCGTCGGCGGTCAACTCGGAAAACGGCTTCTGGCTGCGGGTGAAATATACCCCGACCGAGCTCGGATCGCATCAGGCCCGGCTTGTGGTTTCCGACGGCGGACTTGACGGATCGGTGGGCATCGCACTGCGTGGAGAGGCCCTTCCCGTACCCACGCTCCACAGTTTCCAGGCACTCCCACCCACAGACATCGAACCGACGGCATACACCGCCAACTGGGAGGAACCTGAAGGGGACGTAGTGGACTACTATGTGGTGACGCGCACCACATTCGCCGGCGGCAAGGCCGAGACAAGCGAGATTGTGGCCGAAACCAACGAACTGCGTATCGAGGATGCCATCCCCGGCGGACGCGAGACATATTGCGTGCGCTCATGCCGCCTGGGATATTACTCGGATTACTCGAATACAGTAACGGTGGACCTCGCCTCGCTCGGCACTCCCGACGAGGATGGCGACAGTCAGCTCGGATGGGCATATGCCGAAGGTGGAATACGCCTGGTATGTGCGTCCCCCCACACAGGATGCCGCATCTATGATACCACAGGGCGCATGATCCGCCTCATCGACCGCATCGAGAACAACGATGAAATAACATTGCCCACAGGCATATATCTTATTGTCACCGACCAGCAGCACACCCCGCTCAGAGTGCTCGTGCGCGAATGACATTATGCCAAAGTGTAAGACATCCCTACCCTGACAAATGGAGCAAAAGACAATTCCACAAGGATCTACAGCGGCGCGTAAGCGCATAATGCTGATCATCAACCCCATATCCGGCACCGGCAGCAAGAAGGGTGTACCGGAAAAGGTGGAGGAACGCCTTGCCGCGGCAGGATATCAGATGGATCTCAGATATACCGGCGGACGCGGCGACGCCACCGCATTCGCCTCCGAGGCCGCCAAGGCCGGGTATACCGGCGTACTTGCCTGCGGAGGGGACGGCACCATAAACGAGACCGCAAGGGCACTATGCGGATCAGACACCGCACTGGGTATCCTTCCCGCCGGATCAGGCAACGGCCTCGCACGCCATCTCGGCATCCCGGTAGATATTGAGCTCGCGTTGCAGATCATCGAACAGCAAAACATAGTGCGCTCCGACTACGGCACCGTAAACGGCGTGCCCTTCTTCTGCACCTTCGGCATGGGATTCGATGCCGCCGTGAGCCATAGGTTCGCCCGTCAGAGCCACCGGGGCCTGCTCAGCTATGTGCGCTCGGCACTGTCGGAATACGTACAGTTCCGCCCGCAGACCTACACCATAAGCGCCAACGGAAAGATCCTGACTGAAAAAGCCTTTCTGGTTGCGGTGTGCAATGCCTCCCAATGGGGCAACAACGCATACATAGCCCCCGACGCATCAATTACCGACGGACTGCTTGACATCACCGTGGTACATTCCGGCTCACCGATAGATGCCGCCGTGATGGGAATGGATATCTTTACCGGATTCATCAACAAGAACACGATGGTACACTGTTTCCGTGCGCCCGCGGCGGTGATCTACCGTTCCGGAGAGGGGGAGGCACATGTCGACGGAGAACCTATGATGCTCGACGGCATACTGGATGTGAAATGCCACCGCAGTTCACTGCCGATCTTCACACCGGTAGACCGCGACCGTTTCCGCCCGATAGTCACCCCGCTGAAAGAGATGCTGCGCGACGCCCGCATTTCCATACACCATATATTCCGCTGAGATAAGGCTCCATTTCCTCCACTCGCGATAATACGATATGCAATTGGCACGCGGAATACACAACATTCCGCGTGCTTAATTGTTAAAGAGAAAAAGGAGAATTGACAGTGGCGCATCTCATCACATACGGCACATCAGTTTCAACTCCACATAAACTCGTTTCAACTATCCTTACTACGACAGACAACGGTGAAAAAAATTCTCACATATTGCTTGAAGACGCTCAAATGGACCGTGATCGGCCTGTTGGGTCTTGTGACTGTTGTATTGGTGCTGCTCTACATACCGCCGGTGCAGGATTTCGTCACAGGACGTGTGATTGGCATGTTGAACTCATCTGGAGACATACACCTGTCTGTCAAAAAACTGCGCCTTACATTCCCTCTTAAAATCAGTGCGGACTCTCTGGCTATGCGAACCTCCGGGATGGATATAGAGGCGGCGCATCTTCAGACAGGCGTAAACGTGATGCCGCTTCTTACGGGGCGCATCGTTGTCCCCGCCCTGGCGCTTGACAATGCCGCTGTCAATATTGGCACCCCCGACTCATCGCTGTACATGCGCGCCACACTCGACCGCGCCACACTGAGCGGCACCTCGGTGCATCTCTCTGCCAGCGATGTGAACATACACTATTTCGAAGCCTCGGGCGCAGATGTGGACATGGCGCTCAAAACCGACACGGTCCCCCCGCCTGTCAAGGATTCCGCTCCCGCGACATGGAAGATAGCCCTTGAGCGTGCCAAACTCAATGATATCTCATACCGGATGCAGTATGTACCCACGATAATGGATCTTGACTGCACCCTTCCCGCAGCCACACTCAAACATGCCGCCATAGATCTGGGCAAAAGCACAATCGATGTAGGTGAACTCGCCATTTCCGGTGTGGACGCCAGATACATCACTCCCGATCCCGCACGCCTCGCCGCGGAAAAGGAACCTGAAGTATTGAAGGAGGATGCCGACACAGCCGCCACTGCCCCCTGGACCATCCGCGCCACAAGATTGCGTCTGACAGACTCACACGCGCTCTATGCCATGGAGGGAGCCGTGCCGGCCGGCGAGAATTTCGATCCATCCTATATCGAGGCGTCGGAAATAAACATAGCTGTGGACTCATTCATCAACCGTGGTACCGAGATCACTGTTCCCATAAAACGCATATCAGCACGTGAGCGATGCGGCATAGCGCTTGACCTTACCGGCACATTCGCCATGGACTCCACAGCGCTCTACGCACGCCATTTAATGCTGACCACCCCATCCTCCACCATCTCCCTGGAGGCTATGATGGGTATGGATACCGTCAACGCTCCCCTCTCCGTGAATCTCGGCGCATCTGTGGGTATGGACGACGTGAACCGCCTTGTCCCGGCCACACTCGCGCCGATGGTGGCCAAACTGCCACAGTTCCAGCCTCTCCGCCTGGTAGCCGACATATCAGGAAACATGGACGACCTCGCCATAAACACCCTCACTGCCGATATACCACGCCACATCGCACTTTCTGCGGAAGGACGCATCGCCAACTACACCGACATCAACAAGGCCGAAGGCAACCTCAATATCACAGGATCAGTTTCAGACGGTGAATTCATAAAGACCGCCCTGCTCGACGCGAAAATGAAGCGCACTGTCAACATACCGCCACTGCGCATAGAAGGCTCTGCCGGTCTGGCAAGAGGCATAATCGACGGAAGGATACGCGCGCTCACCGAAGGTGGCGACATAGCCCTCGACGCCATGTGGAACAACCGTGTGGAAGGGTATGACATACATGCCGATTTCAACGATTTCCCTGTACAGGCCATTCTCCCCACAATGGGGATACGCGATCTTGACGCCACTGTAACTGCCAAAGGTGAAGGTCTCGACTTCTTCTCACCAAAGACCCACACAGACGCTTCTGTGGCGCTCAACCATGTGACATACAACGGAGCCACTTACCGAAACATCACCCTTGACGCCATCCTGTCGGGCGGCCAGGCAAAAATAAAGGCAAAATCAGTAAATCCGGGTGTCGATTTCACGATAGACGCCGCCGGAAACCTTGCCGGCAACCAACTGGACTGGACATTCGACGGAGACCTCCGTCACATCGACCTCCATGCCCTCGCTCTCTCCGACACCATCGCAGAGGGATCTGTAAGCCTCAGCGGAAAAGCGTCATTCATTCCGCCGGTGGCAGCGACACGCCGCATGCCCGGACGCCCCATGACACTGCGCGCCGACATGAACATATCGCACCTCACATGGCTTATGCCCGACCGCAGACTTAAAGCGAACGACATAGACCTCACGCTTGACACATCAGACTCGCTCACAGACGCACAACTGCGCAACCACAACCTCGCACTTGATTTCTCCTCACCGGTGTCGCTCGATACCATCATGCAGCGCTTCACTCTCGCCGCAGGAAGGCTCGACCGCGACATGGCACGCCGGCGTCTGGCCATAGATTCCATGCAGCAGGCACTCCCCCCATTCTCGCTTACCTTCAATGCCGGCGCCGGAGACAACCTGCTTGCCGACTTCCTGTCCACACAGAACATCTCATTCTCCAGAATATCACTTAACGCAAACAACGACACCAT
>CATJQX010000049.1 GCA_949742535.1 uncultured Muribaculaceae bacterium | reverse complement strand
GGGAAACTTCCCATTGGCATATTGGCGAGCGACACCGGGTTTATGGCATAGACAGCCCCGTTGAACTCCCATGCGCGCGGCGCGTCCTGCCGGCGGGTGAAGAGGCCGTCTCCTTTCGATATATGTAATGCCCCTGTAGAGGGATCGGTCTCGAAACAGTTGTAATACGGGTTTGCGGAGGCTTCTTTTACAGTGACCGCCATATCGGGAAGTTCCTGTTCGTAGATGGATATGCATTTCTCCACATCCTCCACGGTGCGGAACGGCGATGTGGGCTGCAGCAACAGTATATAGTCGAATTCCGTGCCGGCTTTCCGTGCCGTATCGGCGGCATGCAGCATCACCTCGCGTGAGCCGGCCTGGTCGGTGGACAGTTCCGCGGGACGGCGGTATGAGGTTTTCAGTCCGCAGCTTTCGGCGACAGCCGCGATATCGTCGCTGTCTGTCGACACCATGATGTTTTCCTGCGGCCATCCGTGCTTCCGGCAAAGTTCCGTGGCGGTATCGATGCTGTATGCGATCAGGGGTTTCCCTCCGAGTGGCTTGATGTTTTTGCCCGGGATACCTTTGCTTCCTCCGCGTGCGGGTATGATTATCAACGGTTTCACTGTCTGTGGATTTTTAATATGTGACTGCTGTGTCGTAGAAACGCTTGGTTGCCAGACGGTCAAGCGGGAAAGTTGCCAATGTGTCGGCGATGTTCCGTGCTGTGCCCGGTTTCCGGTAGGGATTTGGAGCCTCCGCTGCTATGTGGCGTCCTTTGTCTGAAAGCGCCAGGGAAATGGCGCCCGCTATTTCTTCTGCCGTGTCACCGCAGTGGAATACCGAGGCCGCCGCCGTGCGCCCGCGTTGGCGCATCCCTATGTCGACTGTCGGTATGTGTGCCGATGGCACCTCCACTATCCCGCTTGATGAGTTGCCTGTTACGGCGCCTATATGCTTCAGTGCCGAGAGATAGCGCCGGCGTCCAAGCGATGGAACCACGGCGCATCGTCCGGGGTGTTGTGCCGCATATCCGTTGATCAGGCTGATTATGTCGGCCCCACCGGGGTCGTTGTTGGGGTATGTGAACAGCACCGGGGAGGAGGGGAAACGGTCGAGCGCCTCGAGAAGTGCGCGGCATCTTTCGGCAGGGGTGGCCGCACTGTCAAGAGTGGCGGGGTGGTAGGTCACCAGAAGGGTGTCCGTTCCGATACGGATGCCGGTGAAACTCTCCAGTTCCTCTACGGAGGCCTCGTCGGGAAGCTCCATGAGATTTTCCACGCCGAGTGCTCCGAAATTGAACACACGCGATGGATCCTCTCCCATCTGTATCACCCTCCTGCGATAGTCTTCGGTGGCGGTGAAATGCAGTGCCGACAGTTTGGTGAGCGCATGGCGGATGTTGTCATCGAAAGCTCCCTCCGAGATTTCTCCCCCGGCAATGTGTGCCAGCGGCAGACGCATTATGGTGGCGGCTGTGGCCACGGGCAGCATCTCGTATCTGTCACCCAGTATGAGAACTATGTCGGGGCGGATTTCTCTGAACGCGTCGGCCATTCCGGTGAGGCAGCGGGCCGAGGCAGCGGCGGTTTCCAGTGGGGATGTGTCTTTGCCGTCAGCTGAAAGCATCGGCACGCGGGCGGCGACCTCCACACCGTCGGCTATGATCTCGTCGACGGTGTTGCCGAATGCAGGGTGCAGATGCATGTTGGTGGCAATGATTGCTGTTTCCGTATCTGTGCGTTGCTGCAGCTCCTTCACCACGCCGTGCAGGAGACCCCAGTCGGCGCGGCAGCTTGTCACGACGGCTATCTTCCGTTTTCTTTCATTAGTCTTCTCGGCCATTATGTAAGGGTCTGATATTGTTCTGGAGAATTGCCTCAGCATAGGGTGAGGCGCGAGGTGGCGGAGAGGAGCGATGCCGCATGCGACAGTTGCTCGGAGGTCACGGCTTCTATCTCGGATCTTACTTTCTCGGCCGGTGGCACCTCTCCGGTTATCAGTGCCGAGTGTGCCGCCGACAGGATGTTCTGCTCCATCGAAGCGGCCGCCACGGTGAGTTGCCCGAGATACTGTTTCTTTGCCGCGGCGAGGCGGCGTCCTTCCGGCGGGTTTCGGCGCAGTTCATCAATGATATGCGCGGTAAGTTCGCTGCAGCGCGGCATGTCTTCAGGGCCGCAGCCGAAATATGCGGTGAACAGTCCGCAGTCGGCCATCAGCGACAGGGATGCATCAGCCGAGTAGACAAGTCCGCGGCGTTCCCGCAGTTCGGTATTAAGCCGCGAGTTCATCCCCGGCCCTCCGATGATATTGGTAAGGAGGGCCAGAGGTGTGCGCATATCGGAGAATATGCCTGGCACCTGCGCTCCTATTACGGTATGTGCCTGATGTGCGCCGGTCTCTTTCGATTCGGCGAACTGTGTAAGCAGGGATGGGGAGGGTGTTTCCGCTGTGGATATGCCATTTCCGGGTGTAGTACCTGTACCCGTTTCCGCGAAATACCTGCCTATAACGGCGCTTGCACGTGCGGGAGATTCCGATCCGCAGTAGAAAAGCACCATTTCGGAATGGGTAAAGCGTTCGTTGACAAACGTCCGGCATGTTTCCGAAGTGAAGCCTTCCAGGTTCTTTTCAGTCCCGAGGATGGAGTGCCCGAGCGGTGATCCTGCGAAAATGCGGTTTTCAAACTCGTCGAACACCAGTTCCGCAGGGCTGTCGAGGTAGCTGCTTATCTCTTCGCATACAACCTCGCGTTCTTTCGCAAGCTCCCGTTCGGGGAAGGTGGCGTTGCAGGCCAGATCGGCAAGAAGCTGTGCGGCGCGTGCCAGATTTCCTTTAGGAAAAATGGTGTAGAAGGTTATCTCTTCTTTGGTAGTGAAAGCGTTCAGCTCGCCGCCGACAGCCTCCATGCGGCTGTTGATGTGGTGGGCGCGACGGCGGGTGGTACCTTTGAAGATTGTATGTTCCACAAAGTGTGCCAGCCCGTGGAGCGCCGTGTCGGTCTCGTATCGGCTTCCCCCTTTTACGGTAAAACCGAAGCACCCCACCGGAGTACGTGCCTGCATGCAGATAAGGGTATGCCCCGTGGGAAGCGTGAAGTATTTTACAGGTTCCTGTGATCTTTCAGACATTTTCGGTGTCGTTAGGTTCGCGCCATACTCCGTCGGCTTTCAGCAGCCCCACAAGTTCTTCCACTGCGGTTTCGGCAGGGATATTTTTCAGGACCGGCTTCTTGCCACGGTAGAGCGATATGTTTCCTTTGCCGGCACCGACATAACCGTAGTCGGCGTCGGCCATCTCGCCGGGGCCGTTGACGATGCATCCCATCACGGCGATTTTCAGTCCTTTGAGATGTGAGGTGGCGCTTTTTACTTTATGCACGGTCTCGCTCAGGTTGAAGAGTGTGCGTCCGCATCCGGGACACGATACGAATTCCGTGCGCGATACACGGCGCCGTGCCGCCTGGAGTATGCCGAGGGACAGACGGGTGCGGTCTTCGCCAGTCAGGCTGTCGGCCTTGAGGTCGATGCCGTCTATAAGGCCGCGCATGAGCAGTGTGCCGAAATCAGCGGCAGCACGTATTGTGACCGTTTCCGCTGCCAGTCCGCTGTAGTCAATCCTCGCTATCACCGGATTATGCGATCCCATAAGATTCAGCCTGTGCACCGCGGCCGAGATCTCTCCTACCGGATCGGGATGTGACGAGCTTATGACGATTATTTTACCGCTGTTTATGCTTTCTGTCTTGAAGTCGGGAGAGAGTATGCCTGCGGCGGTATACTCCGTGCAATCCGCTTCATCCACCGGGTCGAAACCTGCCACCACAGGCACATTGGCGCCTCCGCAGATGCCTACAGCCTCTGTATGGCGGCGGAATGCCGGATCGTCATGTATCAGCCTGTTGTCGGTCTCGGCATTGATGGCGGGAGCACCGGCGCGTGCAGTGATGTAGTCCACCAGTTCGCGTGCCACCGGTATCTCACATTCTGGCTCCTCGCTCAGCGATACCCTCACTGTGTCTCCCGTCCCTTCGGCAAGAAGTGTGCCGATGCCTACGGCGGAACGCACGCGGCCATCCTCGCCGTCGCCCGCCTCTGTCACGCCGAGGTGCAGCGGGAAATGCATGTTTTCCGCATCCATGGCGTGGATAAGAAGGCGCACGGTGTGCACCATCACTACCGTGTTGCTCGCCTTTATGGAGATCACGATGTCGGAAAAGTCATGGTGGCGTGCCACACGCAGAAACTCCATGGCGCTCTCCACCATTCCCGCGGGGGTGTCGCCGTAGCGGCTCATTATGCGGTCGGAGAGGGAGCCGTGGTTCACGCCTATGCGTACAGCCGTGCCGTGGCTTTTGCACAGTTCGAGGAACGGACCGAATACGGCTTCTATCCTGTCGAGCTCCCGGGCGTACTCCTCGTCGGTGTATTCGAGTTTTACGAAAGTTCTTCCCGGATCCACGAAGTTGCCGGGATTGATGCGCACCTTGTCCACCTCTTCTGCGGCGGCGAATGCGGCTTTGGGGTTGAAATGTATGTCGGCCACAAGCGGTATCTTACAGCCGCGTTCATGAAGGCGGCGGCGGATCTCGCCCATGGCGTGGGCTTCACGTTCGCCCTGGGCGGTAAGCCGGTCAATGTCGGCTCCTGCGGCGGCAATGCGCAATACCTGTTCCACCGATGCGTCCACATCTGTTGTGGTGGTATTGTTCATCGACTGCAGGCGGATGGGATACTCTCCGCCGGTGAGTACACCCCCTATGTCTGTCACCGACGAGTGGCGGCGCTTGTAATTGAAAACACTCATATGTGGTCTCCCTGAAATGATGCCGGTCAGTTTACCTTGAAGTCGTATTTTATCTCTTTGAGATCCTGGTTGGCCTTTACGATCTTTTTGCCGAGACCGTCGCGCCAGGTATTGTAACGGTCGGCCACATCTTTGTCTGTAAGCGCAATGATGCGTGTGGCGAGCACGGCCGCATTCATGGCGCCGTCGATACCGGTAGCGGCCACAGGGATGCCCGGGGGCATCTGTGCTACGGAAAGGAGGGCGTCCTCACCCTGCAGGGTGGCGCTCAGGGGCACACCGATCACAGGGAGCGGGGTGATGGCGGCGATGACTCCGGGGAGGGCGGCAGACATGCCGGCTCCTGCGATGATCACCTTCACGCCGCGGGCGGCAGCGTTTTTTGCGAAATCCGCCACCTCTTCGGGGGTGCGGTGCGCTGACAGTGCCAGCATCTCGAACGGTATCTGCATGCCGTCCAGATAGTCGGCGGCTTTTTTCATTACGGGAAGGTCTGAGGTGCTTCCCATTATAATGCTAACGTATGGGTTCATATGTAACTGTTCAAAATTATTTTGTTTACTGGTCAATGGAACGAGGGGATTGCGGCGGCCTGCAGCAGCCATGCGGGGAGAAAGACACACAGGAAACCGTTGAGAAATCCCGCTCCTACCTGCAGAAGGGTGTGGCGCCCGAGTATCAGGCGCGAGGTGCACACGCACCCGGCGAGGATCACTGCTGTGACGAACTCCCATTGCAGGTTAATGACGGAGTTGCCGCTGCTTATAAGGAAGAAAATCATGCCGCACAAGGCTCCCATGCCGGTGGCATGTCCGCTGATCTTCCACCAGCGGTTCACAATGGTGAGGATCACAAGCGCGAGGGCACCCCCGACCATAAACAGGGTGAGCCACTGGGGCGCATGCACCATGTGGTAGTATATCCCTGTGCCGAGGTAACAGAGTATGCAGATGAAGTATGGCCACCCGCGCTCGGTGCGCTCGTTGAGCATGGGGTCTTTTACGGCTCCGAGATGCGAGAGCAGGAATATGCCTATGACAGGCACAATGCAGGTGGCCACGAAAGTCACCGCAATTACTATCAGTTTCGCTTTCTCGGGGCTGTAGCACAGGTATGAGAGGAACATGGCGAGCAGAATGCCGTATGTGCCCATCAGCAAAGGGGAGAAGAGGGCTGACAACACCCTGGCTATGGTGGTAAGGAACTTCATTGTATCGGTCTTTTTTGTTTATGACTTACTTGTTCTTTCTGTGTCGGAGGAACCGGATGTGTGCGGTCAGGAGGTCTGTTTGCGCAGGCGCGCCACCTGAAAGCCCATCGTTTCCCTGTATTTTGCTACCGTGCGCCGCGCTATTGCCAGTCCCTCCTTCTCAAGGAGCAGTGTCAGCTCGCGGTCGCTCAGCGGTTTGTTTTTGTCTTCATGCTCTATGGCTGATCTTATCACCGCCATCACACGGTTTGCGGTCACCGACTCGTCGTCCTCGCGTATCCTTTCGTTGAAAAACTTCTTCAAGGGATATATTCCGCGCAGTGTGGCCACATATTTCCCCTGTGTGGCCCGTGAGATCACCGAGAGGTTGTAGCCTGTGAGGGAGGCCACATCCTTGAGCACCATCGGCCTTATATCCTCCTCGTCTTCCGTGATGAAGAAACGGTGTTGGAGTTTCACAATGGCTCCCATCACGTTGAAGAGGGTCTGCTGGCGCATGTTCACTATCTTTATGAAGTTGCGGGCATCCTCGCGCTTGGCTCTCAGAAAGGCACGTGCCTCCTCGGCCTGTCTTCCCACGCTTTTCCCCACGCTGTCGTCCTCGGCGAATGTGGCCTCCACCCTCAGTTCCGGCACACGGTTGAGCAGGGTGAGGGTAAGCTGTCCGTTCTCGGCGGCTTCAACGCTGAAATCAGGGGTTATGCCGCGGCTGCTGTGCTCCATGCGGCCGTCAGGCACCCCTCCTCCCGGTTTGGGGTCGAGATGTCTGATTATTTCCGCGGCCTCTTCCACTGCATCTGTATCTATGCCCAGACGGGTGGCGATGCGTGAATAATGTTTTTTTGCGAAAAGATCGAAGTATGAGTTTACGATCTCTATGGCCGTGACTGTGGCGGTGGTGCGTGGCATGCGTCTCAGCTGGAGGAGCAGACAGTCGCGCAGGTCGACGGCTCCCACGCCGGGAGGATCGAGGCTGCGCACCATCTCGCGGATGCGTTTTATTTCATCGGCAGAGACTTCGATACCGCTTTCTATGGTCATGTCGTCGGCCAGGGCCTGCACCGACCGGGTCATGTATCCGTTCGAGTCGATGCTTCCCACGATGTAACGTGCGATTTCCGCTCCTTTATCATCGAGGTCGAGTTCGGCTACCTGTGCCATCAGCCGTTCTGTAAGTCCCTCTCCGTCGGAGGCTACCCCCTGTTCCGGATAAGGGAAATCCCGGTCTGACGTATGGCGCCTTGCACCGGATGTGACGGGATTTCCCGTCGCAGACAGATAGTCGGGTATATCATCTTCCGATCTGAAATCTGCCCGCTGCATCTCGTCGGGTGTCTCTTTGAATTCGGTGCCGTCTTCTGTGGCTGTGGCATGTGTGTCAGCCTCTTCGGGATGTTCCTCCACAGCTTCCAGCGCAGGCATTTCATCGAGGGCGCGCTGCACCTCGTCTTCCACTTCCGGCCCCGTCATCTCAAGCATGCGCACAAACTGCACCTGCAGGGGTGTAAGCCTCTGCGTCTGCTTTAATTCGGTGCCGAGCTGCTGTCTCATGTGTATGTTGCGGACTGTATGTTGTGGTGTAGGCCGGGTTTATAGTTCGTCAATGTCGCCTGCGTTGCGTTCCATGATGGCGGCGGCGAGCGAGTCGCCCGTCTGCACTATGGCCACCAGGGGGTAAAGTTTGCGGGCCGCGTCGTAGTTGCGGCAATCCTCGAAACTGTTCTGGTTAACTCCCCACGCTCCCATATGCCAGCGTATGGCGAGCATCTCGGCGTCGCTGAGTTCCATTCCGCTGCAGAGCGCGAGTATCACCGATTTTTCTCCATGTCCCATAGGGAAGTTGCGGTATGTCACCTTGTAGCCTTCGGCGTCTTCCCACTGGCCGAGCGCGTTTTTGCGCTTTTTTACCGAGCGGCGGTATATGTCGGTCTTGCATATGTCATGCAGCAGCGAGGCGATGATGATGCTGTCGCGGCTCACCTCTGTCTCCAGTGTGGGTTCTACGGCTTTCATTCCCTCCCACACTGCCAGCGCGGCCTTGCAGGCGTTGAGCGAATGTAGGGCCAGACCACCCTCCACGTTGAGATGGTGCCCTGCCGAGGCCGGGGCTTCGAAAAAGCCCTGTGATTCCAGATCCTCGAGCAATCCATCCACACCCTCACGGCCGGTGGACCTGAGGAGTGTCTCAAATTCTTCCTTGCATGCTTTGGCGTCTACTTTTGCCATATGTATAAGTTTTAATCGGTTGTAAGTGAAAAATCGGTGACAAGGCGCATTTACCATTCTATTTCCACAGAGGCGCCTTTCATCTGAACCGGCACGGGAGGAGTCACTTTGGTCACCGTGACCCGTCCCCCCTCTATAAAGCTCCACCTGTCACATACGGCATGCATGATTTTCACGGCTACCGTCTCTATCAGGTCGCAGGGCACGGACATGATCTGTCTCGTCATTTCGGCGAGTTCCGCATAGTTTACCGTGGAGCCAATATCTTCTGTGGTTTCCACGGAGGCCGTCACCTTGAACCATACGTTGACCGAAACCTCAAAGATGTTGCCCACAACCCGTTCTTGCGGGAGCAACCCGTGAAATGCACGGATTCTCATTCTATCGAGCCTAACAGTCAGCTTCATCATGCTTTAAATCAGTAAAATGGATGTTTTGCCGGAAAGCGCGAATCCTTCAGCCACGCATGCGCACAAGCCGATGGCATACGTTCGCTTTCTCCTGCCGTCTATCACATTACAAAGTTAACAATTTTTCCACTGTTGCAAAAATCATTCCAAAAT
>CATJQX010000048.1 GCA_949742535.1 uncultured Muribaculaceae bacterium | reverse complement strand
CACCCGCCGGCAGGACGCGCCGCGCGCATGGGAGTTCAACGGGGCTGTCTATGCCATAAACCCGGTGTCGCTCGCCAATATGCCAATGGGAAGTTTCCCGAAGCGCATACCGTGCGAGATGCCTGCCGACCGCTCGATAGATCTCGATACCCCCGTGGACTGGATGGTGGCTGAAGCTCTGATCTCCTCAAAAAACAAATGACAGACCTGTGGAAAAACATATAATACACAACAACGAAAACATCGGCGAGGCGCTCAGACGCATCAACGATCTATCAGGGGGAGTGATGACGCTCCTCGTGACCGACCCCGTATCAGGCATAATGCTCGGCACACTTACCGACGGCGACATACGGCGGGGATTGCTCGGCGGAGCCTCGCTTGACCACCCCGTATGGCGCATAATGAACACTGCGTTCAGTGCGGTAGGCGCCGGAGATCCGCCGCTCGAGAGGCTGCATACCATCAGAAACGCCCGTGCGAAAAACCTGAAACTGCTTCCGGAACTTGACCCGGAAGGGAGGATAACACGGCTCATAGATCTGTCGGCACAATATACGCTTCTACCCATGAGCGCCATACTTATGGCGGGAGGAAAGGGTGAGCGCCTGCGCCCGCTCACACTCTCGACCCCAAAACCGTTGCTCGAGATTGACGGGCGTCCGATCATAGATTACAACATCGAGCGCCTGTCGCACGCAGGCATTACGGATGTCACAGTCACTGTAAGATACCTTTCGGAACAGATAAAGGATTATTTCTCAGTACCGCGCCACGGCATAGAGGTAAAGTGCGTGGAGGAGGAGAAACCGCTCGGCACAATAGGCGCGGCGGCACTGGTGGCCAGACCGGACAACGGATGCACGCTCGTGATGAACTCCGACCTGCTCACCACAGTGGATCTGGAAGAGATGTATCTGCGGCACATCAATGCGGAAGCCGACATAACCATCGCGGCCATACCATACACGGTGTCGGTGCCTTATGCCATCCTGACCACCGACGGCGACCGCGTGACAGCGCTTCAGGAAAAGCCCACATACTCACACTTTGCAAACGCGGGGATATACATTTTCAACAACTTCGTGCTGAATGCCCTCAACCCCGACGAACGCACCGACGCCACTACACTGATAGAGGCCGCCATGCAGCAAGAGATGAAGGTGACATTCTATCCCATCAGCGGTACATGGATCGACATAGGCTCACCGGCCGATTTCAGACATGCGCAGGAGCTGATGAAACATCACCGTTCGCTAACAAATTGATCCTTCCGTACGTTTTACATTCAACAATAAAAATAATATCCTGGCAAGGATCTATTACCTATTAAAATTCATACAACCCAGATATGGCAGATTCAAACTTCATTGATTATGTAAAAGTTCTTTGCCGCTCAGGCAAAGGCGGAGCCGGCTCACGCCATTTCCATCGCGCTAAATATGTGCCCAAAGGTGGCCCTGACGGAGGAGACGGCGGACGCGGAGGCCATGTGATATTGCGTGGCAACAAAAACATGTGGACACTCCTCCCCCTGCGCTACCGCCGGCATATCTTCGCCGGCAACGGACAGAGCGGTTCGGCCGGACGCAGTTTCGGCAAAGACGGCGAGGACCAGATCGTTGAGGTGCCCTGCGGAACAGTGGTGTTCGATGCCGAAACCGGAGAATTCCTCTGCGAGGTGACAGACGACGGCCAGGAGGTAAAGCTCCTGCGCGGCGGCAAAGGCGGCCTCGGCAACTGGCATTTCAAATCGGCCACCAACCGCACTCCACGCTACGCGCAGCCGGGACAGCCAGCCATCGAGAAAACCATAATCATGGAGCTGAAACTGCTTGCCGACGTGGGTCTTGTCGGTTTCCCGAATGCCGGGAAATCAACTCTCCTCAGCTCAGTGTCTGCCGCCCGTCCGAAAATCGCCGACTACCCGTTCACTACTATGGAACCGCAGCTTGGCATTGTGGAATATCGCGGCAACAGGTCGTTTGTCATGGCCGACATACCCGGCATCATAGAGGGCGCGAGCGAAGGGCGCGGCCTGGGTCTGCGCTTCCTCCGCCACATAGAGCGAAACGCAGTGCTTCTTTTTATGGTGCCTGCCGATGCCGACGACATCAAACAACAGTATGAGGTACTGCTTGAGGAGCTGCGCCGGTTCAACCCGCAACTCATGAACAAACAGAGGGTGCTCGCCATCTCCAAGAGCGATATGCTTGACGAGGAACTGAAAGCCGAGATTGCCCCCACACTCCCCGACGATCTGCCCACGGTATTCATTTCTGCCGTAACAGGCGAGGGGCTTACCGAACTCAAGGATGCGCTCTGGAAAGCTATCAACGACGACGCGAACCTCATTGAGGAGATACCCATCACCCACCGTCCGCTCGACGGTCACCACCGTGTGCGCGAGGAAGACGAGTTTATCTTCGAGAGCGAGCCTGACGGCGAGAGCATCGACGAGCCTGATGAGGAAGACTTCCTCGACGAAGAATGGGGCGATGATGACGGCAACACCATCGAGGATCTCGGATGGGAATATGGCGACGACGAGGTCAACTGACCCCCTCCCCCACCCCGCAATTACGGAACACGTGCCGGTCCATTGGAGCAAACATAAGGTTTTGATTTCGTCCGTTGCATAGTCGGCGGCGACAAGTTGATAAACATAGCGAAGCTGTTTATCCGAAAGCTCGTACCAGCCATGCGGTACGATGTAGTCAATCGAAATAGTCTGCATATAAAAAGGAGGATGTGTCATAATGGCCCATCTGACAGCATCCTCGCCATCCGGGCAGAAACAAGGTGGTGTGTCAAAAATCGCGATTTTTGACACACCACCCTCTATGCGGAAAAGACAGCTTATAAGTGGATTATCTGCTTCCAAACATTATGCCATCACGAACTCTTTTGCGATATATATTGAAGTTGTCAAAAGCACAATAAGTAATAACTATTGCACCGATAATTTCAAACCAATTCTGCCCTGTTATGGATTTACTCATAATAGGTTCAACAATTCGAGCTACGATTATGGCGCACCCGATAATAGTAAGTACAAAGGATATATTGCGTTTTACGCGGTTGCTGACTTTCATAATGAAGCAATTTTGTGATGTTAAATTACGAAATATCAAGGAGATACGCAAGTAAAAGCCCCGATTTTATATTTACGGCTTAAATTTGTTGTATATTCTGCGTAAAAAAACCGACCGAATTTACAAATACCAACTATTCCACCAATGAGGCGGGGCGGTCAGAGGACTGGATAGGTGGTCTGGCTGAGGAGGGAGGCGAGGATATCGGGGGTGATGGCGTCGAAATCCGAAGAGGATGGGATAATAATTGTACCGGAGAGATCCACCGTAGCGGGAGAGACGAGGTATTGCCCTTCTCCGCTACCATAGAAATCGGGGCGATGCGCCCGACGCGGTATCACAAGCGCTTTCCATATGCCGTCGGCATAGGTGCAGATGATGTTCATGCGCGGTTCCTTCTCTGAAGAAGAGAAATCTGACGGCGCGGGGAGGTCGTGTATCTGCTGCACAACGCGCACAAACCATTCGAGCATCTCGGCTCTGTCACCGCTCTCGTAACCGAACGTAAGGAAAGGCACCGGCCGCTCTGTGGAGAGGATTGTCATGGCAGAAGCGGGCACTGCCTGGAAATGGAAATGATCGGGAGCCGACGCGCCGCACCGTGCGCCGTTATAGAAGAGCGCCATCCCTTCGAGAGCCTGCGCGAGCCGGAGCATGTCGTCGAATCTACGGCAACCCTCCCCCGCTATCACCTGAGGCGTGTGTGCCTTGCACGGAACAGTAAAATGATATGGGAAGATCGGATACGGGTTAATCAATATCTCGTAATCAAGATCGGAAAACCTGTCACCGAATGCCGCCGGCTCCAATGCACTCTGCTCGCCCGGGCGCGCCGCGCCACAAAGGAAACAGGGACGTGCGGCAACCGACGCGGCGTCGACTTTGGCTCCTGTAGAGCGCACGCGCGCGGGATTGTGCTGAACCACAAACGGCATGCCATCTTCATGTCCTGCGGGGACAAGCATACGTGTGCACACACCGAAAAGTGCCTTTACATTCCCGGAAGCCAGGGGCCACTCCATAAGCTGCCTCCGGTAAAAATCCTGTAATACCGTCATAATAAGTAACAGTTCAAAATTATTTTATTTACCGGTCACATCGGTTTAAAGCCGCTGCCGTGCCCTGATCTCCACGGTGCGCAGAAAATCCTTGTAGGCATTGTTGGCGTTGACACGCTCCACCGACAATGCCGCATCGGAATTGCCTTCCCAACGGCGGCACAGATACAGAGATTCATAAATGCGGCCTATCCTGTAACTGCGCGACAGGCGCAGACCCATGGCATAATCCTCTCCATAAGATACGTCTGGCAACCGTGTGTCCCTGAACACTGGTGTGTAGAAGGCTCTCGGAGCACCGAGACCATTGATACGCAGGGCATTGTTGGCGCCGTTTTCGGCTGTCCATTCCTTGTGGTCAATCAGTCCGGGGGGAATGGGATTGCCGTCGAAATCCACCAACTCATATGATCCAATCACCATAGCACAACGCTCCTGGCGGAATTTGTCGACAATCTTCTGCAATGTATGGGGGTCCTTGTAAAGATCGTCGCTGTCAAGCTGCACGGCAAACCGTCCGCACTCATCCCTGTCTACCGCCAGATTCCAGCATCCACCGATGCCGAGGGTTAGGCTTTCCGGTATGACATGCACCAGACGTCCGTCATGGCTTGAAAGCTCACGGAGCAGCTCCGTGGTGCCGTCGGTGCTGTGATTGTCTACCACAATCACATTGAACGGAAAACCAGTCTGCTGTCCGAGTGCCGAGCGCACGGCATCGGCGATAGTCCTGGCGCGGTTACGCACAGGTATGATCACTGATGCCTCAACCGCGAAATCATCATCACCAAACTCAATCTCCCCCTCACGGCCGGGGATCCATGCGTTTATCTCCGCGAGGTGCCGGGTGAAAGCCATCTCCATCTCTATCTGCACATCGCGGTTGCGCGGATTCACATAATCAAACTGTTTCTCGCCGCTTTTGCGGTGATCCGTCTCCACGACTGTATAAAGAGGTTCGGGGATCCTGACGGGGAGACCGCGGCGCGACAGAGCCAGGCGCAACGCATACCATGCGGCATAATCATAATCGGGCATATCGGCAAGGCACTCAAGCACGTCGGAATTGCGGAGGAAAACGACCGGGCCGAAATCAAAATCATCGCGCACCGAGCCTAACTGACAATCGATCACCGGATGCGGGCGCGTAACTCCATCCTCTCCCTTTGTACGATAATCGGAATATGCCATAGGAGCGCCGGTATCGTCGAGCACCTGCAGGAAACGCCGCACCGCGCATGCGTCCACATCAAGCTCCTTCCCCGCTATATCAAGCATTACATACCCCCCTTCCGACGCTGCAATGCCGGAAAGCGCTTTTTTCAACTCTTTGGAAGATATGACCGGAGCTATCGCCACCGGAACCGCCATATCGTTTCTGTTTACTGCCATTACATTAAGTAAGTAAGTCATGAAAGTTATTACGCATAAAACATACAACAGGCTTTTTATTTACCGGTCAGCGGACAGCCGCATGCGATGGCCGGGCACAAAGGAACTTCAGCACATCGGTCATAAGCTCACGACGCTCATGCTCGCCGTGTATAGTCTCGAACGGGAAACCGAATGCCACCACACGGTACGGTAGTCCGGGAGGTGAAACCCGCTCGAGAGCGGTGGCCGCCGTGAGACCTGTATCCTCATACCGCATTATGGCGAAAGCGTCGGTGCCGGAAGGGTGTATGGCATCAGCCGACTCCACCGCATAGCTCTCCCGCGACGGCCCGGTTTCGAAAGCGAGCCTGTGTCCGGCAAATATCCTGAACGGGGAAGCCACTGATTCCACCTTGCCGCTGACCGTGCCCTTGTTCATGTGCCAGGAATAACCCAGCAGCCCGGTGGCAAAAGCGCGGTCACGCTCCTGCACGGAGGCATCGGAGAACCGGTTATCCATCAGATCCGTTCCGATGTATGCCCCGCTTACCATCACCGAGCCTCCTCCTGCACAATGCTCTGAAAGGCGCAGCTGCAGATCGGCGGGGAATGCCTTGTAGCGCGTGCCCTTCGCACCGTTGCCGGGCGATATCTCTTTCTGTTTGCCAAGTATCAGATCTATCACACGCGGATTGGATGGCCCCCCTACATCAGCCGTGGCTTCCTCAGCTGCAAAAGCCGCCACACTCGAGGACACAAAACCTTTCCCGGCCGCTTTTACCGCGCGGCCATGAAGATACACGAAATCGCGGGTATTCCCCATCGTGATCTCTTTCTCGAGATCGCTTCCCGACGCGCCGAACCCCGGCCGCTCGTTGTTGACGAACTCCGACCATCCGCGGAAATCATACTGCTCGCCAGTGGAAATTATATCCATGCCATCGGCCACTCCCCCGTCTGACAGACAGTTGAAGCCCATGTACTCTCCAAGTTCAAAATGATCAGGCGCCGAAATGCGGGTGAAACCGTTGACGATATTCACATCAATCTGCCCCGTGCCGTTGTTGTAAAGCGACAGCACTTCGGAGGGGAAAGCGCGGCCGCCGTCGTTACCGGCAATAATGCGGTAGGAATGGATGGCGCGGTCGGTGACCGTGGTCTCATAGTGCGGATGTTTCACGGTGGCAACAGGGATGAACGCACCGTTTTCCGTTCTCTCTTCCACAATATAATATGTAGGCACTGCCGATTGTTCCAGCGGATCGTCGGTGGGTTGCCATGACAGCTGATATTTTCCGGTGCCGTTCCCCTTTATGGCGAACTCACCCACAGGTAGCGGCTGCACGGTAAAGGGCACATCGTAGCGGTGCGCCAGAAAACGCAGAATACCTTTGTAGACCGCACGTGCCACATCGAAACGGAAACGCGGATCGAGGCCATACTTCATATCCTCGAAGTTCTGGTGCGACAGCAGTTCCATTATCATGGCAGGCACTTTGGTCTCGCGTATCTCGTAATATTTCTTGTCGCGTATCGAGCGGTTGGTCCAGTCGGGGCGGTGAAGCTCCTGTATGTCGTTTACCACCGAGGTTATTACATAGTCGGTGAGATCACGGTTTTCCAGACGCGTGCGCCCGTTGCCGAGCAGATTGCCGTCGTCGGTGGAGTAGATGCCGAGCGTACCCACCACAGAACCGTCCAGAGTGGTTCCGGCATCGGTATGGAAAGCGAACGCCAGATCCACAGGTATGCCCAGACCGGGTTTCCCTGGCAGCATCTCCGATCCGCCCGCGAGATGGTTCACCCACAGGGCGCGGCTTTTGTAATCGTCGGTATAGTCGTTCTCGCCGGCCGATTCGGTATAGACACTTTCCGGCATGCCGGCCCACTGCAGCCAGTAGCGCGCCCCCTCGGTAAAACGTGGAGCGCCTGAAACCATGGCGTCGTAGCGGCTGTCACCTTTGGCGGCTCTTGCCACGTTGCCCATTCCGCCACCTATCTTTACCGCGTCGGCCGATACCACCTTATCTTTCTCCGACGATCTGTTGGTAAGCCGCACCACAGGGCGCTGCTGTTTCCCTTTCGCAAACGGGTAATGCCCCAGATATATCCATGTGCCTCCCCCCATGCGCTGGTTCACAATCACGTCGGTGCTCCCTCCGAGATGGTTTATGGTATATCGTGCGTCGGACGCACTGTTTGGAAATGTGGCATATGACACATACACGGCATAATCGCCCCGTTCCGGAAAATCGGCGTTCCACACCGCGGTACTCTCATGCCCTGTATCATCCTTCCCGACGGTCTCCACCTTTTCGGAAGTACCCATAGCAAAGGGATTCTCCCCCCCGAACAGCTCACGCTCCGGAAGCGCGAAGCCGCTCCCGCGCGCGCCCTCTTTCCATTTATATTTGCCTTCGGTAAGATAAAAATCGCCCTGCGGCGAGCCGTCGGTATCCACAATGATCTCGGTGGTTGAGAGATCGCGCTCGCGGGGCGACATCACATATGCTCCCGCATTCTCCAGCATCGGCATAAGGTATGGCATCACATATCCCTGCGCGAAAAGATCCTCAACGGTGCCGAACAGGCGCGGACGCTGCCATTGCCACCGTCCTGCGCCCTGGTCAAAATATAATCCGTGGCTCTGCCATACCGCTATTATACGCCCTTCAAGCCCCCGTTTGGCAGGATGCTCTGTCTCAAAAGTAACAAAAGGCTCGGCATCGCTCATGGGACCTGTAAATGTGGGTTTCTTATTGACAACACGGGTGGTCCTGGCACGTTTTCGTGTCTTTTTACGTTTTGCCGCGTCAGCCGCTCCGCATCCTAAAGCCAATATAAGGATCAGACATATAATTTTTCTTAAAGACACGATTCCTCCGTTTTTTTGAATTAAGTAATTGGTCAAAATTATTTTAATGTTTGTTCGAGAAACATTGAAATAATCTGACCTGTAAATAAAAAATTTTGAACTGTTACTTATTATTTGCAGTTTATTTTACGATTTTGCAACCCGCGCGACCTGAGGTCAATTGCGCCAGGTATGGTTTTTCCGCGAAGGGAGGCCACTCCATATGCCCCACAGACAGGTGCGCACCCAACGGAATAACATCCCGAACGGCAACATGGTTGCATTGAGCCGGACGCCGAGGGTCTTCCCGGCGCGCCTCCATGCCATGACAAGCGGAAT
>CATJQX010000047.1 GCA_949742535.1 uncultured Muribaculaceae bacterium | reverse complement strand
GCGACTGCTGTCCGTCACGCAGAGTGAGATCTCTGATTTTGAGCTTCTTTGTTACCATAACCTTTAAATTTATGTTTGGTTTGGGATTTGCTTCCGGAAATGTCTGTAAAGCCGGAGGATGATGCATCGGCGACCATGGCACCGGCTTGAAATATAATTGCGAAATTACTAAATAATTTTGAAATGTCAAGCGGTTTAACTAAAATCGCCTCAAAAACAGGCATTATTTTCGCCAGCGGCAACCGATAGGTAAAACCGGCAGAGAGAGAGGCGAAAGTGTTAAACAGTGTTATTATCCGGAGCGATTATGCATAATAAGGCGTTATATAGGGTGGATGGTTCGTCAAAAAATGCGATATTTGCACTGTCAACATGATGATGAAAGACAAGGATGTTTCAACTGTCTATGTATTAAGGTAATGAGATTGTCAGATTTGAAAAGCGGCCAGTCGGCTGTGATAGTCAAGATACTCGGCCACGGAGCCTTCCGCAAGCGCGTCATGGAGATGGGGTTCGTAAAAGGACGCAAAATCACCTCCATCCTGTCGGCGCCACTGCGCGACCCCGTAAAATACCGGCTTATGGGATACGAGGTGTCGCTGCGGCGTAACGAGGCTTCAATGATAGAGGTGATCCCTCTGGAGGCACACACACAGCCTGAGATACACTCGCCACAGGAATATGTGGTGCCCACCGACGATATGGACGCAGTGCACCGCGAGCGTTACGAAGGTGAGCGCCACATAATAAATGTAGCGCTTATCGGCAACCCCAACTGCGGCAAGACATCGCTCTTCAACGTGGCGTCGGGAGCACAGGAACATGTAGGCAACTACAGCGGCGTCACTGTCGATGCTAAAAAAGGGGTCTTCACCCACGGCGGATACACATTCAATATAATCGACCTTCCGGGCACCTACTCGCTGTCAGCCTACTCTCCCGAGGAGCGGTATGTGCGGCGGTATCTGCGCGACAACAGTCCCGACGTGATTGTAAACGTGGTCGACGGATCAAACCTCGAGCGCAACCTCTATCTCACTACCGAGCTTATCGACATGGACTATCCGATGGTGATAGCGCTCAACATGTTCGACGAGATGCGCTCGCGCGGGGTGGAATTCGACTACGAGACACTCGGCAGCATGATCGGTGTGCCGGTAGTGCCCACGGTAAGCCGCAACGGCGAGGGGATCGACCGCCTGTTCGACACCATCATAGAGGTATATGAGCGGCGCAACAGCGTGGTGCGCCACGTGCATGTGAAACTCGGGCACGACTTCGAGAACTGCCTTACCGAACTGAAAGACGCCCTTAAGGCCGACAAAGGGATACACCCCCACTATTCCCCCCGATATCTCGCCATAAAACTGATGGAGGGGGACAGCGAGGCGGAAGAGGCCGTAAAAAGCAGTGCCGACGGGGAAAAGATATTGAAACTCCGCGACCGCAAACTGAAAGAACTTGAAAGGCACCACGCCGGAGAGGATGTGTCGGCCCTAATCGCGGGAGAAAAATATGGATTTATCGCCGGCGCACTCGCCGAGACCCTCGAGATACCCGATACGGAGAAACAGACACGCACGATGGTGATAGACTCCATCGTCACAAACCGCATCTTCGGTTTCCCGTTTTTCCTCGCCGTAATGGTCTTTATTTTCTGGTTCACTTTCGCCGTGGGGAGCTATCCGCAGGACTGGATCCAGGCCGGTGTGGACTTCCTTGCCGGATTTGTGAACACCCGCATGCCTGACGGCCCGCTGAAAGACCTTCTCGCCAACGGCATCATAGGAGGCGTGGGGGGAGTCATAGTATTTCTTCCCAACATACTGATACTCTTCTTCTTCATTTCCTTCATGGAAGACTCCGGATATATGGCGAGGGCGGCATTCATAATGGACCGTCTCATGCACAAGATAGGACTGCACGGCAAGTCGTTCATCCCTCTGGTGATGGGGTTCGGCTGCAACGTGCCCGCCATAATGGCCGCACGTGCCATCGAGAGCCGTTCATCGCGCATAATCACGGTGCTGATCACCCCCTTCATGAGCTGCTCGGCGCGTCTGCCGGTGTATGTGCTCCTGATTGGCACATTCTTCGAGGCTGAGGCGGCACTGGTGTTCCTCGGCATGTATTTCCTCGGGGTTCTCGCGGCGATGTTCACAGCCAAGATGCTGCGCAAGTTTTTCTTCCCAGTGGAGGAGACACCCTTTGTGATGGAACTCCCCCCCTACCGTGTGCCGACGATGAAAACCACCCTCCGCCACATGTGGGGCAAAGGAAAGGAATATCTCAACAAAATGGGAGGCATCATACTTCTGGCATCCATTATCGTATGGGCGCTCAACTTCTTCCCCCTGCGCGGAGAGAACCCGGCCGACATACAGGAAATCAACATTGAGGAGAGCGGTAACATAGATCCCGAGCACGACTCCTATCTGGAAATGATGGGTAAAGCCGTGAACCCGGTTCTCGAACCTCTCGGTTTCTCATGGAGGGCCACAGTGGCAGCCATCGCCGGCGTACCTGCCAAGGAGATCGTGGTCAGCACACTCGGAGTGCTCTACACCGGATCTGACGAGGCTACCGACAACACGCTGCAGGCACGCCTGTCCACCCCCATGGCGGGAGCCATCGCTCCCGATTTCAATCCGGCCAACGCCCTCAGCTTCATGATCTTCATATTGCTGTATTGCCCCTGTACAGCTACAGTAGTAGCCGTAATACGCGAGACACGCTCATGGCGCTACGGCCTCTTCTCCGTCCTCTACAATACGCTGCTGGCATGGGCAGTGGCCTTCGGAGCCTATCGCCTCGCCCTCCTCTTCCTCTAAGAAAATAAAATATACAGTATTAATATGACGGTGTGTCAAAATCCGTGGATTTTGACACACCGTCTTGTTTTTGTCCGGAGGCGAGGGTGCTGTCAGTCATCGACCTTTGGTCGCTTGGCTTGGCCAAGAATGGCTCCTACCATCTGGGCCATTATGACGCGCCCTCATATTGCGGATATATTCGGTTATGCGTCCAACAGGAAGCGGTCGGCGTCCATAGCGGCACGGCAACCGGCGGCCGCGGCGTTGATAGCCTGCTGATAGAAGGGATCGCAGACGTCGCCGGCAGCGAATACCCCGGGCACATTGGTAGCGGTAGAGGGGGCGGTCACCTTGAGGTAACCCTCGGCATCCATATCCACCTGCCCCTTGAACAGGCCGGTGTTGGGGGTATGGCCTATGGCAAGGAAAAAGCCGTCGATGGGAAGGTCGAACACACGCTCCTTGTCGGTACCGGCATGCTCGGCGATCCTGGCGCCTTCAAGCACCTCCTCGCCATACAATCCCACTGTGTTGCAGTTGAACAGTATCTCGATATTGTCTTTTTCCTCCAGACGTTTCTGCATGACTTTCGATGCGCGCAGGAACGGTTTGCGCACTATCATATACACCTTTTTGGCCAGTGAAGCGAGGTAAAGAGCCTCCTCGCATGCGGTGTCACCGCCACCTACCACGGCCACGGTGCGTTTGCGGTAGAAGAAGCCGTCGCATGTGGCGCAGGCTGAAACCCCCATGCCCATGAATTTCTGTTCGTCAGGCAGACCGAGGTATTTTGCCGACGCCCCGGTGGCTATGATTACGGAATCGGCCTCTACCGTGTCTCCCCCGTCAAGCGAGAGCGTGAACGGACGTTTTGAGAAATCCACATTTGCCACCAGCCCCATGCGGATGTCAGCGCCGAACCGCCTTGCCTGCGAACGGAAATGCTCCATCATTTCGGTGCCGTTCACCCCCTCGGGATAACCGGGGAAGTTTTCAACATCGGTGGTAGTGGTAAGCTGTCCGCCAGGCTGGGGACCCTCGATAAGAAGCGGTGCCAGATTGGCGCGCGAGGCGTATATCGCGGCTGTAAAACCAGCGGGGCCTCCGCCTATGATCGCACAGCGTGTTGTTATGGTTGCCATGAGTATGTTCCTGAATTATATGTTATTTATTAAGTAACTGTTCAACACTGCTTTATTTACCAGTCAGCGTAAATCTATGATCTCCACACGCGGGTATTTTTTCGGGTCAAACCGGAAGGTGGCCGACGACGGCGCCTTGATCTTTGTGACAGACAATAGTTTTATTGTCGTCACGGTGCGGTCGGTGGATGTGAGCGTCACCTCTGTGGGGATATAGTCGGCGGCATTCAGGGTAAGAACCACTTTGGAATAGTCGCTTTTCCCTTTTGGCGTAAGCTCAAGGCGGTGCATCCCCTTCGGAGATGTCACACGACGGCCTGTGTACTGTTTGCCGAGGCTCTCTACCACTGCAAAGGGGTTTACCTGCTCCAGTTCAGACGATGTCGGCTCCGACACGCTCACCTCTTTGGCTGCGGGTGAGTAAGACCATTGTGTCTTGCCGTCGAACCATGTAGTCATGTCGGGAGTGGTGAGATAATAGCGGTTTCCATCGACTGTGATGTCGCCCGCCGAGCGCTGATTGCCTGAGCCTACGGTAAACGAGGCCTTGAACGACTTCAGTTTCTTCACCTCCTGGCATGCTTTCCCGAGTATGTCGGCTGCCGTAGGCGTGGCCGCTGCAATCGGTGCCACCGCTGTGGCCACAAGCATCAGCATAATGTATATACGGCGTATCAGTGTCTGTTTCATCATGTTTCTATAACAAGACTCATCTATGAAGGGTTCTTATGAATGGGTTTCTGTCACGGGAGATTGCGCAGTATGTCCTGCAGCTCCATCATATCCACAAGCACCTGGCGGGGCTTTCCACCGGTGGCGGGACCGACGATGCCGGCAGCCTCGAGCTGATCCATGATCTTTCCCGCGCGGGCGAATCCCACCTGGAAACGACGCTGCACTGAGCTTGTGGATCCGAATCCGCTCTGCACTATGGCCTCGGCCACCTCCTTGAAAAGCACGTCGCGGTCTGAGAGATTGCCGCTTCCGGCCATCGAACCGCCTTCCGGCTCCATCGCCGGCTCGGGAAGCAGGTATGCCGTGGGATAGCCGGCCTGACGCTCAATGTGGTCACATATGGCCTGCACTTCCGAGGTGTCGATGAACGCGCACTGCACACGGGTGAGGGCACCGTTGTGGGAGAACAGCATGTCGCCGCGTCCTATGAGCTGGTTGGCGCCCGGACGGTCGAGGATCGTCTTGGAATCCACCATCTGTGTCACACGGAAGGCTATACGCCCCGGGAAGTTATTCTTTATAAGACCGGTGATCACATCGGTCGACGGACGCTGTGTGGCCACGATCATGTGTATGCCGACAGCGCGTGCCTTCTGGGCTATGCGCGCCACCGGTTTCTCCACCTCTTTGCCTGCCACCATGATAAGATCGGCGAACTCATCGACGATCACCACTATATACGGCAGGAAACGGTGGCCGTTGTTGGGATTGAGGCGTTTCTGGATGAACTTCTCGTTATATTCGGCGATAGAACGCACGTTCGCGTCGCGCAGCATCTTAAGGCGGTTGTCCATCTCCACGCAGAGCGAGTTGAGAGTGGCGAGCACCTTGTCCATCTGCGTAACCACCGCCTCCTCCTCGTCGGGAAGTTTGGCGAGGAAATGGCGCTCAAGCACACTGTAAAGGCTGAATTCCACCATCTTGGGGTCGATAAGCACGAATTTCAGCTCGGCGGGATGGCGCTTGTAAAGCAACGATGCGATTATGGCGTTGAGACCTACCGACTTACCCATACCTGTGGCACCCGCCACAAGCAGGTGGGGCATCTTGCAGAGATCGGCCACAAACACCTCGTTGGAGATCGTGGCGCCCATTGCCATCGGGAGGGTCTCTTTCCCTTCGAGGAAACGTTTCGACGACAGGATGGAACGTATCGACACCGTCTGCGGATCCCTGTTCGGCACCTCTATGCCAATCGTACCCTTGCCTGGCATAGGTGCTATTATACGTATGCCCGGAGCCGCGAGCGACAGGGCTATATCGTCCTCGAGGCGTTTGATCTTGGCGATGCGGACACCCACAGCGGGGATTATCTCGTAAAGCGTCACCGTAGGCCCAACAGTAGCGGTTATCCTGCTTATCTCGATACCGTAGTCATTGAGTTTCTTGCGGATGCGCGCCTGGTTTTCCTCCTGGTCTTCAATATCCACATTGTTGTCCCTGAGCGGTATCTCGTGGAGCAGCTCCACAGATGGCTTGCAGTAACGGGAGAGTTCTGCCGTGGGATCATAAAGCTCGGTCCTACCCTCATCCCCTTCCTCAATGGTCTTGGCTACGACCACATCCATTGTAGCAGCAGGAGCTGCAGCAACGGAAGCTGCGGAAGCTGCAGGAGCTACAGGAACGGATGCGGGAGCGGTGACTGCCGCCGCCGCGACAGTGGTCACAGGCTCCTGAGGAACTGCCTGAGAGGGGGAAACATAGGCGGGAGACTGCACGGAGGTAACCTCTGGCGCCTCCTCAATATCCTCAAGCGGGTGGGACGGAACAGTGTGCAGCTCTTCCTGAGGCTCTGGTTCGTAATCCTCATGTGGCATATAACGGGTATGGTCCTGTATGGCGTATGGATCCTCGTTCACGTAATCTTCGGTATCCTCGAAACCCACAGGCACCATCTGGCGCTCCGGATCCTCCTCGACTACTGCAGCCGATGCCGCATCGTCGTTATCACCTTCATGCTCGCGTCTGTCGGCAAGCTCCATGGCCTCGCGCACGCGCTGCCGGTCCTCCTCACGCTCGTAGCGCAGCTGCTCGGCTTTCTCCCGACGCGCACGCCTCATGGCACGGTAACGGCTCAGAAGCACGTATATATCGTTGATATACACATAGAATACAGAAACTATGGCAAAAGCGCTCACAAGAGCCGCCCCGATCCAGTCGCAGTTGGCCACAAGCCACAGATTCACATACTGGCCGTGGTAGCCCCCGAGATTATAATCGGTGCCTACCCACAGGGAGAACAGACCGAGCACCACCGAGGTGCAGATGGCCACAAGGAGTGTCTTGAACGTAAGCGACCAGAACGACATTTTCCTTAGCCCCATCAGCGACAGGCCAAGCAGAATCATGTATGCGATGAGCGCTATGGAGCCGAGCCCCAGTCCTTCCACTATGACAGACTGCGCCAGGCGTGCACCTACCGGCCCGGCGGCGTTTTCCACCTCTATTCCCTGCGATGTGATTTCTGCGATTGTGCGCGATGTGACCACACTCTGGTCCTCCGCACCTGACCGGAAGAAGGATATGGCCGCCACTGAAATGTAGACCGCCACAAAAACCAATGCCACCCCGACCACTGCATGGAGCCTTTTGTCGCAGAAAAATTTGACTATGCCGTATTCGCTCCACGGCTTGCGTGGCTCCCGGGGCTTTTTCTGCCGTGGTTCTTTCGGCTGGCGCGATTCTTTCGGCTGTGTTTTCGCCTGGCGGGAGGCGCGCTCCTCCGAGGGACGTTCACGCTCCGTATTCTGCGGCGTTTCCGAAACCGCATCGGCATTTCTGCGACGGCGTCTCTGCTGTGCAGGGCGCTCGGTGCGTTCGTATTCACGGTCGCGCCGGGCATAATCGCTCTCGTCGCGGTCGGGATTGAATCGGCCGTTATAGGCGGGAGCGGCCTCCTGGCGCTCCCGCCTGCGTGGACGGTCATATATGAGGTCGGGGTCGTAGTCGACACCGTTGGAGTTGTAGTTAAAATCGCTCATTGTAATGATCTGGCGTGGAGAAAATGAATTGTACCGGTGGCTGAAAAACCAAAACGTGTATCCTTTGTCTGGCAAAGATACGAATTTCCCACGGGATGCATGCTCTCGGCCGATGCTTTTTTCTCCATGTTTGTGGCAAGCGGGAAGCTGAATTTTTGGAAAACGCCGGAAAAAACACTAAATTTGCACGTTAAAAATAAAGATACGGCAGGAGCGCCATGCGCTTCGGCACCGTAACACCCACATTCCGAATACATTATAACACTATAAGACAAGATAGAAAGAAACTATGGCAACGACCGCAGATTTTAAGAACGGCATGTGCCTCGACATCGACGGCAACTATTTCTTTATCGTTGAATTCCTTCATGTAAAGCCCGGCAAAGGCCCGGCTTTCGTGCGCACAAAACTCCGCAATGTAAAAACCGGCCGCATCCTTGACAAGACCTGGAACTCAGGCGTGAAAGTCAATGAGGTGCGCATCGAGCGCCGTCCCTACCAGTACTCCTACAAGGACGAGATGGGCTATCACTTCCTCCACACCGAGACATGGGAAGAGATCGTGCTTCCCGCCGAGAGCATCGAGGGCGTAGCTTTCCTGAAAGACGGCGATATCGTAGAGGCTATGGTGCATGCCGCTTCAGAGACAGTGCTTACCTGCGAGCTCCCCGCCAACGTAGTGCTCGAGATCCAATACACCGAGCCCGGCATCAAAGGCGATACCGCTACCAACACACTCAAGCCCGCCACAGTGGAGACCGGTGCCGAAATCCGTGTGCCCCTCTTCTGCAACATCGGCGACAAAGTGCGTGTGGACACCCGCACAGGCAACTATCTTGAGCGCGTGAAATAATC
>CATJQX010000046.1 GCA_949742535.1 uncultured Muribaculaceae bacterium | reverse complement strand
TCCACCGTGCATGCTGCCGCGAGGCTTGCGCCATTTCAGGCTGACAGTTCCCCCGCGGTCTGAATTGGTTGCAACAGCTTCGGTGCATGCCGACGGAGCGTCCTGCCCCATATACTCGCGCAATGAAATTGGAAAACTCTTGCCTGAAGCGTTCTCAAGTGTCAGAGAGAAGGTATAATACCCGTTCTCCGGCAGTGTCATCTCTATCTCGAAATTTCGTTTCCCGGCACGCACACTGCCGCTGTGGGTCTCCTCGCCGTTTGTTTTCAGACGGTATGTAAGATCTCCCGACAACTGCGAACCGTCCTGGCATACTTTAGGCGCGTCAAAAGCCACTACTCCACTGAGAGATCCGTCAATAAAATCGGTGAACAGTTCAGCCGGTGTGGCCGGAGCGCCGGGAGAAGTGACATCGGGGATATACAATCCTGCGAACTCCTCGTTGTCCGGAAAATCTCCGACTTTCGCAGCACGCCCCGTCAACGTATCCACCGTGTAAAGCGCCGTGGTAAGGTCGGCATGGAGTGCGGCCCAGTAGAGCGTGCCGGTTTCCATGTCGAAAGTCGCTGACTGCGCGTAACGGTTGTCGACCGACACACCTGTCGCACCTACAGCCACAAGCCTGCGCTCCCCTTTGTCAAGTCGGTAGAGCACACCGTCCTCACCAATCGTGAAGATATTCCCTTTGGGATCGGAAGCTATGGCCACATATATCTGGTCAAGATCGAATAGTTCCTCGATCCGGTAGTCTTTCAGATCCATGGCCCCAAGCAGATACCGGTTCTCGAGCGATCCTACGGAGAATATGCCGTAAGCCCTCTGCTCTATGGGATCGAAAGTGAGGTCTTTGGCGATATGACTCATCCCCAGACTCACGCTCGTAGTGTATTTGAATGGATCTGCATCGTTGATATACAGGGTTGTGTACACCACCTCCTGATTGTCAAAATTGCGGATCTCATAGTCGATGCAATAATACTTGCCTTCGGCGTAGAATCCTCCGCCACCCATTTTATACATGTCGCCAAGATAGAACTTTTCCACCTTGAGAGGGGAGGTGACTGTAGAGGTATATATGCCAAAAGGAGCATAACTCGAACTCCACGCGTCGCTGTAGACCACACCACCATATAGCCTGGTGTCTGTCGCGGAAGACACATACGCCACTTTGGCAGGCGTCTCCGGCATTGCCACTCTTCCACCGGCAGGCAACTGTCGCCGGCTCTTCCTGAGCTGTTCGGCCATTGTGGTGCTGTCGGCCTGTACATCCGCCATTCCGTTTCCGGCAATATCTGTCACCAACCCGGCCGGAGCACTCCCTGCAGCCACCGCGGCCGCAAGGAGTGCCGTCAAAAATACTGAAAGGCTTCTCTTCATCTTAAGCAACTGTTAAATATTATTTTATATTTACTTTTACCACTGTGCGCATGCCTTCCCGACCAGTTACCTCCAGGATGTATATTCCTGTCGGGAGTGTCATCTCTGCATTTCCGTCGGCTACGGTGGTAGCCACCGTACGTCCGTCGGCGGTATAAGCCCTGACAGTTCCTGTCACACCGGACACAATCACTGTGTTGCCGCTCACCTGAACTTTCACAGCAGGAGCCGCTGCTGAACCGATACCTGTCATCTGCAAGTTTACAGAAACATTCACCGGATCATTTCCACCCATTACAATCGGACGGGGATAACTGTATTCTGTACCGTTGTACTCCACGAAGAGAGCGTACGTGCCCTTCTGTATCACAGGTATCTCGAACTTGCCTTCGGCATCGGTGGCACCGCTGTAATGCACGTCGCCGGCCTTGATTGTAATCGGGGCGTCAGCCACCCGAGTCTCTCCGTCGACCACGGTACCGGTAAGTTTCATCGGCTCGACAGGCACGGTGAAGATCACCGTGGGCGCTTCGTTGAGCAGATCGGTCTTCTCGTCTGACATGGCATATGATTTCGAGACACTCAGCGTGCGCAGGGGCGCGTCACCCTCCGTCGCGGCGGCTTTATTGTATGCAAATTTCAGTCCGGAAGCAAATCCGTTGGCACGTGTTACCGTCATAAGCAGATCGCCACCCTCGTATACATAAGGAGCGTCAAGTGTAAGGACGAATTTGGCAGGTTCGGTTTCCGTTCCTGCTTTGGGGAACACCACATCTTTCTCGGCGAACACAAATGTCTCCGGCGCGGTGAATGTATCGCCATCCACAAACACGCTCTTTTCTGCAGGCTGCAGTGCGACAGCGAATTTCTTTGTAGTCTCATAGGAGGTGTTGGCTCCGAGCAGCGCTATCTCGGTTATTTCCGTGCCCGGCGTAAGCCCGATTTCTCCGGCTGTGATTATGGTCTGCATCTTCGATGCAAATGCGTCCATGTTCAGGGGGATACTGTTGCTGATCCCGTCCACGGTTCCTATCTGAACCGGCATTTCCGAGGATTCGGCAGCAACGGTGCAGCTTCCCTCGGCTGTCAGGAGGCGGTCGGCGTATGAAAGCGCCACTTTATATGTATTCTCGCCTTCCGAATGCGATACATAGCTGAGCTTCAGCTGTGCGGAAGCATATGCGTCTATCGCCGGGGCAGTGACTTCAGCAACCTCCTTGTCGTTCTCAAAAAGATGCAATGTATAGGAACCCTCCTCCACGGGAGTGCTGAGCATATTGAGCAGATCCACCGAGAATGTCATGGGATAGTTGACCAT
>CATJQX010000045.1 GCA_949742535.1 uncultured Muribaculaceae bacterium | reverse complement strand
GTGGCTGTGATACACGTGTCGGCAGATGGCAACGGTGATGCAGATGGAACCTCATGGGCAAACGCGACCACTCTTGAGAATGCTGTGTCTATTGCCGAGAGCGCTGTGGGAAATACTGTATTATGGCTGAAAGCCGGCATGTATCCTGTAGGTAAATCTGTCAACATAGACAAACTTGAGGTTTACGGCGGTTTTGATGGCACTGAGACTGAGCTTGCCGACCGCAACTGGGCTGAAAACCAAACCATAATTGACGGCGGAGGGAAAGTGTCGCCGTTCAGAAACGGGAATCTGGATGTGGCCGTAACTTCAGTCCTTGACGGTCTTATTGTGCAGAACGGCATAAATCAGCCGAATGCCAACGGCAATGGCAACGGTGGCGGAGCTATTCTGGCAAACGGCGCTGTGGTGCGCAACTGTGTGTTCCGCAACAACCGAACACAGAATGGCAAAAACGGTGCTGCGATACATTGTCATCTCGGCCGGATCAGAATAGAGAATTCCTTGTTCGTCAACAACACTTCATCGGGCAACGGGGGAGCGGTGCAGGTAGGTGGAGGTGTCACTGTCACTGTAATCAACTGCACTTTTGCAAACAATGTGTCTTCCGGGCCCGGAGGCGCTTTCGGTCTCGGAAACAATAGTTCAAACATAAATATTTACAATTCCATAGCATACCATAACAAAGGTAATGGAATATTCAGCAGTTACGGCCAGAATTCCGATGTGAACGGAGGAGGTGCCGTGATATCGAAATATTCGGCAATCGAGAGCGAGAGCGCCAAGTTCACCGACGGAGATGACGATGCGCATATGTTTCTTTCAGAGAGTATGGCTCCCGGCTTTTGCAGTCCTGCGTCAGTGTATGGGTATGCTGACAATGCGGATGAGGTATCAGAAATAGAAAATGCTTCATATGCACTTGGTGAGTCCTCTCCATGCATAGACGCGGGAGATGACAATTATGCCGCAGTGAACGCATATGACCTCGCGTGCGGGAAACGCATACAGGGTGTGCATGTGGATATGGGTGCCTATGAAACAGCCGAAGGCAGTTATGCCATTGCGTTGCGCTCATCAGGCAGTTGTGGTTCCGTGAGCTATAGTGACGGAAATATAGTCGTTTCTGATGCGCCTGATTGTTCCATTCTGTCTGTTTATTCCACAGACGGAACTCTACAGTTCAGTCAGCGTGGTATTTCTGATTCATATACACTTCCCTGGAGGAAACATGCGGGATTAATTATCGTCACTCTCAATGGCACTCCTTTCAAG
>CATJQX010000044.1 GCA_949742535.1 uncultured Muribaculaceae bacterium | reverse complement strand
TTTCGCCCACTGGATGTTGCGGTCTCTGCGTGGCGCGTCCAGTGGATGGCATGCGGTGAAGATGCTGACGTTGGGGCCGATGAAGGCGTTGTCGCCGATTGTCACCTCTGCCTCGTCGAGGATGGTGAGGTTGAAGTTGGCCATGAAATTCTCACCCACATGTATGTTGCAGCCGTAGTCGCAGCGGAAGGGCTGGTTGATGACGAACTTCTCTCCGCAACTGCCCAACAGGCGCCGTATGATGCGGCGCTGCTCTTCGAGCTGTGAGGGGCGCAGGCTGTTGAATTCCCACAGAAGTTCGCGTGTCTCGGTGAGTTTTTCGTAAAATTCGGGCATAAATGCGTCATATACCTCTCCGGCAAGCATTTTCTGCCATTCGGTCTCAAATCTTGTCATTGCTGTGTGTGGTGAAAAACAGGCAGGCGTGTGCCTCCTCTTGCATTGGAGTGACACACGCCTGTATGATAGGTTTTTGTTGTCTGTTTATTTTTTCGCGTTGCTGAAAATAACAGTTGATGCTTCGTTGAAAGCGGCGCTTTCCTCGTTGACGTCGGCGATGGTTGTGGCCTGGCCGATGGTGAGGGCGTTGAACCACTGGCCTTCAAGCTCGGTGGAAGCGAGATAGTTCTGGCTCATGTATGTCTCGAGGTTCTCTGCACCTGATGCGCTTTCTGTCTTGAGGTCGTCCATTGAGAAGAGCACTTCCACAGATTCCAGGAGGCCGGCTGCGTTGAAGTTGTATGTATAGCCGTTGAATGTGTATTCGCGTTTTTCGATGAGGTCGTCAACGGTCACATCTTTCTCTATGGCGAATTTTTCCTTAAAGGCCGATACGTAGATGGTCTTGTTGGCGTTGCCGAGCACTTTGTCGCGCTCTGCGGCATCCTCTTCCTTGACACCGAGGGTTGTGAGCATATCCTCATATTTGCTGCCCCATGTGATGTTCAGGGCGGGGAATACGTCGATAGTGCCTACCACTTTGAGGCGATACTGCGCCACGTTGTGGTTGGGGGTGGTTAACAGGCAGTTGCCGGTGTGGAGAGGTATGAATATCTGGGAGCCGTCTTCTGCTGTCTCGATCTTGCCTACGAACGCATTGTCGCATGTATATCCGCCGATGGTGAAGGTGACAGTCTGGTCCATAGACACTTCACGGACGATATCCTGTACACGGGGAGCTTCGGGATCCTTGTCATCGCTGCAGGAGGTGAATGCCGCAACTGAGCAGAGAGCCACCGCCTGAAAGATTCTTCTTAAAGAAAGGTTCATTCTGTTCTATTTTAAATTATTAATATTTGGCTAAACTTGCAATACCGTTTTCTGTCTTACTGATTCACATCACATGGGATTGCAAAATTGTTAAAATTGGAATATGCAAATGCCGTTTGCATTGCTTATCGGCGCAAAGATACATTTTTTATTTAAAATAATACCAATAAGCAGGCAATAAAAATTATTACGTGTATGATTTATTTGATGAAAAATGTGCCGTATGGCGTTTTTAGCGCAGGAGGTTGAGGTCTGCGGCACGGGAAATCTCGGTTGAGGTCTCTCCGATAGCCCCGCAGATCTGGTTCACTCCCGTATATACGCGCACGAAATCAACGCCCGGCAAGCTGACCGGCGCTCCCGATATGTCGCGTGCGTTGGAGAAACTGAAGCTGTTGAGCGCTGTCTCCGAGTTGGGGTGGTTGTCGGCGTATCCCCACGGGTAGCTCTGCAGTATGTAGTCGGTGGAGCTGCCTGGAGCGGGCGATCCGTTTGGCGGCAGTAGAGACCCGTTGAAAGTAAGCTCTTCATCCTGGATCCACATGGGGAAATACCCGTTGCGGTGGAAAGGAAGATGCGGTATGGCTCCTGAATTGCCTGTATTGTCGGTCCAGTGTATAGCTCCGTTTTCTGTTGCGGGGCGCAGGTAGGTCATGGCGTAGCCTCGCTCGGTATCGGCAAATTCACTTCCTGCGAGTTCATACCATGTGTCGTCGGGCACTCCGTTGCAGTTCTCGTCGAAGCTGACCATTATTATTCCCGGCTCGGCCGAGCCGCCCTGTCCGTCGTAGCCGCTGTTGTAGAAGGCGTTTCCCCAGATGCGCAGCTCGGGAGAAGATGGATCGGAGACTATGGTATGGTCGAAGCCGAAAGTCACATATCCGCCCCATCCGCCGAGTGTTATCAGCTCGTCGGCTGTGCCCTTGATGCATTTCTCGGCTTTTGAGAGCATGGTGGCGTATGTGTCTCCCTCCTCGTACATCGGCATCTGGTTCACGAACTGTCCCGGTGCCGGACGATATTCGTATACTTTGGAGATATATGGGCTGTACTCGATCTCCTCATGCATCACATTCACTGTGGTGGAGGCGGTAAACACCCCGTCGTCGCCGTATATGCGCAGGACGAGCGGATACTTCCCCTCTTCCGCCTCAAGGAATATGTATGACCGCGAGCGGCTCACCACCGCCGTTTCTCCCGCAGGGGTGGTAAGCTCCCATTCGTAGTTTTCTCCGGTCAGTTCCGACCTGAGGGGCAGTTTCTGCATCCGGGGTATATAATAGGCATCTTCCAGCCCCACGCCGATCATCGGTATGTTGCTGTTTTCCGACGTTTCGCACCCCTGTGTCAATGCCGCGAGCATTATAGCCGCGGAAGCGAATGTGATATTTGATTTCATGTTTGAGGGTGTTTAATAATATCTGTTAATTAAGGGTGTTCTGCGTTGTAAAACGCTAAAATAGCTTGTTTGTGTACAACAATCTATTATTAAACATTCACTTAATTTCAGTTTTATGCCAACTATTTGGAGTGTAAATATAAACAGTTATTTTGAAATGCGCAATAGAGGATGTGTCATAATGGTCCATCTGGGTCGTCGCCTGAGGAATTCTTCGCAAAGGCGAAGCGGTCGGAGACCGATGACGGGTTCGGTCATTGACCAAAGTCAA
>CATJQX010000043.1 GCA_949742535.1 uncultured Muribaculaceae bacterium | reverse complement strand
CCTACCTTGCTTTCCACCTCGATTGATCCCCGGTGCATCTCCACGAGCTTGCGCACTGTGGCAAGGCCGATCCCCCATCCGTGGCTGTCGGTGTTGTATCCGCGTTTTGTCTGGTAATATTTCTTGAAAATATTGTCTGTCTCCTCCGGGGCTATGCCGATGCCGCTGTCGCGCACCTCGATGGTCAGATATATCTGGTCGCCGTCCCGGGGGTTCCCGGAAGACTCCTCCACAATGGCGGCACGCACGTTGACCTCCCCTCCGGCCGGCGTGTATTTTATGGCGTTTGAAAGGAGATTGTTGAGTATGCGCTCCACATAGGTGGTGGAGTACCATATCTCCTCGCCGTTGTTCTCGGTGTAGATATGCAGGCTCAGTTTCCTCTCCTCGGCTGTCTCGTAAAAGAACTGTGTCACTTTTTCGATATATGTCAGGGGGTTCCCCTTCTGCAGATAGAGCTGAAAATTACCGTTCTCCACGCGATTGAATGTCACCAGCTCGTCGATAAGCCCTACCATCTTGTTGGTGTTGGCAATGGCCACATTGAGGCGTTTCCGCGAGTCGGAGGTCAGTTCCTGGTTCTGTTCCAGATATTTGAGCGGGGCAAGGATTAGGCTGAGAGGTGTCTTCAGCTCATGCGATATGTTGGTGAAGAACTCCATCTTGTCGCGGTTGAGTTCCTCACTCTTGGCCTTGTCGATCTGCGACATGCGCACCTCCTGTTTCTCGCGCATGCGGATATTGAACAGTTTGTAGCCGAAATAGGCTATAGCACATATTACCAGCAGATACAGCAGATATGCCCATCCAGAACGGTAAATCGGAGGCGCTATCTTTATGGTAAGCGTGCGCACGGGAGCGCTCTCCCAGTCTTCGGGGTTGCTTGAGGCGCGCACGTTGAGGCGGTAGGTTCCGGGATTGAGTTCCATGGCGCTGAACCGTCGCAGCTTCCCCACATCGCGCCATTCGCGGTCTATGCCGTCGACTTTTACCTGATACAATGTGGAGGATGCCCGCTCGGGATCTATCACTCCATAGCCGATGCCGAACTGGCGCGACTGCCGGAAGTCGAGTTTCAGTTCGTCGGAAAGGTCAAGCGAGGTCTGCAGCGGCGATGAACAGCCACGCGGGGTCACCTCTTTGCCGTTGATGAGCAGGTTGGCGAAATGCACCTCCCGCGGTTTGCCGTATTTCTTCGTCAGGTCGGGGGTAAAGGATACCAGCCCGTTGACCGTGCCGAAATACATCCTTCCGTCTGAAGCCTCGAGTGCCGAATTGAAGTTGAACTGGTTTTCAGGCAATCCGTCGGCCACAGTGTAGTGGTGCAGATGAAGCGTCCCGGGCTCTATGCTGAAAAGGCCGTTGGAAGTGGACATCCACACCTTCCCGCTGCCGTCGGTGGTAAGGGCGCATACGGTGCCGAAAGTGGCGCCTCCGTCTCCGAGACGTTTCACCTCCTTCAGGTTGCCCGGCTCGAAGTAATACAGGCCGCCGTTGTTGGTGCCGATGAAGATGCGGCCGTCGCTGTCTTCAAGCAATGCGGTGATATAATGGTCGTGGAACCCGTCGGGATCCGACGGATCGGCCTCGCTCCACCCGTTTACATCGCCCGTGCGGCGATCCACGCGGTACAGGCCGAAGTTCACCGTGCCTACCCACAGGTTTCCGTCATTGTCCACAAGCAGACTGTAGATGAAATCATTGTCGAGAACCGTATGGTCGATCTTGCTGAAAGTGTCGCTGTCAGGATCGTAATATCTCAATCCGAGCGTGGTGCCTATCCACAGGCGATCCCGGCCGCCGCCATCTGCTGGCTTCTGTTTGACAATGGTAAAGACAGATGTGCTCATAAGGCCGTTACCTCCGGCCATATAATGGCGTATGGCGCCACCGCGCACGTTGTAACGATAAAGCCCGTTGAGAAATGTGCCGATCCATATATCACCGTTCTCCTGGTCGAAGTACAATTCGTGGATATTCGGGCCAATGTCGGGGATACGGTCGAACACCCTCACATTCCCGCTCTCCATATCGAGGATATTGATGCCGCCGTCTTCCGAGGCGAGCCACAGCTCACCCCGGGTCGGCTCCACAATGCGGCGTATGGCCTTTCCCCGAAGCGAGCGCGGGTCATAGCCGGGCGCAGTCCATGAGAACTGGTTGTAATTGTGTGTCAGCAGATTTATGCCCCCGAAATATGTGCCGAGCCAGATATTGCCGTTCCTGTCGGGAACGATGCAGTAGATGGCGTTGTCGTTGAGCTTGGTGGGGTTCACCAGATCCTGCGTGATCTGTGTTATGGCACCTGTGGACGGATTTATGATGTTGATGCCGCGTTCGGTGCCGAGCCAGATATTGCCGTGCGAATCCTCGGCGATGGCACGCACTGTGCCGCTTGTGAGGCGGGAACTGTCGTAACGCACCCGCTCACCTCTCTCATCATCGTAACACATCACCCCGTTGCCGTTAAGGCTCACCCACATGCGGCCGCGAGAATCGAAAATCAATGGCGCTATGCCGTCGTTTCCGCGCAGGCTGGAAGAGAACAGCCCCAGGTCAACCTGCGTGCTGCTCTGCATTTTTGAATCGTAGTAAGTCACGGCATCGTCGGTGGTTATATACACACGGTTGTCGTGCGACACGGCTATGCCGCGCACATCGCTCTCCCGTTGACGGGGCATGTGCTGGAACTTAGACGAAACGCCGTCGCCCAGATACACCCGTCCACCGCCGCAGATTATGTTGCCCTCCTGCGTCTCGCAGAT
>CATJQX010000042.1 GCA_949742535.1 uncultured Muribaculaceae bacterium | reverse complement strand
GCGCAGGGAACAATGTCGTTGCCACTTCCCGCGGGTCTCTACCTCGTCACGGTAGGTGATTTCACCCGCCGCGTAGTGGTGAAGTGATAGATGCCCCCGGCAATCCACCGATGGATTGCCGGGGGCATTGTATGTTGCTGTCGGGTTGGAGAAATCAGGTTTGTCTCCAGAGTCAGAGCTGTCCCTGCTCCACGGCGACGCAGATGCGCTCTATGATGGCGTCGTTGCGGTCTTTGGAGGGGTTGTAGGAGCCTTTGAGGTTTACGCCGAAGAGTTTGCCGAATCCTTGCCAGAAGGTGGCGCGGAATGACCCGAGGAAGGCTTTCAGGATGTCGTAGCTGCTCTGGTCGGTCTCCCGCTGTATCAGTTTCACGAGCATGCGCGCCTGGTTGCGCGAGAAGCGTTTGAGGGCGGGTTTATACTGGTTGAACACCGATGACTCCATCTCCTTGAGATACCGCTCGCGTTCCTCCTGTGTGGGGAAGGTCTCGATGTATTCGTATGTCTCGAGCAATGTCTCGCAGATGAGTTTCGCATATGGGAGCGCCTTTTTTACGTCGCGCACCGTTTTCCAAAAAAACTCCTGCTCTTTCCTGTTCTTGAATTTCAGTTCGGGAAAGACTGTTATTTCGTTGAATACCACTACAAGAACTGTGTCACCCTCCTCCGTTACCTTGTGGTATCGGCCCCGGAACACCGGCTGCATGCCGCTTCCGGGCTGCTCCACGTTGTGGGCCTCTGTCTCCACAGGCTCCATCATTTCGGGGGAATCGGGCGCGGCTGAAAGCGATACGGCCGTCATGGAGACCATGGCGGCTGTAAGTATGTGTTTCAATGTCGTAGCGTGTTCCATATCCGTTATTGTAGGTATATAACGGTGTGGGATAGTGAATTATTGCTTGGGCGGGTAGTCGATGGTGTAGTGGAGGCCGCGGCTCTCCTTGCGTTCTTTGGCCTGGCGCATGATCAGATATCCCACGTTGATGATATTGCGCAGCTCGCAGATCTCACGCGAGGCTTTCGAGCATTTGAATAGGCGCTCTGTCTCCTCGTAGAGTATGTCGAGGCGATTCCATGCACGGTCAAGGCGCAGGTCGGAACGCACAATTCCAACGTATGTGCCCATTATCTGGTTCACTTCGCGGATACTCTGGGTGATGAGTACCATCTCTTCGGGGTGGCGTGTGCCTTCGTCGTTCCATTCAGGCACATCCGTGCGGTATGACAGGTGGCCGATCTCTTCGATGGCGTGGCGTGCAGCGGCGTCGGCGTAGACCACTGCCTCAATAAGCGAGTTGGAGGCGAGGCGGTTGCCGCCGTGCAGACCGGTGCAGGAACATTCGCCCACGGCATAGAGGCGGCTGATCGATGACTCGCCGTTGCCGTCGACCTTTATGCCGCCGCAGAGATAATGCGCGGCGGGAGCCACCGGGATATAATCTTTTGTAATGTCGATCCCGAGCGAGAGGCATTTCTGGTAGATGTTGGGGAAGTGCCGGCGTGTCTCGTCGGGATCCTTGTGGGTGACGTCGAGAAACACATGGTCGTCGCCGTTGAGTTTCATCTCGGAGTCGATGGCCCTGGCCACCACATCGCGCGGCGCCAGCTCCAGGCGCTCGTCATATTTCTCCATGAAACGCTCCCCCTTGAGGTTGCGGAGTATGGCTCCGTAGCCGCGCATGGCCTCGGTGATGAGGAAGCTTGGGCGGTCGCCGGGATGGAACAGCGCCGTGGGATGGAACTGGATGAACTCCATGTCTTTCACGGTGCCCTTGGCGCGGTATACCATGGCTATGCCGTCGCCGGTGGCAACGAGCGGGTTGGTTGTGGTGAGATATACGGCGCCCACTCCTCCGGTGGCCATGAGGGTGATTTTCGACAGGAAGGTGTCAACTCCCCCTTCGGGGTTCAGCACATATGCGCCGTAGCAGGTGATGTCGGGGGTGCGTCGTGTGACAACCTTGCCAAGATGGTGCTGGGTGATGATCTCGATAGCGAAATGGTTCTCGTAGATGTCGATATCGGGATTGTTCCTTACAGCTTCTATGAGACTTTCCTGGATTTCGAATCCGGTGTTGTCGGCATGGTGCAGTATGCGGAATTCGGAGTGTCCCCCCTCGCGGTGAAGGTCGAAAGTGCCGTCTTCCTTCTTGTCGAAGTTCACTCCCCATTCTATCAGTTGCCTGATCTGTCCGGGAGCTTCCGTCACTACTTTTCTCACGGCTTCCGGATCGGAAAGGAAGTCGCCTGCCACCATGGTGTCGTGTATGTGCTTGTCAAAATCGTCAACCTCCAGGTTTGTTACGGAGGCCACGCCACCCTGTGCCAGAGCCGTATTGGCTTCCTCGAGTGTGGTCTTGCATATGAGAGCCACACTGCCGTGTTTCGCCACTTTCAGGGCAAAGCTCATTCCGGCAATGCCCGATCCTATAACCAGAAAATCATATTTCTTTGTCATAGCTCACCAAAGCTAAATATGAATAGTATAATGTGATTACCCACCAACAAAGCAAAGTTAGCGCTTTCCCTCCTAACAGCCAAAAAATAATGCCGTAGTGCCCGAAATTGCATCGGCGCGCATCGCGCCGATAGGTGCTTTTATGTATTTTTGCACCCTCTAAAATGAGAATACCGAAATGACGAGATCTTTGTTTTCGCTCTCGCTTGGAATTTTCGCACTGGGGATTGTGGAATTCGGTATGATGGGTATCCTTGCCGACATGGAAGCCGACATTTAGGAGTCTGCGCCGGCTTTGG
>CATJQX010000041.1 GCA_949742535.1 uncultured Muribaculaceae bacterium | reverse complement strand
ATGGTTCGCTAGCTCAACTGAATAGAGCATCTGACTACGGATCAGAAGGTTACAGGTTTGAATCCTGTGCGAATCACCCCCAACCCCACCAAACCCTCGGAGGTATGCCTATCCCTATATCAGGCATACCTCCTTTTTTGTACCCTGCTTGCATCGCATCGCAGCATCAGAATGGCAGATAAAATAAAATGGGATAAAAAAAGAAAGCCACCGACTAAAATAGCCGGCGACTTGCCTGTGGTGGAGTACAGCGGACTCGAACCGCTCACCTCGACACTGCCAGTGTCGCGCTCTAGCCAGATGAGCTAGTACCCCGTCTTATTTCCGGTGCAAAGGTATGCAACATATCTGAGTTATGCAAATAATCAGGCATCAATTTGCAAAAATATTTTTATCAGTAGCGCGATGGGGCAGTAGCGCGATAAGCCGGAAACAAACTCGGGAAACAAAACCGGAAAAAATTGAAAAAGCCGCCGAAGCCAGCCGCCATTTCACATGCGGCCGCCTCGGCGGTTGTTTCTGATAATAACCGGCGCCCGGAAAGCATCTGCGCCCGGGATGCAGCTGCCGATCAGCGCCCGGGATGCATCTGCGCCTGGGAAGCAGCTGAGCGGGCCAAGCATTGGCTCCCGGGCCCGTTTGTTCCTGTGCGGCAGACTTGTCTGCCGGAAGCATTGCCGGAAACATTCCCGGAATGCTCCCGGAAGCGCTTCCCGGCTGTCAGTTGCCGAGGATGCGCTTCTCCCCTCCCACTATATAGAGGCCGCGAGCAAGCGCGTGCTCTACCTCGCCGAGCCGGCCGAGAGCCACACCCGAGAGGCTATACACCACATCAGATGGCGCCTCTTCCGCATCAGCGGTAACTGAATCCACTCCCCCAGTCTGCGCATCGGTAAGATACCTCACGGCGAGCATCGAATACTCGGATGCGAAAGCAAACTGGTGGAACGGCTTTGTGACCGTCTCATTGCCCCATCCGTTGACCAGATGTATCGGCAGCATATTGTCGCGGTTATGGTTGTCAAAAGCGTAGTCAAGCGTTATCTGTATGCCGTTCAGACCGTTGGAGGCCGAATTATTGTCACAGTATGGCAACGCATATGCATATCCTCTGATAAGCACATTATTGAACCATGTGTTGAAGCCGTTTTCAGCCGTTTCGTCGGTCTTGAAGTCGTAAGCCTTAAGATTACGCTTGAGAGTGGCAAACTTGTTGAGCGCTCCCCGGCACATGGTGGCAAGATTGGTGCGGAAACGCGCCTCTCCAGTCACGCGGTAAAGATCGGCGGCGCCGGCTATCATCGTACCGGTATTGTAACTGTAGAAATTGCCTACAGGTCCCCCGCAGTCCACATGCTTGCGATATCCCCGGTAAGTGACAATCTTTCCGTCGGCACCCATCATGTCCCAGAACACACCTGATCGGTCATCATAAAGGTGGTCCATCTGCCAGTCATACACTTTCATGGCGAAATCAAGGTAATGGGTCGAGCGGTCGCGCTCCTCACTCCTCACTATATTCGTTTCATCGCGGAAGGCGAACCGGAGCGTTGCACCCGTGTCCTTATAGATCTCGCTGAGCCACACGAGCGGCTGAATTATAGGCGCGTTGCTGCACGCATGCTTGGAGTTGTACCCTGGTCCCCAGGTTATTCCCCCGTATTCCTCGCCGTTCTCGTCGCGCCAGCAGTCCCATCCGTCGAGCACATAATCTGCCAGATATGTCGCCAGCTCAAGATAGTTCTCCGAGCCGGTTATCTCATAGGCACGTATCAGCTCGCGCGAGAGCCACATCTGGTCGTCATACACATTGAGGATACCGGTCACGTTAGCCTCTCCGCGCCGGCTTGCGCGCGGCACAGCATACGGGCTGCTCTCCTTGTTGCTTGTAGCATATGAGTTGAGACGGTAGGTGCCTCTGTAATACTCCAGATTATCAATAAGTATGTCAAGGCGCTCCCTGTATTTATCAAAATTCGCGTCATACAGATCCTTGTCGAAATCCTCGGCAAGCTGCATTGCCTGCAGGAGGGAGCAATGTGCCTCCACAGCCGCCGTAAGCGGCCAGATGTCGGAAGGACCGCTCACATCGCCTGTCGCTGTATTGTATCGGTCGGCCATATAAAGGTTGGTCTTGCTGCCAATCATGGTCTTGTCCCACGAGGCATCCATCAGTGCCATAGCACGCTCTATGTCGCGGATTGCAAGCTCGGTGCGGGTAAGTTCCTGAGCACCGGCGGCAACACAGACAGCCGCTGCAACAGGCAGTAAGGCTTTACGTAGATTTATCGTCATCGGGCTAATAATTGAGTTAAGCTACTGTTCAGAGTTATTTTGCTTTCCGGCCAGATAATTGCGACCGGTTACTTATTAAAAAGGCTTAGAGCGTGTCCCAAACACACTGAAGTGTCAGTCCACACTCTAAGCTATTTCAGACTATAGTCGGTAAAGAGGGGGGATTATTCCCACATGATCTGGTCCTCTTCCGGCATCTGGGTATTGAGCTTGCGCTCCATAGTCATACCGCCTGCCACCTTGTAAGTCACAGATGTGCCGGGGGCAGTCTTGGTATCGGTGTAGTAGTACTCGATGTCCTGGAGCACCAGGGTACGGCGTATCACATAGTTAAGCACAGGGTCGGGAGACTGGAGGATCTTGTAAGAACCGAGTTTCTCGCTTCTGAAGTTAAGCTCGGGGTTCTCGCTCGCGTT
>CATJQX010000040.1 GCA_949742535.1 uncultured Muribaculaceae bacterium | reverse complement strand
TTATACGTAACAAAGCGCCCGCGACTCTCGTCGCAGACGCTCTCCAAGTAACCATGTTCTTTATTGCATACTAACTAATACAATTCCAAGATACTAACTATATGAACTACAATTCAGAATTGTTACAAACCTATTAAAAATCAATATAAGTAAAGAGTTTTAAGAAATCTATCTGTTATTTGTGGTAGTAGGTCAGTCCGTGGTATTCGGGTGTGCCCTGACGGGAAACAAGTCCCACCGTAGCCTCGCCGAATCCCTTGACCGGAAGCTCTGCCATTTCACGACCGTCTACGAAGAGGCGCAATGTATCGCCGTCGCGCACTGAACGGAGATTGTAGCTGTCCTTGAACAGTTCGTGCAGACGTATGTCGTAAATATGGTGCGCTCCATCGGAGGGATTGCGGTTGATGAAGCGAAGACGGCTTGCCTTTACCGGATCGAAAGAAGCGACATTATAAGCAGGGTTCTGAGCTACGGAAGCATTTTCCACCGGAAGCACCTTCCAGCTGCCATCCTCGGCAAGCATCGAAGGCTCCATGAGACTGAACATATTGTCCACGAATATTTCCTTGTCGCCCACTGTGGCTGTCTCCTTGTCGAAACGGTTGTCTGTGAAGACATTTCTGTTAGCCACATCGTAGCGTTTCAGATATATGGCGTCGAACACCGTAGGACAATCGGTCGTATAGCCCTTGTCGTAGGAGTCAGTAAACCTCATGTCGGCATAGAGGGTGCGCATGCAGTCTACGGGGAGAGTGCGGGTGTCTACAGTCTTCCCTTTGCGGACGGTTGTCACTTTCAACGCGCGTGCCGGTGCGTCAAGCACTGCCTCAATGTAATTGGAGGGATCGACATAGAGGGGATAGAAACCTGCCACAGCGTCGTCGCCAAGACCTGAAACCTGGGTGGTAAACTCATAATCCACAGCCGGAGTGCCTTTGAAAGCTTTCATGGCGCCAGACACGGATGCTCCTTTTTTGGTAGGCACAAGCGCCCCTTCTGCCATTTCCCAGCCATTCATGCGGTCGTTGCCGTCATCGAATCCGATAGTATATACCAGACCGTCGTAAGCAACGTTTCCAACAGTCACCAGACCCGGAACCGCCTCAGCCGTAAGCTGTGTCTCAAACGGCTTTGACTCACGCATTTCATCAATGGAGACAATCATATCGCCAAGATCTCGCTCCACTCTTATCTGATGGTATACATCCCATTTGAAATCGTCGCGCAGGGGTTTGGCGCCGAGGGTATGCGGTTTTCCATCCACTGTCTCCACAACGGTCCATGCACCGACACCTTTGTCAAACATTACTTTCACGTTGTTGGAGCTGTCAATCCATATGGCATATACACCTGCAGTCTGCTCCGGCTTCACATTGGCTTCCCAGAGGTAAGACTTGGCGGCAAGCCCGGAGGCCAGAACTGCCGAGCTGCCGGGCACGCCCTTAAGCTCGCCATCGGCCACACGCCATGCTTCCTGATCGAGATTGTCCCATTTTTTCAAATCTACCGGTCCATCAAAGATCTCGCCGTATGCCGGAAGCGCCGGAGTGGGATGGTAACCGGGATTATTGGCATGGGTTATACCGTCGACATACATTTTGTCGCCGTGAAAATGCACGCGGTCCACATACTGGCTGCGTGTGTTGCTGTTATCGTTTGCCATATATATAAGCCACCATTCCAGACCGTTGGGGCCACGGAGGATGTTGGGCTGACCGGGTGTCCATACAATTTCGGGGGCAGCTGTACCGTCAACCATGTCAAACAGCTCGGCATTCACATATCCCCCTCTGCGCCCTTGAGCCGAACTCTCTATGGCGAGAGTGTTTCCGCCGAGTTTAAGCAGCTTCTTCATATCGGGAGTGAAATTCACTATGCGGTAAACGCCTTTGTCTTCCGAGTGTATTTCTTTACCGTTAAGATATACTTTCACCGGACCATGTGTAGTAAGCCTGAGAGCAAGATTATGATTCAGATCGGAAACATTGAAATTCTTGCGCAGCCATATGTTTTCTGTATTCCAGTTTGTACCGCGCCGGTATGTAGTGGTTCCTTTTTCGGAACGCGAAGCGAAACCGCCTGAACCTTTAGCCCAGTTTTTGTCGTTGAAATCGGGAGCTGTCCACCCCTCGGCAGGAGGATTTGTGGTATAGCTGAACATAGGGTTATATGTGCCTGTGGAGTACCGCAACAGATCCACGTGGTTGTCCTCAAGCTCTTTCTGGTTTGACAACACCACCGGATGGGGGTATTTGTTACCGTTGTTGAATCCCATAGGCGACTGAGCCTGCGCCACACCGAGCTGATAATTGCCCCATTCGCCCGCAGTGTGGTTGGCATTGTACATCATGTAATACTGGTTATGGTATTTTATCACCCACGGCCCCTCGGCAACGGCGTTGTCCATGCGCTCCCATGTGTTGGGATTGGAAGAGAACTGGCAGAGGATCGCATCTGGATCTGTGTCGTTGAACTCACGCCAGTTTTTCATTTTGCGCGCCCATATTGTATTTCCATCTGTGAAGCGCACCATATACATGTACATCTGTCCATCATCATCGCGGAACACTTTCGGGTCAATGCGATTATCCATCCATCGGTCTCTTACCGGTTCGGCATACGGCCCCATCGGATCCGTGGCCTCGGAGTGCACGACATGGACGGCATGCAGGTCTTTGCCCCAGTAGTTCACCGACCAGTAGGCA
>CATJQX010000039.1 GCA_949742535.1 uncultured Muribaculaceae bacterium | reverse complement strand
GGTCACGATGCCCGCATCGCTCCCTCTTCAACTCGCGGAATCAGTCTGAAAAATCCTCTTTTAGTGAATGAAAGTGAAATTCAAACACTCTCTTAATTACTTGAGATTTGTGAGGAAAATTTTCATTTGCGTCCGATGCAGTGGTATTCTATCCCCTGTCGCGCCATGTCTTCCGCATCGTAGATGTTTCTGCCGTCGATCACTACAGGGCTTTTCATTGAGCGCACTATCACACCCCACGAGGGGAGGCGGAACTGTTTCCACTCGGTGAGCATGAGCATGGCGTCGGCGTCGAGCACGGCGTCATACATGTCGGTCGCATATTCCACGGCGTCTCCTATTCGCCGCCGGCATTCTCCCATAGCAGCCGGATCGAAAACCTTTACCCTGCATCCGGCGTCGAGCAGGAGCCGGATCGTCACAAGCGATGTGGCCTCCCTCATATCGTCGGTTTCAGGTTTGAATGCCAGTCCCCATATGGCCACCAGTTTGCCTTTCATATGTTCTTTTCCGCCGAAATGCGCTACCAGTTTCCCGAAGACCACAGATTTCTGTCTTTCGTTCACCTCTTCCACCGCTTTGAGCACACTCATATTGTATCCCTCCTTTTCGGCGGTCTTTATCAGCGCCTTCACATCTTTCGGGAAACAGCTTCCCCCGTAGCCGCATCCCGGATAAAGGAACTTAGAGCCTATGCGCGAATCGGTGCCTATGCCTTTGCGCACCATGTTCACGTCGGCTCCCACAAGCTCGCAGAGGTTCGCGATATCGTTCATGAACGATATGCGGGTGGCAAGCATGGAGTTGGCTGCATACTTGATCATCTCCGCCGAGGGTATGTCTGTGAAAATGACCCTGAAATTATTGAGCAGGAACGGTCTGTAAAGCCGGCTCATGAGCACACGGGCTTCCTCGCTGTCCACACCTACGACCACACGGTCAGGGCTCATGAAATCCTTTATCGCGGCCCCCTCCTTGAGAAATTCCGGATTTGAAGCCACGTCAAACGGTATCTTTTCGCCCCGTTTCTCAAGCTCCTCCGTTATGGCCTGACGCACTTTGCGGGCTGTGCCTACCGGAACGGTGGATTTCGTGACAAGCACAGTGTATTTCTTTATGGTGCGGCCGAAGGTTCTGGCCACATCGAGCACATAGCGGAGGTCGGCGCTCCCGTCCTCGTCGGGTGGAGTGCCTACGGCGCTGAACACCACCTCCACGTCATCGATCACCTCTTCCAGGCTTGTGGTGAAATGCAGACGCCCCTCCCGCTGGTTGCGGATCACCATTTCGTCAAGCCCCGGCTCATAGATGGGAACTTTCCCCTGGCGCAGCTGCTCGATTTTCTTACTGTCTATGTCCACGCAGGCCACGTTTACCCCCATCTCGGCGAAGCAGGTGCCTGAGACAAGGCCCACATAGCCTGTTCCTACAATTGCTATATTCATTTTTATGTTCCGTTGCTCAACTACAAAATTAGCAATTATTCCCGAATAAACGCGGCAGGGGAACCGGGGTGTGGGCAAAAAGTGCTATATTTGCATGAGCAATGTATATTTATGGAAGAAATATATTTTTCGTTTGACAATATAAAGATATCGGGGTGGGTTTTCTTCGCGGTGGCGTTTGTGGCCGCCGTATGGCTTCTGTTCCTGTACCGCAGAAGGGTGCTTCTCGTGTCAAAGAGCGCACGCGAAGCCGAGGCGCGGAGGGAGAGGATGCCGCAGGAGCTTCCACCTGTATCGGTGCTTATCTACAGCAACGGAAATGTAGAAGGCCTCGCCCGCATGCTCGATCAGCTCGCCTCACAGGATTATCCCGGCAAGATGGAGGCTGTGGTGGTAAACGACGGCACGTCGGGGGATATGGCTGACGTAGTGACCCGTTTCGGCCTGCAGCATCCTGAAACCGACGTATATTATACCCATGTGCCCGACGGCGCACGCAACCTCAGCCGCAAGAAACTCTGCCTGTCGCTTGCAGTGAAGGCTGCACGCCACGATTATGTGGTGCTCACGACGGCCGACTGCACCCCAGCTTCTCCCCGATGGCTTTCCCTGATGATGCGTCCCCTTGCCGAAGGCTCCGACGTAGCTCTCGGATTTGCCTCCATAGAGGGGCTTAAAGGCGCAATGAACCGCTACGACGAGGTGGCCACAGCCACCACTTGGCTAACTTCGGCTTTGCGGAAACATCCTTACCGGGGATGCGGTTTCAATCTCGCCTACAGGAAACAGCTGTTTTTCGATGTGAAAGGATTCGCCCGTACGCTTACGCTGCATTACGGCGATGACGACCTGTTCATAAACCAGATAACCAACCGCACCAACACCGCCGTGGTGCTTGATTCCGACGCACTGATGAGTGCCGCTTTCGACAATCCCCAGGTGGCTTTCCGTGAGCTGAGGCTCAGGCACTGTTTCACCGGCCGCATGCTGAAAGGGGGAGGTGGCGCGCGCTGGTTCTTCCGCATCTCGAACATAATGATGTGGGTATGGCTTGCAGCTACGGTGGGCGGTCTGGTGATGACACTTCCAAACGCGCTTCCGGGCTGTTTCCTTGTCGCCCTTTTACCCGGTCTGTGGATTCCGCTTGTCATGGCATGGAGGCGCGCCGGGAAGACCCTCGGCGTCCGGCTCAATGCAACCATGTTGCCGTTCGGGATGTTATTCCGTTGGGTGCGC
>CATJQX010000038.1 GCA_949742535.1 uncultured Muribaculaceae bacterium | reverse complement strand
GTGCGCACTTCTCCGATCGGGAGCTGCGATCCGGTGATTATCACCGGTTTCCGCAGATGCTCGAGCATGAAAGATAGTGCGGATGCGGTGTATGCCATGGTGTCTGTGCCATGCAGCACGACAAATCCGTCGAACCGTTTGTAGTTGCGTCCGATTTCTGAGGCTATCTGTTGCCAGTGTGCCGGAGAAACGTTGCTTGAGTCAATTGGTGGATCGAACTGTATGTGTTCGATGTCATAATCAAGCATTTTGATCTTGGGCACGTTGTCGATCAGGTGGTTGAAGTCGAAGGGGCTTAGCGTGTGTGTCTGCGGGTCCTCTATCATGCCGATGGTGCCACCGGTGTATATGACGAGGATACGCGGACGCAAGGAGTGAGTGTGCTGCTGCTGCATTGGGAGGATGTTGTTTGGGGCTTATTTAACTTGTGCTCCCGGTGTCACTGCTCCTGTGGGGCCAATGACTACGAGAGATCCGTCGGGGTTCTGTGCCGACAGTATCATGCCTTGTGAAAGCACGCCTTTGAGTTTACGCGGTTCGAAGTTGGCGACGAAACATATCTGTTTTCCCACGAGATCCTCAGGATTGTAGTATTTGGCTATGCCGCTCACGATGGTGCGCTGCTCCATGCCGTCCTCGATGAGGAACTGCAGGAGTTTGTCGGCCTTGGGAACGCGTTTGCATTCCAATACGGTGCCTACGCGGATATCCACTTTCATGAAGTCGTCGAAAGGCACATCGGGCTGTTGCGGCTCCGGGCGCCAGCTCTTGCGCTTGTTTTCCTCGCGTATGCGGCTGAGGCGGTCGAGCTGTGCCTGTATGGCGTCGTCCTCGATCTTTTCAAACAGCAGTTCGGGCTGTGCGAGCTGTGTGCCTGCGGGGATGAGACCGGTGTGTCCGAGCATGTCCCATGATAGTTTCCCCATATGGAGCATGTCGGCGAGTCTTCCGCTCATGAAGGGGAGGAACGGCTCGAAGGCCACAGCTATGTCGGCACAGATCTGGATGGCGACGTTGAGTATCGTGGCCACGCGCTCCATGTCGGTTTTTGCCACTTTCCACGGCTCGGTTTCCTGGAGGTAGCGGTTGCCGATGCGTGCTATGTTCATGGCCTCTTTGAGCGCCTCGCGGAAGTGGAAAGTCTCGAGGGCTGCTGTAAGGTTTTCGGCTGTGGCCTTTATCTCGTCGAATGCGTCGGTATCGGTCTGCTGCAATGCGCCTGCGGCGGGCACAGCTCCGTTGAAATACTTGTGTGTGAGCACCATCGCGCGGTTCACGAAGTTGCCGAGGATGGCCACAAGCTCAGAGTTGTTGCGGCTCTGGAAATCACGCCATGTGAAGTCGTTGTCTTTTGTCTCGGGAGCGTTGGCGGTGAGCACGTAGCGGAGCACGTCCTGTTTGCCGGGGAAATCACGCAGATATTCGTGGAGCCAGATGGCCCAGTTGCGCGAGGTTGAGATCTTGTCACCCTCGAGGTTTAGGAACTCATTGGCGGGCACATTGTCGGGGAGCTGATAGTTGTCACCGTAAGCCATGAGCATTGCCGGGAAGATGATGCAGTGGAACACGATGTTGTCTTTCCCGATGAAGTTGATTATTCTGGTCTCCGGGTCTTTCCAGTAGGTTTCCCATGTGTCGGGGAGGAGTTCCTTGGTGTTGGAAATATATCCGATAGGTGCGTCAAACCATACGTAAAGCACTTTTCCGTCGGCACCTTCCACCGGCACGGGCACTCCCCAGTCGAGGTCGCGGCTCACGGCACGTGGCTGCAGCCCGAGATCAATCCACGACTTGCACTGTCCGTAGACATTGGTTTTCCATTCCTTGTGTCCCTCCAGTATCCATTTCGAGAGCTGCTGTTCCCAACGGTCGAGAGGCAGGTACCAGTGTTTGGTCTCTTTCAGCACCGGTGTGTTGCCGGTGATGGCGCTCTTGGGATTTATGAGGTCGGTGGCGTTGAGCGATGTGCCGCACTTCTCGCACTGGTCGCCATAGGCGCGGTCGTAGTGGCAATGCGGGCACTCTCCGGTCACATAGCGGTCTGCCAGAAACTGGTTGGCTTTCTCGTCATAAAGCTGCATGGACGATTTTTCCACGAACTGGCCGTTGTCATACAGGCGGCGGAAAAATTCCGATGCCGTTGCCTCGTGGATTTTCGAGGTGGTGCGTGAGTAGATGTCGAAAGACACCCCGAGTTCCTCCATTGAGTCCTTGATTATCTTATGGTAACGGTCCACTATGTCCTGTGGTGTCACCCCTTCGTTCTGGGCTTTTATTGTGATGGGCACTCCATGCTCGTCGGAACCTCCGATCATCACTACATCTTCTCCACGCAGACGGAGGAAGCGTGTGTAGATGTCGGCCGGCACATACACTCCGGCGAGGTGGCCGATGTGTACCGGGCCGTTGGCGTATGGCAACGCGGTTGTGACAAGTGTGCGTTTGAATTTCTTTTCCATTTTCTTCAATCTGTTTATGTCACAAAATTACTAAATTCAACTGGAATTAAGAAATTAAGGATTTTGAAATTGGCGGATTGTAATACAATGCCGTCTGTAAGCATCAAAAAGAGGATGTGTCATAATGGCCCATCTGGGTCGTCGCCTGAGGAATTCTTCGCAAAGGCGAAGCGGTCGGAGACCGATGACGGGTTCGGTCATTGACC
>CATJQX010000037.1 GCA_949742535.1 uncultured Muribaculaceae bacterium | reverse complement strand
TCATCTTTCGCGCAAGAAAGCTCACCGCGACGCCTTACTCGCCAACATGACCATCTCTCTTATCCAGCATAAGAGAATCTTCACCACGCTGGCAAAAGCAAAGGCTCTCCGCATGTATGCCGAGCCGCTGATCAACCGTGCGAAGAACGACAACATGGCCAACCGCCGTCTGGTCTTCTCTTACCTCCAGAACAAGGATGCCGTAAACATCCTTTTCCGTGAGATTGCCGAGAAGATCGCCGAGCGTCCCGGAGGTTACACCCGTATCCTCAAGACCGGCAACCGTCTGGGCGACAACGCCAAGACCTGCTTCATCGAGCTTGTTGACTACAACGAGAACATGCTCAAGGAGAAGGCCGGCAAGAAGACAAGCCGCACCCGCCGCAGCCGTGGTAAATCGGCCGCTGCAGCCGAGACACCCGCCGCAGAAGCTCCCGCAGCTGAAGAGGCAAAGGCTGAATAAGACTTCGTCGACTGGTTCCGGTTCCATCCGGAATATACGATAAGAAATCACGTCGCTTGCAAGTATGATGTAATGTCATTTTGCAGGCGATGTGTTTTTTTGTATCTTTACGTGCGGCGATGTTGTTATATCGTTGTAGCCGTATGATAATAATGGCGCCGGCGCGGATTTCATGTCCGGATCAAATTGTCTAATTTCTGAAAACGGTATATGTGGCACTTTTTTGAAGCGGTTTATGCCGATCTTAACTCGCTGGAGGTGACTCTCGGCAACGGAGTATTCAAACTCATCATGAGCATGCTGCTCGGTGCCCTTGTGGGTGCAGAGCGCAAACGCAAGGGGCAGATAGCGGGAGTGCGCACTTTCGCACTGATTTCTATGGGCTCATGTCTGGCGATGCTGTTGAGCATATATGTGCCTCAGGTGTATCTCGGCCTCAAAAACGGCGATCCTGGGCGCATCGCCGCCCAGGTGATCACCGGCGTGGGTTTCCTCGGGGGCGGCGCCATGATCCATATGAAAGGTTCGGTGCGCGGGCTTACTACCGCTGCCGGCATATGGATGACGGCGGCCATCGGCATGGCCGTGGGTGTGGGAATGTATTTCTGCTCCATAGCGGCGACTGCTCTGATATTGTTCACGCTTGTGCTGCTCGAGGGGGTGGAGCAGAAGCGCCACATGGGTCAGGAGAACCGCACGCTGAGGCTGCGGATCAATGGTATCATTGACGATGTGGAGACTTACAAGAAAATTTTCTCCGACCACGCGGTGCACCTCTCCACATATTTCATCCAGTTTGATTACGAGAGCGGACAGACGGAGATAAATTTTGTGGTGCTCGCCCCTTCCCACCGCAACTATATGCCGCTTTTCAATGATCTCAGGAAGGTGAACGACACGGCATCGCTCACTCTGACCAACCAGTATTGAGGCGCGGGACCGGGTGTCTGTTTTTTCAAATTTTTTAAATCTCGGCGAAGCCCATTTTTATAAGTTAAAAAGGTGAATATTACGAAATTTTTGTAACTTTGCGGTTGGAAAATCCGTTCCAACTCCAGGCGGCGGGGGAGTTCCACGGCAGTGGTATGATCCGGCGCATCTTTTGACTGTAAAAACAGACAATCAGATAAAGCTAAAAGCAATCAAAATTATGAAAATCGAAAAAATCATTGGTCGTGAGGTACTTGACTCACGTGGCAACCCCACTGTAGAAGTAGACGTAATCCTTGAAAGCGGCGCACGCGGCCGTGCATCCGTTCCCTCCGGCGCTTCTACCGGCGTAAACGAAGCTCTCGAGCTCCGCGACGGTGACAAGAACCGCTACATGGGCAAAGGCGTTCTGAAGGCTGTCGCTAATGTCAACGGTCCTATCGCCGAGGCTCTCAAGGGCATGAGCGCTCTTGACCAGATCGCCATCGACGAGAAGATGCTCGAGCTCGACGGCACTGACACCAAGAGCAATCTCGGTGCCAACGCTATCCTCGGTGTCAGCCTCGCAGTAGCAAAAGCTGCTGCCGACTATCTCGACCTGCCCCTCTACAAATACATCGGCGGCTGCAACACATACGTGCTCCCCGTGCCCATGATGAACATCATCAACGGTGGCGCTCACTCCGACGCTCCCATCTGCTTCCAGGAATTCATGATCCGTCCTATCGGCGCTACTTCTTTCCACGAAGGTATCCGCATGGGCACAGAGGTATTCCACAACCTGAAGAAGGTGCTCAAAGAGCGTAACCTCTCAACAGCTGTTGGTGACGAAGGTGGTTTCGCTCCCAACCTCGACGGCACAGAGGACGCCCTCAATGTGATCATCAAGGCTATCGAGCTCGCCGGTTACAAACCCGGCAAGGATGTGACCATCGGTCTTGACTGCGCTTCTTCCGAGTTCTTCAAGGATGGCGTTTACGACTACACATGGAAGCAGGGTGCCGACGCTCCCAAACTGTCTTCACAGGAGCAGGCTGAGTTCCTCAAAGGTCTCGTTGAGAAATATCCTATCGACTCTATCGAGGACGGTATGGCAGAAAACGACTGGGAAGGCTGGAAGATCCTTACCGATCTTATCGGCGACCGTTGCCAGCTCGTAGGCGACGACCTGTTCGTAACCAACGTGAAATATCTCAAACGCGGTATCGAGGAAGGCTGCGCCAACTCTATCCTGGTCAAGGTTAACCAGATCGGTTCGC
>CATJQX010000036.1 GCA_949742535.1 uncultured Muribaculaceae bacterium | reverse complement strand
GCGCAGCTCGGTCACCAGCAGTGGATGAGGAGCCTCGTCGGTCATCAGCTCTATCTCAATCACATGCCCGTCTACATCCACAAGCCCCATTATCTCCACGCCGAACCATTTCTGCATCCTCCATGCCTCGGGGGGATATCTGAAATTCTTATTGGCAAAGCGTGTGACAGCGTCATCGATGTTTCCCGTGAGCGAGGGCATCACGGCTTCCATGTCGGGATCCTCGCAAATATACACGTTTCCGGCCTGCACGGCGGCTGCAGCGAGCAGCATCGCCATGAACACGAATATATTTACGATTACATTTTTCATATTCAACGACATAATTAATAAGGTATTAAACTAAGTAAGCAGTGGCCGTAATTGGCCGGGAGGATTGCGGGGGATGATTATGGGGATGATTATCTTGTTGGTGGATAAGACACGATTGCCTAAATTCGCTCCTATATTCCTATATATTGCTTATAAATATCGGATTCATTGTTTTTGGGAAGAGGAGGGGGAGGCGAAGTGGTCGCGGAGGAGGCGCGCTTTGGAGGGACCGATGACGGTGGCGAGGGCGTCGAGGGAGGCTTCGGAGATACGTTTCACGCTCTTGAAGTGGCGCAGGAGGGTCTGCTCTGTGCCGGGACCGATGCCGCGGATGGTGGAAAGTTCGCTTACGATGGCCGACTTTGAGCGGCGGTCGCGGTGGTGGGTTATGCCAAAACGGTGCGCCTCGTCGCGGAGCTGCTGCACCACGCGGAGCGACTCGGAGTTCTTGTCGATATAGAGAGGCACGCTGTCTCCGGGGAAATATATCTCCTCCAGACGCTTGGCGATGCCGACAACGGCAATCTTGCCGCGCAGCCCTATCTCATCGAGCGCCTCTACGGCGGCACTCAGCTGCCCTTTGCCGCCGTCAACCACGATGAGCTGCGGCAGATCGTCGGGAGCCTCCTCCATCAGACGGGTATAGCGGCGTGTGAGCACCTCCTTCATGGAGGCGAAATCGTCGGGCCCGACAACGGTCTTGATGTTGAAATGGCGGTAATCTTTCTTGGAGGGTTTCGCGTCGCGGAACACCACGCACGATGCCACGGGATTGGTGCCCTGAATGTTGGAGTTGTCGAAACATTCCACATGGCGCGGCAGTTCGTTGAGCCTGAAATCGGCTTTCATGCGTTCGAGCGTCTTCTCGGCACGTTTCTCGGGATCGGTCCACTCGAGCTGCTTGAGATCGTCGAGCTTGTTCTGCCGGGCGTTGCGCACGCTTACATCGAGCAGCTTGGCCTTGTCGCCGCGCTGCGGTATGGTGAAGGTCACCCCCTCCATCTCCAGATCGGGTAGCATCGGCACCACCACCTCGCCGTAAACGAGGCCGAAACGGGTGCGTATCTCGTCGAGGGCATAGCTGAGAAGCGCCGGTGCCTCCTCGCTCAGACGCCTCTTGTAACGGAGCGTGACACTGCGCACCACGGCTCCGCGGCGCACATGCATATAGTTGATGTACACATCGTTGCCTCCGTCATCGTCGATGCCGAACACATCCACATTGTCTACCGTCTGACTCACTATCACACTCTTCGCCCGGTAACGCTCCACAAGCTGATATTTCACTTTCAGCTCCTGCGCCTCCTCGAAGCGCAGCTCGCCTGCGAGACGCTCCATCTCGGAGCGCAGATAGGCCATCAGCTCCCCCGTCTCGCCGCGCAGGATCTGGCGTATCTGGTCGATATATGCCCCGTACTCCTCGGGCGAGATCTTCCCAACGCAACATCCGCGGCACCGCTGCAGATGATACTCCAGGCAGAGACGCCCCTTCCCCCTTTGTAGTGTGGCGGGGGTGATGGGTATGCGGCATGTGCGCACCGGATACAGCTCCCGGGCGAGGTCGAGCACGGCACGCGCCGCCCCCACCTCGGTGTAGGGACCGAAATACTTTGAGCCGTCCTTGAGCCGCTGGCGGGTGAGGAACACACGGGGATAAAGCTCTTTGGTGACACATATCCAGGGGTACGACTTGTCGTCCTTGAGGAGCACATTGTAGCGGGGCTTATGCTCCTTGATCATCGAGTTCTCGAGGTTCAGGGCATCCTGCTCCGTAGGCACCACGATATAGCTCATGTCGGCGATGGCACGCACGAGCAGGTTTGTGCGGAGCACATCGTGTGTGCGGTTGAAGTACGACGACACGCGCCGCTTAAGGTTCTTGGCCTTGCCGACGTATATCACCGTGCCTTCGGCATCGTAGTACATGTATACCCCCGGCGAATCGGGCAGTATGGATATTTTTTTCTGCAGTTCGGGCGATTTGTCCTTGGAATGTTTTCCCATCTTATGTGCGGCTTTTTTGACGTCTCCGTTTATCAAAGTTACAAAAATACAGTATAGTTCACAAGCGAAAGTGTTGTCAGTTCAAAAATTTCATTAAATTTGCAAGTTGATAGGCGTGGCGCCCCAACAAGCACCCGCGCATAACCGTTTTTCCTGCACACACCGCCCTGTTTCCCTCCATGCCGGCAGGAGGCAGGAGAGTGTATACAACCGTAAAAAGAAAAGAATGTCAAAAGTCATCATCATCGGCGCCGGTGGCGTGGGCAGCGTTGTAGCCCACAAGTGCGCCCAGAACCCCGAAGTGTTCAGCGAAATAGTGAT
>CATJQX010000035.1 GCA_949742535.1 uncultured Muribaculaceae bacterium | reverse complement strand
TCATGGGGCTACGATGAAACCGGCATGACCGACCTGCTTCCCACAAAATTCGTTCCCCGCAGCACAGAAGAGACAAAACTAACACTCGTACCGATGGGAGCAGCCCGACTGCGCATTTCTGCCTTCCCTCGCGAAAAGTCTGAATAACATCCAATCTCATACCAAAATTCCCCGCATGTAATTTCCAATCAGTGATTACATGCGGGGAATTTTTATGTCGGTTCAAGCCTCAACAATCACTTTGAAGGTTCATTCTTGCTCAACTTGAATGAGACTGGCATCGTGTACCACACCGACACAGGCTTGCCGTCTATCTTTCCGGGAATGAAATCAGGCAATGAAGAGATCACACGCAGCGCCTCATCGTCAAGCTGTTTGTCAACACTTCTCACAATCTGGGGATCAGTGACCTTTCCATCGGCAGAGACAACGAATTTAACTACCACACGTCCCTCTTTTCCGGCCTTCATTGCTTCCTGCGGATACTTAAGGTTCATACCCACATATTTCATCAATTCAGCCTCACCGCCGGGAAAACGCGGCATCTCCTGAGCCGACGATTGCACTTCGCGGCCTGAACTTGACTTCAAGGTCTGTTTCACTTCAGAAGCAGCGCCATTAGTGGTGATAAGGATTTCACTATCCTTTAGAACTGTCATGGAAGCGATCATCGCCGGATCAAGAGCCTGCATTTCGTTTACAGTGGCTTTCTTGCCATCAATATACACAGTCATATTCTCCAGCGATCTTTCAGTGCTGCGTTTCTCTCCCGGTTTACTTGCAGCCGGGGAGATGGAGATCTTGCCGTTTACAGATTTTTCACTACCTTTGTCATCGGGAAAGGGGATCTCAGCGACAGACGCCTCATGGATAAGCGCGCCTACTGCCGGAACGTTAATGGCGACAAGCGCCACCAATACTGCGGGCACAAGCGCGATACTGCGCATACGGCGCCCGTTCGAAGGACTTTTTTTGTACATCATGTTAACACGTTTTTTAAGTTTACTATGATTGAGGCTGTTGGCAAGTGACGGGAATCTCGCGCCAACAGCCTTTTTTATCAACAACATCTGGTATGATTTTATATCGGTACCCGCACGCATCACAGCGTCGTCGGCCTGATATTCATGCACGGTCTTGAGCTCTTCACGCATGAGCCATGCCGCAGGATTATACCATTGGAAAATGGCCACACACTGTGCAAACAGCAGATCAGACCAATGCGACGCACGCAGGTGTTTCAGTTCATGCACAAGGATCATATCCCGGTATTCGATAAAATCCTGACGCGGCATCACCACATAACGCCACCAGCTGAACGGTGCTACACCCTTATCGTCTGTAAGTATCAGTCTGTACTTACCGTCTAATCTGACATGCTCCCCTTTTCGTACTATTCCGACGAGCCGGGCTGCTACAAGTGCTGTATGGAAAAGACAGACTACAATGCCGGCAAGATAAAGCATCAGCAATACAGCAGACCATGAAAACGAGGCAGAACTTTCCTCCACTGCATCTGCCGTGATAAAACCGACCATCACACCATCCACTGCCACAGTAGCCTCCATCCTGCTGCCAAAGCCGAGTGCGAACGACGGTAAGACTATTGCCGCCACATAAATGCCCAACAGTATGGCACGGTTGAAACCATGCTGCCTCTCACCCGCAAGCACCCATTTATACGTCAGGTACATCGCCACCAAAATGAGTGACGAATAAAGCGAATATGCGAAAACTCCTCCCATAGATCATTCCTCCTTACCTTCACGCTTGCTCTCGATGATGGAAATAATCTCCTTGAGTTCATCAACGGATATCTTCTCATCCTCCACCAGAGCGGAAACTGCATTCTTGTAACTGTTATTGAAATAGTCGCGTATCACTTCACCAAGCGACCGCCTGCTGAAATCGCTTTTCCGCGCTATCGCATAAAAACGATGGGAATTGCCGAGCTTCTCATGCCCCACATATCCTTTTTCCTCAAGAATCCTAACCAGAGTAGCCAACGTATTGAAATGCGGTTTAGGCTCCGGATAAAGCTCCACCATCTCGCGCACGAAAAGCGGTCCTCTATCCCAAAGCAACTGCATTATCTCAGTTTCTTTCTCTGTCAGCATCTGTCTTTTCCTGCCTGCTTTCATTGCAATCTTCCTGTGTGCGCGACAATATTGTCACGACGCAAAGCTACAACTAATTTATTAATTCAACAACTAATTAATTAGTTTTACGCGTTAATATACGTTAAATTCAAAATCTGACACTAATGCCTGATTTCCGTTCCTCAATTACAATATGAATAATTATATAAAATTACAAAGCTCAATCCATTGATTATCTGCCCATTACTTTCATACACCACATATATCTATAAAATTGTTATAAAAATAATGCCGCAAAATTTGGCAAAATGAAAAAACGGTTGTAACTTTGCACTCGCAAACGGCGGGATAGCTCAGTTGGTTAGAGCGTCGGATTCATAACCCGGAGGTCTCGAGTTCAATTCTCGATC
>CATJQX010000034.1 GCA_949742535.1 uncultured Muribaculaceae bacterium | reverse complement strand
GTCAATGACCGAACCCGTCATCGGTCTCCGACCGCTTCGCCTTTGCGAAGAATTCCTCAGGCGACGACCCAGATGGGCCATTATGACACATCCTCTTTGGCTATATAGAATGGAGCGGCTCCTTTGTGCGCAATGGCGCCACATCGTATTGAAAAACCCTTTACCGTGACTATCAGATGTCTATATCGGATTTGAGGTTCTTATTTGGCGTATTTCGATACGCGACTGACGAAATAATTTCATATTTTGAACAAGCATTTATCAGATTTTATCTTGCGATGACCTACTTTTGCAACACAACTGACCATAAAGTAAATGTGTGAAAATTGCCGGATATTTTACCGGTGAGTTATTAATCGCGATTTCTTTTACCTTAAAAAACAAATACTAAATTTAACCTTTCAATTTTTATGAAACAAAGAGACTTAATTCTCGGATTAGGATTCCTCGGCGCTTTCACCATGGCAGCACAGTCGCCCTATACCGGCAGCGTGGCTCCCACTGAAGGTAGCGGGAATTTCTATCTGTATCAGGTAGAAAGCGGTATGTGGCTTGAAAACAACAGCCAGCCCAATTTCTGGACCACACGTGCAGGACTTGGCAAAACCGGTTTCGATGTAGCCGTGAAGGTAATCGAAGGCGGTTACCAGCTTGACCCGAAACTCAACGGCAACCGTAGTATCAACGGTGAGGGCCTTTACATGGACACCGGCCGTGCCGTGACAACTTGGGGGCTCGTTCCTGTTACTGTAGATGGAGTAAGCAACGCTTACAACATCCAGATGCTCGTTTGCGACCAGGAGGGTTACGCTAATTTCTTGCTCGGTGAGAATGGCGGCGTTATCGCGGATGTAAATCCCGAAGCTGAAAATACCACATGGCAGCTCGTGAGCCGTGCCGACCGTATCAGCCACATGAAGGCTGAGGCAGCCAATGGTCCTGTTGACGCTAGCTGGCTCATCCCCGGCGGTGACTTCAGCCGTAACCAGAACCCCCGTTATGAAGAAGCTAAATGGGTCCACAAATTCACAAACCAGTATGGTGGTGGTGTAGCTTGCGACGGTTCTATGCACAACTCAGTGCGTGAGGCATGGCACCACATTACCGGTTATTCACATTATGTGGTTCTGACAGACCTTCCCAACGGCACCTACCGTTTCCGTGTACAGGGATATTACCGTCAGAACTGGGACGATGCTGATGCTGTGTCAAACTTTGTTGACGGCACATGGCCCCGCAATCCCAAATATTTCGCAGGCGCTTACGAGAAACCTTTCCGTCACATCCTCAGCGAGGTTTTCGAAGCTCCCGGGGCAGGCTCCTCTAACGAATGGAAAGAGATCGCCGATATCAACCAGTGGGTTCCCGACAAGATGAGCACCGCTTCACTTGAGTTCCTCAATGACCGTTATCAGAACGAATGGATCGAAGCTGTGGTTACCGATGGAAATCTTATCGTAGGTGTAACCAAGCTTGAAGGTCTCGATCGCGACTGGTTCGTTTACGACAACTTCCAACTCCAGTATGTAAGCGACGAAACTCCCGCCGTTGACCTCACTGAGGTTATCGAAAGCCTTAATGACGCAATCAAGCAGGTTGAGGCTCTTCAGCAGACCCCCGGTTCGCAGAAAGCTCTCGAGGCTGCCCGTCAGGCCCTCACAAGCACAAGCGGCACCGAGATCCGTCTTGCCACAATCGACCTTCTCAACCTCATCGATGGTCTGACCGCTGGTGCTAACTCAATCAAGTTCTTCAACGAGACACTTGCTGTAGAGCCCAAGCTCAACACATACGCTACCCGCGCTATGGATCTGTTCAACACTGCTGCAAGCAAGACTGAGTTTGACACAGCTCTCAAGCAACTCCGTTTCGCCCGTCGCCGCCTTGTTGCAGAGCGTCAGGAAGACATCTTCAAAGGTAGCGCTCCCGAGCCCAATGGCGAGTACTATTTCTATAACATCGGTCAGAAGCAGTTCCTCTGCGGCGGTTCCGACTGGGGTGCACACGCAGCTCTCGGCATGCCCGGTATCCTTATCATCCTTGAAGAGGAGAACGCAGAAGATATGACATACCATATCGACACACAGCTCTCCAACGGTGGCGACAAGCATTACATGAACTATCCCGGTTACATGGACTGCGACAAGGCTGGCGCATGGAAGTTCGTGCCCGTTGAAGGCAAAGAAAATGTATATCACATCGTTCAGAACGACTATCAGGATGCACGCATCGCTTATTATCCCGATGCTCGTGTTAGCGATGAAGATGGTGCCGGCGGCCGCACAAAAGATGAAACTACCGTAACAGGTGAGTTCCGTGGCGAATGTCCTGCCGGCGACGACGAGTGGAAGCTCGTATCCCGCGAGGAGCGCGAGGCTCTCATGGAGACCGCAACTCTCAACAATCCTATAGACGCAACCTTCTATCTTAGCAGCCCCGGCTTCAACCAGCGCGAGAACGTAGAAGACTGGTCGTTCACCAACACAAAGGTATGCGACCGCGGTAGCC
>CATJQX010000033.1 GCA_949742535.1 uncultured Muribaculaceae bacterium | reverse complement strand
TTACCCTATAAACAACGGGAGGCAACGGCATGTTCTTGAACGTCGCGGCCTCCCGTATTATATTTATTCTGTCAATTATGCTGCAGATCAGCCAAGAACGGCCTTGAGAGCCTCATTGGTGTTGTGTACAGCCTCGGCGCTCTTCTTGAATGCAGCCTTCTCAGCGTCGTTGAGATCGAATTCCACGATCTTCTCGATACCGTTGCGGCCGATGATTGCAGGCACGCCGATGCAGAGGTCGCTTTCGCCATATTCGCCGTCGAGGAGAGCCGAGCAGGAGATAAGTTTCTTCTGATCGTGGAGCACAGCGGCAACCATCTGTGCCGAAGCTGCGCCTGGAGCATACCATGCGGAGGTTCCGAGGAGCTTTGTCAGTGTGGCGCCACCTACCATAGTGTCGGCGGCAACCTTCTCAAGCTGCTCTGCGGGAAGATACTCCGAAGCGGGCACACCGCGGTATGCGGCATAGCGTGTCAGAGGGATCATGGTGGTGTCGCCGTGACCGCCGATTACGATGCCTTCAACCTCTGTGGCGTTTGCGCCGAGAGCGATGCTCAGGAAATATTTGAAACGTGCGCTGTCAAGTGCGCCACCCATACCGATGATGCGGTTTTTGGGCAGACCGGAGATCTTGTGGATCAGATATGTCATTGTATCCATCGGGTTGGCCACACAGATGATCACAGCGTTGGGAGAATGTTTGAGCACATTTTCTGTAACAGACTTCACGATGCCTGCGTTTACACCGATAAGCTCCTCGCGGGTCATGCCGGGTTTGCGGGGAACACCGGAAGTGATGACAACCACGTCGGAGTCTGCGGTCTTGGCATAGTCATTGGTCACACCTACAAGACGTGACTGCAGGCCGAGGATATTTGCGGTCTGCATGATATCCATGGCTTTGCCTTCAGATACGCCCTCTTTAATGTCGATGAGCACAACTTCGTCAGCCACCTGAGTGGTAACCAGAACATTAGCTGTTGTAGCGCCTACGTTGCCGGCGCCTACGACTGTTACTTTTGACATAGGTTCAAGTTTTAAAAACAGTTATAGTTGTTAGTTTCCGAATACGTTTTGCAACACAGCCGGGCGCACATGTCGGGCCAGACTGTTAGAACAATGCAAATATACGGAAATATTTCCGGATTCCGCATTTTTAACTAAATTTTTATAACTGTTCCGTCAAAGCCATACCAGACGGCATTTATTTCAACGCAGGAAAGGTGTGGCGGTAAAATATAAGCCGAAGGAGATGCCTACATTCCAGTTGTCGCCTGGATAGGAAAGATAGTTGGCATAGGCGCACACCGATGCGAAGGGGAGGTTATAGACAAGGTCAAGTTCGGCGGCGAACTCCGGATCGGAAAACCAGCCCCCGTAGCGCACACCCCGGAGCCCATCCTGCTCTATCCGGCGGAACGGCATGAATGCCGTAGCGGTAAGGCGCACCTGTGCGCGCTGGAACGGACGCCAGATAGGCACTACGCCCGCGGCGGCAAACGAATTGGCATGGAACGCCTTGTTGAACACATCCTCCATTGCAGGAGTAGGCGTATAGGACGGGGCGTTGACAAGCGACGCATAATATGTGTTCAGCAGCCGGCGGTTTGAGACAAGCACATCCCACACCACTCCCATTGAGAATGGTTTGCTGATGCTAAAGTAGTTTTCCCCCTTGAACTCGGCCTGGAACCAATGTATGTTGTCGGTATACTCGCGCTTCATCCCCTGCTCGTCTGCCTGCATGTGGTGATAGCGTCCCACAGTCTGCATGACACCTACATTGAGGAATGTACCGCTCACCGGATAACTGTTGTTGTCGAGGGTATTGTATTCAAACCGCCCCACAGCCTGGCCGAGATTCATCTTCGTCTCCTCGCGGCTTGATTCTATAAAATCGGCGCGGTCGTTGGAATAAAACTTGTTGCGCGACTGGCCTCCCCCCACACCGATGAGAGCTTTGCCGCGGCGCCCTACAGCCCATGCATAATTCAAGCGGGCAAAACCTTCGTAATGGCTGATGAACGCGGGCGAATTGTCCTGATAAAACAGTTTGTCATTCTCATAATAGCGCTGCCTGCTGTAGACACCCTGCAGCTCGAGCGCCGAGGGCAATGTATTGGAAAGATACAGTTTGCCGTCAAACTGCGCTGCCATATAGCTCTGCCCTATCCATCCCATGAGGCGGGTGTTCCAGGAGCTGAACGACAGGCTTGAGTAATCTACAGACGCGAATATCATGGAGTTGATGGAAGAGGTTAGGAACCCTCCACCTCCGATTGTGAAGTTGTCCTTAAGGCTTGCGTCAAGCTCAAGCGTAAAAAGTCCGGTGCTGTCGTTATATGCGGCATGCGGCATAAGATTGCGTATCTTTCCCGGACTCAGCGCCCTGTAATAGGCCAGACGGGCATTGTCAATGCCGAATGTATCGGTGCG
>CATJQX010000032.1 GCA_949742535.1 uncultured Muribaculaceae bacterium | reverse complement strand
GATTATCTGCATCACACCTGTGCCGGTCTTGCCGTTGTTGTCGGTAACGGTGAAGAGCACGTTATGCTCGCCGTTGGGGAAGAGATTCATGAACGCGTCATTAAACACGAGTTTGATCTCCTCGAAGTCGCTCCCTTCATGGGTGAAGTGCTGATATGAGAACCCTTTGGCCTCGAGAGACTGCTTCACATTGTCGGCCATGCCGAACACCTCGAAGTCGTCGCCCGAGATACCGAGCAGGGTGCTGAAACCGGGGCAGGAAACCACAAGGTCCTTGAACCCTTTGGTGCTCTTGATCCACACTTTTTTCTCGGTGAGCTGACCCTCCTGTCCCATCACCGGCTTGGTGATGTCGAAGTTGGTGCCCTCTAAGGTAGGAGCGGAATAGATCTCCACTACATCCTCCACCTCGATCTCGGTATCGTCTACCTCGATCGAAATCAGCGCGCCACCAATTTCATCCTCCACGGGGCCGCCATGCTTCACCTTTACCAGATATTTGGTGGAGGGCTTGGCATCCTCGATCACACGGGTGTAGGTGAAGTCTGACCCGTCGGTTTTCTTACCGGTAAGAGTGCAGGTGAGATTTTTGTCGAAAGAGGGCATCATGAAGTAGCCGGGGCGCCCTTCATCCTCGCGGCCGTTGAATGTGAGTTCGCCTGCCTTGTGCCCTACGGTCATGGTGTAGTCGGTGAGCACGTCGTCGACCGAAGGCTCATACTCCACGGCAACCACACTGTTGGCGATGCGGCACTCCACAGTCACTTCGGCGGTGCGCCCTGCCTGCACGGCGAAAGGTTCGCGCCCCTTGAAATAACGGTGGTCAAACGATGCGGGCACCGAGTCGCCGGCCCATACCTCGGCCACATAGTTGTCGCTCACGAGCGAGATACCTCCGGCGGGCACATTGCCCACGCCGGTGTATTTGCGCACGGCGCCTTTGGCGTTTGATATCCATATTATGGCGTTGTCGGCAAGCTCATCGTCGGTAAGTATGGCACGGCTCTCCACCTTCACGTCGCTGTTGAGCTGCGGACGGAGGAACACGCGTCCTTCCCCGTCGTCAGGGGTGCCATAGTTGATGTCGTCGGAGCAGCTGCTGAATGAAAGCATCGTCAGCGAAGCTGCGCACGCGAAAAATAGATTTTTCCTTTTCATTTTTCAGTATCTGCTTACGATTGGAATTTAAGTGTCATGTCTTTGCTGTTACCGTCCTTGTCTACTACGGTAATCTTAAACTGGTGCAGTTCTCCCTTATAGATATTCAACAATGGGACAAAAGATGTTATGTTGAATTCAACATTATTGATACCTTCACCGGTCACACTATCCTTTACAGGGAATCCAAAACCGCCATCTGCGACCGGAGAACCCAAAGCAAATGACAAGTCACGACCGTCGGGTGCCATGCCAGTGGCAAGGTCAAACGAAGCTGCCAATCCCACACCTGAAAGCATCTCATCGTTCAACGAGGTAGAGATGATGTCAACCTTCAGGTTCTTGAAACCCTTTGTTGAGGTTATGATTACCACCGCTTCCTTACTGGGATCGTTCTCAAACAGAGTGGGATCGTTCACGCCATCCAATTTCAGGTCATCTGTCTTGCTTTCAAACTTGATCTCCCAGTCGCCGGGGGTCGGTGGGGTCGGCTCGTCGGGTTTCTCTTCCTGGCCGGGACGGTCGTTGTCGGGAAGCACTTCCTCCTCTACGGGGGTGTCGCTTGTGAGGTCAACACCGGTCACGGAGGTGGAAACCTGTATGCCATCGCCATCGTTCACAATGTTGCCGAACTCGTCGGGCGGAGTGTTGGGGTTGCTGCGCAGCGAGAAGTTCACCTTGCGGTGTTGCCCGGCAGCGATATCCTTGAGCACATAGCGGAAATCTTCTTCTGTGCCGTTTACAGTGCCGGTGAAGTGCACCTCGAGGGTTGTCTGTCCCATAGCCTGGAAATACCCCTTGCGTGTCTCACTGGCTGAGTAGGTGAGTGAATGTGCGTCTTTTGAAGTGACGGTGATGCTGATGTCGCCTGCCGATGCGTTGACCAGATCGTCGGCGCAGGTAACGCTCACAGCTATGTTGGCGAGCTTGCACACCACGGTCTGCACATCGGTCACCTCGTTTTTCTTGATCTCGAACGACTGGCTTCCCACGAACAGGGGAGCTTCCCATGCAGCAGGCGTTTCCTCACAGGATGCGACCTTGATAGTATATGTTCCCACAGGGAAAACCGGCAACTGCGGCATGGAAGCATATGTCCAGTTTGCCACAGTCTCACCACGGGAATTTTCCACTGTGATGATATAATCTGTGAGATCTGTTACACGGCGCGACGCCACATGCTGTGCGCCCTGCTGGTCGGAG
>CATJQX010000031.1 GCA_949742535.1 uncultured Muribaculaceae bacterium | reverse complement strand
TATCTGACGATAAAGATGCCGTCGGTGGCTTCCGCAGGAGCTACTTCGCGGCCGTCGGGAGCATAGTATGCTACGGGCACGGCTGTGGCAGAGGGCGCGTCGGCTACTGTTATGCCGCCTATCTCAGGTATGTCGTATGTGACAAAGTTTGTGCTCTGCGCCTTGTTGGCCATTGCAAACGAGCGGGCGCCATCTTCTGTGGCTCCTTCCGCAGCCTCCTCCACATTCATCGGCACATACAGCTCCAGACTTGATTTCAGCATTTTGCCGGCTGTGATTGATATGATCTCTTTGTCATTCATGCCTGCGCGCCAGAAATAAAGCTCGGAGAGTGTCTGGCTGCTGGCATTTTCGGGATCACCGATAGTGAACATGCCGGGAATAAGGGATTCTTCAGTGGTGCCGAGGAGCTTCTTGTCAACATAGAGCATTGTGCGCCCCCATGCATAATAATGGGTAAGTGTCACATAGTGGTAGCCGTCGTTGGTGAGGGGAGCGGTCTCTGTAGTGAAGTCTGTTTTTGAAGGGGAGTCGTATGTCAGTGTTCCGTCCTCGTTGAGTACAAGGCGTCCGGTGGTGTTTTTGCGTACGCCGTTTTTGAAGGAGAGGATTGTGCCCGGTGTTGCGGCTTTCACGCGCAACGATATGGTGAAGGAGTGCGTGGTTTCCTCCGGTGTGAAATTCAGTGTGGCCTTGTCTTCGAGGGTAAGTTCGTGGGTAATGTCTCGTTCGGGGAGCGGTTTGCCCTCGATTAATGCGTCGAAGAGCGAGGGCACCATCGAGTACATGAATTCGGTGTGTCCGTTTGAATTCGGGTGCGCTCCGTCTGCCATATAGCCGGCAGCCCAGCGTCCTGTGCCGTCGTCAATGGCACCGAGCGTGTTGAACGACGGTACGTCCCATTCGTGTATATAGAGGTTGGTCTGTTTGATATTCGCATAGTCTGTGCTGGTGAAATCGTCGCGTGTGTAGTTGCTCATCACCACCGGGATCTTTCCGTCGGCACGTGCCTGTGCTATCAGTGTCTGCATGTTCTTGCGGAATTGTGTCACGATGTCACGCGGATTCGATGCTCCGTGGATACCCTCGTTTCCAAGCGAGAGGCCGATGATAACAAACTTGCCCAGGTCGCGGGTCAGGTCGTCATAGCGGTTCAAAAGTGCGGTGGTGGTGTTTCCGCCTATAGATATTCCCGATGTGTAGAGCGGGTTGGGGCTGTGTCCTTTGGCGTGGCGGGTTTTGAGCAGCTCGCCATAGCGGTAGGCGTAGCCTTTGTAGTTCTCGGCACCCTGTCCGTTTGCTACAGATGAGCCGAACACGCTTATACGGTTCTGGTCTATGTCACCGCCGATCTCAAACACACGTTTGTTCATGTCGATAGTGATGGTATATGTGCCCTGGTTGATGCGGATGTTCTCTCCGGAGATGCCGTCGGGCAGATAGGCGAGACGGTTTGTGCCGGCCACACGTTTGAGCGCCTTTGATTCGTCGCCGTCTATTGCGAAGTAGATGTTGCGGTTCACATATTCTCCTGCGATTTTGC
>CATJQX010000030.1 GCA_949742535.1 uncultured Muribaculaceae bacterium | reverse complement strand
CATAAGGCCGTAAACGGCGTCTTGTGGCGCATTGCCGAACAGGGTGGCAAACAAGCGATTTATTTTGTCATCTCTGTAGTATTGGCGCGTCTTATCATGCCCGATCAGTTCGGTATGGTTGCCATGCTGACGGTATTCACTGCAGTTGCCGGTGTATTTATTGACTCCGGTTTCTCGACTGCGTTGGTGCGTAAAAATGATAGAACCCAAGCAGACTGTAGCACAGTATATTGGTTCAATATTGTTATTTCGGTTATCTGCTATCTGATATTGTTCGCATGCGCACCTTTGGTGGCACGGTTTTATGGAATGTCGGAACTTTCTGCAATTCTGAGGGTCTCTTCACTTGGTCTTGTTATCGGCTCGTTAGCGGGTGTACACCGTACATTGTTGAGTGCGGAACTTGATTTCAAGGCTCTTACCAAGTTTAATTTGCTTGGGGTTATACTATCAGGCGCAATTGGAATTGTTCTTGCATATCTTGATTTCAAGGTGTGGGCACTCGTCTATCAGGGTCTTTCGATGAATGTGATAACCACGATTTGCGTGTGGTATAAAGTGAAATGGCGCCCGTCAATGATAGTGTCGCGTCAGAGCTTGAAGGAGTTCTTCGGATTCGGCTCAAAAATGCTCGCTTCCGGACTGCTTGACACCATATACAGCAATATCTATTCAATTGTGATAGGTAAGGTCTATAAGGCTGCAGATCTGGCATTTTATAACAGGGCTTCTTCGCTTACGGCAATGACATCGACTATGCCCACAGGAATTTTGCAGTCGGTTACCTATCCAACTCTTTGCAAATTGCAAGACGATGATGAAGCATTGAAACGAGGTTATCGTCGCACATTGAGGATATCAGCTTTTGTCGTTTTCCCTCTTTGTCTGGGGGTGGGAGCCGTAGCGAACCCTCTTATAAATGTGCTGTATACAGAGACTTGGATGTATGCAGCCACGCTACTTTCCATAATAGTTTTTTCACGTATGTGGTATCCTATCCATGCGATTAATCTGAACTACCTGATAGTAAAAGGAAGGAGCGACCTGTTTTTCAGGCTTGAAGTAATAAAGAAAATTCAGGGAGTGACAATTCTGTGCATAACGATACCTTTGGGACTTGAGGCTATGTGCTATGGAAGCATAATAAGTTCTGTTTTAAGTCTGATATGGAATACGCATTATACCGGTAAGTTTCTTAAGATGAGCATATTTATGCAGTTGCATGATCTTACGCCCACGCTGTTGCTCTGTGCGGTGATGTATGCCGCTGCTCGTGGCACTGCTTACTTTATGGGTAACGATATATTGTCGCTGACAACCTCCGTCGCAGTTGGTGCTTTGATATACATCGGAGGAGCGATTCTGTTCCGTTTTCCCGAGGTGAAGGAATTGAAAAACATCAGAAAGTAAATATATTATATGGAGCAAATTACAGTAACGTCGCCGTTGCTCCCTGATCTCGATGAATTTAATGCTCTCCTTAAAGAGATTTGGGATAGTAAATGGATTACCAATAACGGACGTTTTCACAAGCAACTGGAAAAGGAACTGGCATCTTATCTCAAAGTTCCCTATATAAGTCTGTTTACAAACGGCACTTTGCCACTGATCACCGCGTTGCAGGCGCTTAGAATCACGGGTGAAGTAATCACGACACCATATAGTTTCGTCGCTACGACCCATTCCCTGTGGTGGAACGGTATAAAGCCTGTTTTCGTTGACGTTGATCCCGCTACTTGCAATCTTGATCCGTCGAAGATAGAGGCGGCGATTACTCCCAAAACCACGGCGATAATGCCGGTGCACTGTTATGGCAAGCCCTGCGACACAAAAGCCATTCAGGAAGTTGCCGATAAATATGGCCTCAAAGTGATTTACGATGCCGCGCATGCCTTTGGTGTGGAGGTGGATGGAGAGTCGATCCTCAATGCAGGTGATATGTCGACACTTTCGTTTCATGCAACGAAGGTTTACAACACCATAGAAGGAGGAGCTATGGTGATGCAGGACGAGCAGACCAAGAAGCGGATAGACTACCTGAAGAACTTCGGTTTTGCGAATGAAACTACGGTAGTAGCTCCTGGAATAAATTCCAAAATGGACGAAATCCGTGCCGCCTATGGTATTCTCAATCTCCGTCAGGTTGATGCAGCCATTGAGGCACGCCGCAATGTGGCCAAGCGTTATCGCCAGGAGCTGCGCGATGTTCCCGGCATCACATTCTTCGAGGATATGCCCGGAGTGCGTCACAACTACTCATATTTTCCCATCTTCGTTGATGCGGAAAAGT
>CATJQX010000029.1 GCA_949742535.1 uncultured Muribaculaceae bacterium | reverse complement strand
GGTTGTGGTGCCACCAGGAATCGAACCGGGGACACAAGGATTTTCAGTCCTTTGCTCTACCAACTGAGCTATGGCACCTTTTTGCTGGAGGATTATATTGTTTTTCCGTTTCAGCGATGCAAAGGTAGGAACTATTTTTGAAACTGCAAAATTTTGAGCGAAAAATTTTAAAACAATTGTAAAAAGGTGCATTCTGCCGGGGAAAAGGTGCATTCTGCCGGGGTGTTTTATGGGTGTTTCGGAGGTCAATGGGGCTATTCCGGGAGATTTATAAAAATATTCGAGGGGCGTAAAAAATAATTGAGATAATGTTGCGCTTTTTTGTTGAAAATATGTATCTTTGCCGCATCGGTGCCATCGCAATCGTAACTAACTGTTATGGTGGCATATAATTAACGTGTTTGCGGTATTTGATCAACCACTTGATATCCGCGTCTTTTTATAAATTCTAAATTTCGTTGCACATGCGTCTATCTGAATCGATCATATCCAGAGGTCTGCCGACGTTTCTGGGAATGATGTTTGCCTGTCTTAATCCGTTGAATGCACAAAGCACACAGGGAGTGCCGCGGGATATATTATCGCCTGAGGCACAGTTGTCACTGGCTGGAGATGCCACGCCTACGATGATATTGCCGTTATGGGAGACGGTGCTTAACAATCTTGACGGTTACCAGAATAACAATTCTATCGCGGTGTCGGGCGGAACGGTATATGTATGTGTGAACCATATCGATCCTATTGAGACCGGTGAGGAAAGGAGCACGATTTTTATCCGCAGGTTCGATGCAAACAATGGAAGCGAACTGCAGCCGTGGCTTATTGAATGTCCTGACAGGTTCAGGCCTTTCAAAAAAGAGACCAGTCAGACATCTGGAGCGACAAGTTTTGTCAGGCAGGATGTAAATAATTTTGTCATCACTAATGACGAGTCGGGAAATCTGATGTTGGTCACGATACTTGGCAAGACGGACAATCACAAATCTGCTGTAATATATATGGTTCCCTTGTCACAGGATGGGCAACTTTTGTCGGACAGCGCCTGTGAGGCTGATCTGCAGCTTGGGTTCGATAATTTTACAGACAAAAACGAGGATGCTTGTCTGCTGACAAAAATTGACCGGGTAGAGGGCGACATATCTTCCGGAAACTACAGAATCGGTCTTCTTCCCGTATGGAAATATGTGCCGTTCAATGCCAACTATTTTGATTATGCGGAAGTGACAGTTACTACTGGCGATGAAAACGAAGTGGCGTCGAGCGTCGTGCTCTCAAGAGTGAATTTTGAAAGAAATCATGAAACAGGAGCGTGGGGTAATATCTCTCGGCCTGAAATTCATTTCGTCGCCGGGCAGTCGAGATATGCGGTTGTCACCACCACCCAGGCTGCTGATCTCAAAGGCAGCGGTGCCCCGATGCTGTATAGAGGCACAGGCACAGGCAACGACATCATATTTGTAGGGCGCGATGCATTGCCGGGTAATCCGACTGCACAGAGGGAGTGCCGCGTTTTTTATACGTTCAGACATGGCAACCATACCCTGGCCGTTTACCCACAGCATTTCAACGATACTAATGGCGCACAATTCAGCGTGACGGAATGGCCGGATGCGTCTACGTTGTCCAGTATGGGCGACGCATATGTCAGTATCCCGTCTAAACCGTTCAGTCGTCCGGCTAAAGTAGCGCCGGCATTTTACAGGCAATTGATCACATCGCGAAAAGTGAATAATGACCAACTGTCGGGTTGGCACAGGCCTGCAGGTGACGACACTCCTGTCACGGATCTGTTTGTAAGTACTCCAGGCAGTGGTATAGCCGCTTTCCGTGTCACACCTTCCGATCATATGACAGCCCTGTCTGATGTGCTGTATTTCACCCATGATAATGGTTGCCGTTTGCGGCTTGAAGGAAATGTGCTATATATTGACGGTGACACGGAGGATAGCTGTGAACGTCTGGTAATCACGGATATTAACGGGCGTACGATATATTCCGCCGTGCCGGCATCTTCACAGATTTCTCTGGATCGATTTCCGGCAGGAATGTATATCGCGGCATATGGCGATGCCAGATTGAAAATCGCACTTAAATAAAAATCGCATAGAACGGGCTGTCCGACAATCTCCGGATAGCCCGTTCCATGTAATTATCACGGATCTTTCTTCACTACTGTCCACTAAAAATGGACGTGGTTAAAAATTAAATAAATTCGGTTCACTTGAACCATAGAGAACATTGACATTTTTGAAATTCGATTTGTCG
>CATJQX010000028.1 GCA_949742535.1 uncultured Muribaculaceae bacterium | reverse complement strand
GATATCAACAATGCCACGCTCAGGGAGCTGTCGCAGGAGTGTCCTGGCACCTTCCAGCACTCCATGGCGGTGAGCAACCTTGCCACCGAGGCGGCTCACCGCATAGGCGCCAATGTGCAGCTTGTCAGAGCCGGTGCCCTGTACCACGACATAGGCAAGATCGACAACCCCGCTTTCTTTACAGAGAACCAGTATGGGGTTAACCCACATGATGCCCTCACTCCGCAGCAGAGCGCCCGCATCATCATCCGCCATATCACCGACGGATTGCGCCGCGGGGATAAGATAAAGCTGCCGCGGGTGGTAAAGGATTTCATAACGCAGCATCACGGCAAGGGGAAAGCCAAATATTTCTACAATACTTATTGCCGCCAGCATCCCGACGAGGAGGTTGACGAGGCTCCGTTTACTTATCCGGGTCCCAACCCTCAGACACGCGAGGCTTCACTGCTGATGATGGCCGACACGGTGGAAGCGGCATCGCGCAGTATGACCGACCACTCGCAGGAGGCCATACGCTCGCTTGTGGACCGGCTTATCGACGCGCAGGTGGCCGACGGTCTGCACAATGAGTCGTCGCTCTCGTTCCGCGATATCAAGGAGATAAAGGAGTGCTTTATCTCGCGTCTGCGCAGCATGTATCATGCCCGTGTGCAGTATCCGGACGGGGTAAAGGCAAAGCCGGCCGACGGGGAAGCGCCGCAGCAGTCTGAGGTCGCCGCAACACCCAAAACGCCTGATGCGACTGCACAAACCTCTGCTGACAACAACGTAAAAACCGGAAACGATGCCGACTGAGCTGCCCGAGGAATTCAGATCGCGGATCGGGCGCGATCTGCCGCTGTATGCTGAAAAACTGATTTATTCGCTTGAAAATACCGATCCGTCGGTGTCGGCACGTGTGAACCCGCTGAAACTCAGGGATGGCGAGGAGATCTCCTCCATTATGCCTGGTGCGGCGGACAGTGTGCCCTGGTGTGCGTCGGGACGCTATTTCGCGACGCGTCCTGATTTCACGCATGATCCCGCTTTTCATCAGGGACGCTATTACGTGCAGGACGCTTCCTCGATGGCGATCGACCGCATTGTGAGGTATCTTTTTCAACGTCTGGAGATGCCTGAAGGCACACAGGTGCGTTATCTTGATGCCTGTGCGGCTCCCGGCGGAAAGACCACGGCGGCTGTGGCGGCTCTGCTTGATCTGGCAGCCGACCCGCTCATAGTGGCAAACGAGTTTGATTTCAGGCGTGCGGAGATTCTGAAGGAAAATATTATAAAATGGGGATATGAAGGATGCGTGGTGACGCGCGGTGACACAGCCCGCTTCCGCGGTATGCCCGGATTTTTCCATATCATTGCCGCTGATGTGCCATGCTCCGGGGAGGGTATGATGCGCAAAGACCGGAAGGCGGTGGAGCAATGGTCGCCGGCTCTCGTAGAGCAGTGTGCGGCACGCCAGCGGGAGATTGTGGCCAATCTGTGGGAGGCGCTTGCCCCGGGAGGCTATATGATATACTCCACATGCACTTTCAACACAGCCGAGAATGAGGATATTCTGCGGATGCTTGTCGGGGAATACGGCGCGCAGGTTCTGGCTCTCCCCGCAGGGGATTTTCCCGGAGCGGTGGCTACGGAGAGCATGTTGCGTTTTCTTCCGTCGCAGGTTAAAGGTGAGGGACTTGCAATAGGTGTGGTATACAAACCTGTAGAAGAGGTGGCCGGTGCCCGGAAACTTCGTGTGGGGAAACGGAAAGGTGGAAATCCCGCGAAAAAGGATGCGGCTGCGGCAAAAAGACTGTTATCGGCATGCCGCGGATGGATCGGTGAGGATGCGCGATTTGATTTTGTGCTTCAGGAGGATACCGTGGTAGCTCTCCCTGCGGCTACTGCCGCTGCTATGGCGCAGGCTGCTTCGGCTCTTGATGTCATTCACATGGGGGTGGAACTCGGAGAAGTAAAAGGAAAGAATGTGGTTCCTTCGCAGGCACTTGCCATGTCTCGCGATCTCAACCGTGGGGCTTTCCCTGAGGTGGAAGTTGACCTCTCTGTGGCGTTGTCTTATCTACGCCGTGAGGCACTCGGAGGATTTGACGCGCCGCGCGGATATGTATTGCTTACTTATAAAGGGATGCCGCTCGGATTTGTAAATCATCTCGGCAACCGGTCAAACAATCTGTATCCCTCGGCCTGGAGAATACTGCATTGAACATCCGTAGTGGATCAG
>CATJQX010000027.1 GCA_949742535.1 uncultured Muribaculaceae bacterium | reverse complement strand
TTTATTCTTTCCCATGCCACAAAATTACGAAAAAGTGTGTAACTTTGCGCCCGATAATCAAGAGATAATGCATCCCTCATTAGAAATAATGACCCCGTTTCAAACTATTCAACAGACTCTGGCTCCCGATCTGAAGCGCCTCAACGACCGTATACTGTCGGCGCTCGATTCGCCCAATGTGCTTATGAACAGGGTGGTGCATCACTATCTCGAAAAGAAAGGGAAGCAGATCCGCCCCATACTCGTGCTTCTGAGCGCGCGCCTGCTCGGGGAGGTGAACGACAATGTGCTCGCCGGAGCCACCGCCGTGGAGCTGCTGCATAACGCCTCGCTCATCCACGACGATGTGGTTGACGATACGGTGACCCGCCGGGGTGCCATGACCATCAACGGCGCCTGGGACAACCATCTTGCCGTGCTTGTCGGCGACTTTTTCCTGTCGAACGCCCTGCTGCAGGGTGCAGATACAGACGATATCCGCATAATACATTCCATCTCTAATCTCGGTCGCCTCCTGTCAATCGGAGAGCTTGACGAGATATACAATGCCCGATACAACGAGCTTGACGAACAGGCATATTTCAATATCATCTACCGCAAGACGGCATCGCTTTTCGTATCCTGTGTGGAAGTAGGCGCCTATGCTGTGGGAGTTGACGACGAGCGCCTCGAGACACTGCGGGAATATGCCCGCCTGCTCGGCCTCTGCTTCCAGATCAAGGATGATATTTTCGATTATTTCTCCGACGAGAAAATCGGGAAACCCACAGGCAACGACCTCCGTGAAGGAAAGGTGACGCTCCCTCTGCTCCATGCGCTCGAGAACACCGCGCATCCCCGCCATGCCGAGATGGAGGCGCTCGCCAGAAAGGAAACGCTTGATACCGACGAAGTAAACGAGCTTATCGCCTTCGCCATCGACAACGGCGGCATAGAATATGCCGAGGCTACCATGCGCCGCATGCGCGACCAGGCTGTGGAGCTTATGGCGCGTTTTCCGCAGTCTGATGTCACCGACGCTTTTGTCGCGCTGATAGATTTCATCATCTCCCGCGACAACTGATAAATAATTCCGATCCCTTACTTGCCGTTGTATTTTCTGCTTTTTTCCGCCCCATTTTTCGCTAAGTGTCACCGATAGGATCGCCGGCTATAAAAAATCTTAAAAATCTTTTGCGGTCTCAGAGTTTTCAGTTACTTTTGTGTTAACTTTTTGTGGGGCGTGCATTGGCGCGTGACACAAGCAGTTGAATGGCATCGGGGCGCTCTCCACGGTTTCCTGCCCCGGTTACAGACCTCTTTCTAAAAACATGTAAAACAGAGGGATTGCTTTCCCGGATTAAATCCGATTTTATTAAACGCGACATATTAACACAACTATAAATTCATTTATTCATATTGTAGACAGGACTATTGAGCATGCCGAGAGGCAGCTGTAACTCAACGGTTGGCATAACTACACTATTTTTATTCAATATGGAAGCTAACGAAGCTAAAAAACCGAAACGCCCCCGTATCGGGCAACCGGTCGGGCTTGGTGACAACACTGCTCATGCAGCCGACAATCATTACGAGAATCAGAACTTTAACGAGGGTGAGCACAGAACCGACAATGGCGAGCGTACCCAGGGTGGCTATCAGCCCCGTATGCAGGGCGGTTATCAGCCCCGCAACAACTACGGCCAGCAGCGCCCTTACAACAACCGCAACAACCAGGGCGGCTATCAGCCCCGCTACAACAATCAGGGCCAGCAGGGAGGCTACAACCGCCGTCCCGGAGGTTACAATCAGCAGCGTCCCTACAACCCCCAGCCCCGTCCGGAGGCTCCTGAGACAATAGGGGAGACCACATCGGCCACCACAGCTTCTGCATCCACATCTGCCGAAGGCGCAGAAAACAGTGCCGCACAGCAGCCTCAGCAGGGCGGTTATCAGCAGAGAAACAATTACGGCCAGCAGCGCCCCTACAACAACCGCAACAACCAGGGCGGCTATCAGCCCCGTTACAACAACCAGGGCCAGCAGGGCGGCTACGGTCAGCAGCGTCCCTACAACAACAACCGCCAGGGTCAGGGTGGCTACAACAACCGCAACAACCAGGGCGGCTATCAGCCCCGTTACAACAACCAGGGGCAGCAGGGCGGCTACGG
>CATJQX010000026.1 GCA_949742535.1 uncultured Muribaculaceae bacterium | reverse complement strand
TTCCGGAAGCAAATCCCAAACCAAACATAAATTTAAAGGTTATGGTAACAAAGAAGCTCAAAATCAGAGATCTCACTCTGCGTGACGGACAGCAGTCGCTTTTCGCCACACGTCTGAAACAACAGGACATCGATCCGCTCCTGCCCCTCTACAAGGAAGCAGGATTCTATATCATGGAGGTATGGGGCGGCGCAGTGCCCGACTCGGTGATGCGCTACCTTGACGAATCGCCCTGGGTGCGCCTGCGCACCATACGCGAGGCCGTAGGCCCCAACCAGCTCCTCTCCGCCCTTTCCCGTGGCCGCAACCTCTTCGGATATGTACCCTACCCAGACTCCGTGCTCGAGGGTTTCTATAAGGAAGCCATCAAGAACGGCCTCAGCATAATGCGTATTTTCGACGCACTCAACGATATCGACAACGTGCGTGAGAGTATCCGTCTCATAAACGAACTCGGAGGCATCGCAGACGCCGCTGTTTGCTACACCGTGGATCCAAAGGAGGAGGCAGCTCCCGCTCCCGTGAAGAAAGGTTTCTTCGCTTCGCTCTTCGGCAAGAAGGAGCAGGCTCCCGCCGCTCCCGAGAAGATCTTCACCGACGAATATTTCGTGAACAAGGCTCTCGAGATGGAGCGTCTCGGCGCGAAGATCGTTACCCTCAAAGATATGGCCGGTCTGGTGAACCCGCTCCGCGCCGCATCCATCATCGGCAAGCTCAAACAGGTGCTGAAAGTGCCCGTTGACTTCCATACCCACTGTACCCCCGGCTACGGTCTGGCATCCTCGCTCATGGCCATCCTCAACGGCGTCGACATCCTCGACACCAACATCTGGTGGTTCGGTGAAGGCTCGGCCGCTCCCGCTATAGAGCTTGTATACATCTTCTGCCAGAAACTCGGCGTGGAGGTGGAAGCCAACATGGAGAAGGTGGGCGAGATCCGCGAGCGCCTCGAGGCAGTGCGCCGCAACCTTGCCGACTTCGACCTCAACAAGGACAAATTCCCCAAACGCTTCGATCCGCTGCACGACAAGCTCCCCGCAGAAGTCGATGCCCTCTTTGACAAGGCCATCGCAGCTGCAAAAGCCGGCGACGAGGAGACACTGCTCGACGCCTGCCACGCCATCGAGGCACACTTCGGCTTCCCCAAACCCAACCTGCTTGTCAAAGAGGCGGAGGTTCCGGGTGGCATGTACTCCAACATGGTTGCACAGCTCAAGGCCCTCAACTCGTCGGATCTTCTCGACGACGCCATGAAGCTCATCCCCAAAGTGCGCCGCGACGCAGGTCTGGTGCCTCTGGTTACCCCCACAAGCCAGATCGTGGGCGCACAGGCTGTGAACCTCGCCATCGACCGCAAGAAAGGCAATCCCGACTATACCAATACGTCCAACCAGTTCATCTCGCTCGTAAAGGGTGAGTACGGCCATACACCGGCTCCGATTGATCCCGCATTCCGTGAGAAGATCACCGGTGATCCTGTAGAACGCGCATACGACGTATCAAAATACAAGAAACCCGAGATCCCCGTCGTTCCCGAGTTCGGCGGCGTGAAACTCGCCACCAACACCGAGGAGGAACTGCTTATGGAGCTTCTTCCCAACGTGGCCAACAAGTTCCTGCGCAACCGTCGCGCCGAGGAGTATGCCGCCAAGCAGCCTAAGGAAGAGCCGAAAGCCGCCGCAGCTGAAACAACTTCGGCCGCCGCAGCCGAGCCTATCACGGGCGAGGTGTTCCGTGCTCCAATGGGTGGCCGCATCGTTGAGATCAACGTGCAGGCAGGCGACAAGGTAAAGAAAGGCCAGAAGATGATGGTCTACGAGGCCATGAAGATGGAGAACGACCTTGAGGCAGACCGCGACCTCACCGTAAAACGTGTCTTCGTCACCCTCGACGAAGTTGTAGGTACCGACGCTCCCCTTATCGAATTTGAATAAGATTACCATTTGAATACATAAGGCCGGACGGCACAGGGATTCCCCCTCGCCGTCTGGCTTTATTTTTATATTGCTGTCCGCTAAAACCGGAATACAACAATCTATCTTCAATGTACCATACCTTTTACATGAGGTTCTCACAGCGAGCCGCCGGAGGTGGCGTGCAAAATTTAAGCCCCGTATCGAG
>CATJQX010000025.1 GCA_949742535.1 uncultured Muribaculaceae bacterium | reverse complement strand
TGTGGTGAAGCTCGAAAATCTCTCGTCGGGCGACGAAATAATTCTGTCGCCGGATGACAGCGGGTATTTTGTCGGTCATGAGGGCGGAGTTGTAGGGCAGGCATATCGTCTGACGGTAGAATATGGCGGGGATGTTTATGAGAGTGAGGCTGAAATGCTGGCTCCAGTGGAGATTACCGGAATGGAATTCGAATGGGTCAAGATGCCCTATGACTATGTGGCCGTGCTTCAGGTCTCGTTTGTCGATGATCCGGCAAAATCAGATGAGCGTTACTGGCTGCGTGTGTATCGTAATGGAGAACCATATAAATGGATTACGGTAAATGACGCAGGTAGTGCCGGGGGTGTTCTGGATGTGGCGATGCTTACCTCGAGAAAGGATCTTTCCGAGGAGGATGATGATGATGCACTTCACGAGGGTGATATTGTGACGGCGTCGGTTTCGGCAATAAGTGTGGAGATGTGTGTTTATCTTGATGCTTTGATGGCCGGTGGCAGTAGTGGGGCGCAGCTTTTCAGCGGCCCGTTATGCCGGGGATATTTTATGGCCGCCACCCCGGGGGAGAGTTCGCTGGTGTTTCATGCCGACTGACAGTTATGTGTCATGCGGGAGATTCTTCGCGCAGGCGTAAGCCGACTTTCTCCAGACAACGGGTTATGGCCTCGTCGCTCAGCCCTTCTTCGCGGAGACATTCTTCAAGCCGTTCCATCTTTACTTTTCTTTTATGATGTTGGAAAAGTATTTCTGCCTGTTGTCTGATAGCATTGGATAGACGGTTGACACCTTCTTCGGTATTTATGTCGATACCTCCGAAGGTTGATCTGTCCTTATGCAATACCATATAATATATGCCTGCTATTGACAGAGCGGTGAGTGCAATGATATCGACGTCGCGGTCGGTGAAATGCTCTTCATATTTGCTGATGATATGTGTGCAGTCGATTTCGCGCAATCTGGAAGTACGTTCTGTAATGTTTGTACCCTCGGTTACTTCCCACCGTAACAGTTCGGTCATTATAGCGTCGCCGAGGAGACCTTTCAGCAGTTTTTCCAAAGCATCCCCGTATCCTTTTTCAGTGTAAAGGTTCCCGTTGATGCATCGCATGAGATCGCTGATCCAGTAATCAAACCGTTTTACAAAATTATCATAGAATTCTTCGAGGTTTTTGTATCGGTTATAGAATACGATCGGTTCTATTTTGGCACGTTTTACGATATCGGTAACCAAAGCCATCGAGAAACCCTTCTTTTTGATCTGGGCTATGGCGGCCCGCATTATGGCGGACTCAATATCGGCTTTTGATCTGCGTGGACGGCGTGTTTTGGTTTCAGTCATAGTCTCCATCTCTAAACTATTTCGTTTGTGCCAAATATATTGATTGTCGGGTATCGTGCTAAGAGTAGCTAATGTTGTCAAATGTAATTGTCTGTCAGTTGATTACTCACGATGTGGTTGTTGTCTGGGATTTTCAACATGGTAATTTCTGAATAGACTGCAGATTGCTGTATCCTTTTAATCAAAACAGGAGTGATCTCATGTTTGTACGCAAAGGTATGATTTTTTTTGAAAATAGATGCATAATTATGCGTAAATTCTGTATAAAGACCGATCTCACTATTTGGGATATTCCTTTGTCAGATGTTCCATTTTTATTTGATGGAAACATGATATGATATTGATTCTATAGCTGTAGGTTGGCGATATATAGGTGAATATGGCCCTGTTCTCTTGTCGCGGCAATAAATTGTTATCGCTCCCGAGCACAGGTTTCGAGATAAATGTGGTACCTGCGAGATAAGTCAGTGGACACATTTTCTACAAAATGTGATGGCTGTATGGTTCGTTTGATATGGCTCCAGGTTTTTAATTTTCTTGCATCGTATGGTGCAGATGGAGATGCTTCGTTGTTTTATCTGTTGTGTAATCATATGGGTATTTCCCTTCCCTTTTATTTATATAATAATGTGTATGGGTGAATGCTGGGTGTTTGATTGTGAATGGATGTTAAATTTTGGGTATTTAAGGCATTTTCTTGTGGAAATATTTGGATGGTATCGGTAAAGTGTCTACCTTTGCACCCGCTTTCAGGAACGGCGCAGCGGCGCCACCTCACGA
>CATJQX010000024.1 GCA_949742535.1 uncultured Muribaculaceae bacterium | reverse complement strand
GTAAGCCTCACATGGAAAGATCCCCTCATGCGCACCGGTGTGCCGGGCGAGAAATCCATCGGCGATGTAAGCAAGGTCTCAAGCGACGGCGGCGACTGGAATTACACCAACTACAATGTGGCCCACCAGTTCCTGGCTGAGGATATCGCCGCGCAGAACATGGCAGGACTGAGCGTGACCGGTCTCAAGGTCTACATCAAGGCAGACGCTGGTGTGTTCACTGCCCATGTGTGGGAAGGCAACCGCGACAGCCACAAGGTGCTTGCAAGCAAGGAAATCCCCGCTTCCGACCTCGTGAAAGAGGGTCGCTGGGTGGAGGTGACTTTTGATGAACCTGTGGAGATAAAGGAAGGCGGATCATACATGGTAGGTGTGAACTGCAACGGATATGAGGGCACGTCGACATTCGGAACCGCGCCTTCCGACAGCCGTGTCAGCGGCAAGAACGATGTTAAGTTCGACGAGACCGGCAATGCATACAACGGATTTTCCGCATGGTGTATCATCGCTGAGTGCGGTGTGCCGGGAGCGCCTGCCGGAGTGGCTGAAAACGATGATGCCCCGGCTTGCTCATACAATGTATATCGCGGCTCAGTGGAAGAGGAGACCGGTGTTACCGTATGGGAAAAGGTGACCTCCTCGCCTGTGAACGAGACATCCTACGTGGACGCCGGATGGGCAAGCCTGCTTTCGGGCGAGTTTGTCTATGGTGTGTCTGCCGTATATCAGAACGGTGAGTCTATCAAGGCTCTTTCCAACGCTCTGTCGCACAGCAACGACTGTGATGTGGCAGTCACCGCTTTCCTTGATCCGCAGAAATCGGTGGAAATCAGGTCGGAAGTGCCCGTTAAGGTAACTGTTTCCAATCTCGGAGAGAAGCCTGCCACGGATATTCCCGTGACACTTGTGATAGATGGCGGCGAGCCGGTGCGTATGATTCTTGAAGGCACACTCAACAAGGGTGAGAGCGCCGATGTGGAATTCGGCACATTCCCCATTGACGAGAATGTGCATACTTTCGTGGCATCCACAGACCTGGAGGGCGATGAAGTGAAGTCGAACGACGCGCAGACCTTCATACTTCCCAACAAGGCAAATCTGGAGCTCACAGCATACCGCTGGAGCGCCTACGGCAATGCTGGATTCATGAAAGTGCAGTCAAACAACCCCGAGGCAGCTGATTTCCGCAAGGAATTCACCACCAGCGAGGGGCTGATAATATCCGGTGAGTATCTCAACGGCAAGATCTATGCATACACGGCCACATGGTACCAGGCTCCCAAAGAGTTCATTGTCATTGATCCGGTGACATGGACTGTAACGGAGGAATACCAGAACGAGGATTACTATGTGCTCGACATGGCATACGATTACAGCACACAGACAATGTTCGGCATCGAGCCGTTAAGTGCCGATGAGGTAAGTCTGGTGCGTATAGATCTCACAACCGGCGCTCCTTCCGTGATCGGCGGTCTCGGACAGGTGGTAAGGGCTATCGCCTGCGACCGCGAGGGAAATCTCTTCGGTATGTCGGGCAACGGCACGCTGCTCCGTATCGATCCGCTGACAGCACAGACAACTGTTGTGGGCGATACAGGTTTCGGAGATGTGATATACCTCCAGTCTATGGCATTTGACCACAATACGGGCCGCCTCTTCTGGGCGGCAACATCGGAGAACGTGATGGGCGACATCTATGAGGTGGATCCCTTAACTGCCGAGTGCCAGTACTACGGTTCCACTATGTTCAACGGCGATGAGCCTTCCGAACTTGTGTGCCTCCACACACCTTACACCCATATATCCGACGGTGTTTCGGCTGCCGGTAAAGACAATGCAGCCATCTCAGCTTCCGTCAACGCTCATGGCGTGGCTGCGGTGACCACACCCGGTGATGCCGCAGTGAAGGTGTTCGACGCACTCGGAGCCACTGTTTACAACGGCTCAATTGCCGCCGGCACAAGCCGCTTCACACTCGGTCTCGGTTCCGGTGTCTACATGATGCAGGTAACGGATGCTTCCGGCGCCGCAGTTACCGTCAAGTTCGTAATCAGGTAAAG
>CATJQX010000023.1 GCA_949742535.1 uncultured Muribaculaceae bacterium | reverse complement strand
CTCACCACTGTCGGGGCACTCGGTATAGTGTTTTTCCTCGACGACGATCTGCGGCTCAACCTTCAGGATTTTGTGGTGGTAGTAATAATCAATCTTACCGTATCGCTGCTGACGGCTCTGTTTCTGGTACCGGCGCTTATAAAATATATCGGTCTTGACATAAGGCAGAAACCCTACGGACGACGACGTCTCAGAGGAATCTCCCGATTCAACCGATATTACGGACGGTTCATAGATTTCACTTTGCGACGGAAATGGATTTTCATTGTGGTGGCAGTGCTGGGATTCGGTCTGCCTACATTCCTGCTTCCCGATAAAATCGAAGGTCAGGAATGGTATAACGACACATTCGGTGCGAAAACCTATCAGGAAAAAATACGCCCCTGGGTCGACGGAGCCCTTGGCGGAACATTACGCCTTTTCGTGCAGAAAGTATTTGAAGGCAGCTATTTCAACCGTGGGGACAACGAGCCTACACTAAGCATTTACGCCACACTACCCAACGGCGCCACACTCGAACAGATGAATGAACTGATTAAAAAGATGGAAGCGTTCCTTGCAGGATTTCCACAGATCAAGCAGTTCAGAACAGATATCTATTCACCACGACGCGCCAACATATCGGTAACTTTCACAAAAGCTGCTGCCAAAACCGGCTTCCCATATCAGCTCAAGAGCGAGGCGATAAGCAAAGCCCTCACCCTCGGCGGTGGCAGCTGGAGCATATACGGACTTGAAGACCAGGGATTCTCCAACTCCGTCACCGAGGGAGCCGGCAGCTACAGAATTAAACTCACCGGCTACAATTACGATGAGCTTGAGACCTGGGCGGAACGCGTGCGCGCCAAGCTGCTCGAGCATAAGCGCATCAAGGAGGTGACCGTAAACTCCGACTTCTCCTGGTACAAAGACGACTATACAGAATTTTTCCTCGACATTGACCGCGATGCCCTGGCGCAGCAAGGGCTCACGGTATCGGCACTCTTCTCAGCTATGGCGCCGGTATTCGGGCGCGACATACGATGCGGCAACACACCCGACGGTCGGGAACAGATACTTCTCGGCTCCTTACAGTCGTCGCGCTACGACGTATGGTCGCTGATGAACGTAATGTTCACCATCGGCAACCGATCCTTCAAGCTCGCAGATTTCGCTACGGTAAGCCGGGTCAACGCCCCCCATTCAGTCGCGAAGGAGAACCAGCAATACCGCCTCTGCATACAATATGAGTATATCGGCTCATACGTTCAGGCTCAGAAACTGCTGGAGCGCTATGTCGAGGAATTCCGCCAGGAACTCCCGTTAGGCTATTTTATCTCCTCCGAGCAAAGTCATTACCACTGGGGAAACGCGTCTTCATCCAACTACTGGCTCCTGCTGTTGGTAGTGGGTATAATCTTCTTCATAACCTCCATCCAGTTCAATTCCATCAGGCAGCCGCTTATCATCATATTCACCATTCCGGTAAGCTTCATCGGCGTATTCCTGATCTTCTATCTCACAAAGATGAATTTCGATCAGGGGGGCTTCTGCTCATTTGTACTGCTCTGTGGCATCACAGTCAACGCATCCATCTATCTGCTCAACGAATACAACCATCGCGGAGTCATGAACCTGAAGGGTTATCTGCGCGCATTCAACGCAAAGATTATCCCGATACTGCTCACAGTTATCAGCACCATTCTCGGTTTCATTCCATTCATGATCGGAACCGACGGCAAAGAGGGATTCTGGTTTCCACTCGCGTTGGGTACTACCGGTGGTCTGGCTGTGTCGCTGATCGCCATTATCATTTATCTGCCACTCTTCTCGCTGAAACGGGTACGTCGGAACCGACGCCGTACCGTATAGAAAGTTCCGGATTTAGCGGGAACAATTTATTAAAGCGTAAGAATTAGCGATTTGAAATTAGGCGCATGGCTTCCTCGCGCATCTCATCAATGGCTTTGGAGGG
>CATJQX010000022.1 GCA_949742535.1 uncultured Muribaculaceae bacterium | reverse complement strand
TTTTTTGGAATTTATTACTCTTAAATTTTCTAAATTCCGGATTATATCCTTACCTTTGCAGCGATATAAACAACAAGCTGAGTTTCGAAGTAATAATCGCAATCCGCATTTTATCTAAGTTTTTATGAATAAGTTTAGGATTATTAGCGGCTTGCTGATAGTAGTTGCTCTTATTGGAATTAGTGTATATTTTCAGATACCAATTAATGCAACTGAAGATCTTCGATTAAAAAATATTTTTGCCGTATCTGATCTGGAGGATGGTGAAAAAGATTCTTGGGCCTGGGTTAAAGAAAGAATTATCAACACAAAAGTAATCGATCTGGATATTCAACAAGAACTCCAACCTGATGGTACCTATAAGGAGGTTTTGATGGGTTATCACATACTTCAAATAACTTCATGTGAAGGAGTGGGACCTATAGAATGTCATCCTGATATCGATTATGATTATTGGTCTGTAGAGGGTTCAAGCTCAGATTTTAATGGACTCGCAGGTAAAAAACGGCAATGACCAAAATTTAAGATTTTTATCAAGTATTAGATAACGCTATGAATAAGACTGTTGAAGCTTTCCTAGCTGTAATAATTTTGGCTGTTGTTTACTTATTGGGAGTGTATTGCCATTCCAGTATTATTGAGAAAAAATACAGCGATCGATATACTTTGGCGAATATTGAATCCCTCTCTGAAATAGAAAATATTAAAACTGGCATAAGTATTAAGGTCTGGGAAAAGACGGCTAAAACAGTGCCATATTATGTAAATAATGGCAATGGAACAATTAGTATGTTCAATAAGATCGAATATGATTGCAAAGGTGAAGGTCCGATATACCGTCCTACACATCCTGAATTCGAATTTGTTGAAATGATTCCATAAATAACTCAGATATGCGTAATTTTATCTTCCTCTTATCCATAACTTTTTGTTTGATTATTTCGAGTTGCTCACATAAATCTTCGGTTTCAGATGATATAGTTTCCGGCGCAAAAATCAAACTTGTTTTTCAGGAAGGAGACCAGCCTCTTGTAATAGATTCCATAGCGATCCGATGCGGACACTTTGTTCCTGAAACAGCAGAAAATGCACTTTTAGGAAGTATACGCAGAGTTGTGAAATACGATTCCTTATATTTTATGTATGATGACATGAAACAGGTTATGGCGTTTACTGAGACAGGTAAACACCAGTTCACCATACATAATATTGGTGAAGGTCCAGGGGAATATACAACTTTATGGGATATTGCGATTGATTATACCCGTAAACAATTGGTTCTGTTAGTTGATCAAAAGATCTTGTACTATAATCTTGATGGTACATTTGCCGGTCAGGAAACGACACTGCCAGATTATGCCCATGAGATTATTGTCTCCGGGCAAACGGAATACCTGACCCTCAGCACATATTCCAACAATGAACTAAGTAAGAACTCAATCCGTACGATAAATCTGAACGACGGAACTTCTTTTGATTACATGAAACCATTATATGAATTTGCACCCTCCTGCTTCTTTTCAGGAAGTACTCTAACATCTTTACCAGATGGAACAGTATATTTCACCCGTAAATTCGATCCTAATATATATTCCTTGCATGAAGATTCATATTCCGCTGAATATCAGATTGACTGGGGGGAATGGGAATTTGTCCCGAAAGAAGGTGCGCAATATGAATGCAGCGATATTTTTAAAGAATGTCTGATGAATAAAAAAGTATATGCTATATATAATTTTCAAAGAGGTGATTCAATTATAACATTCAGAACCAATTACCCCGGTTTTTATTACGGGTCACTGAATACAAAGAGTATCTACTATATATTGCAGCCAATCGATGGGGAGTTCAATCTCCCGCTTGTAAATGCAATGCCGGTAGGTGGAACCGACGGTATGATAATGTTTGA
>CATJQX010000021.1 GCA_949742535.1 uncultured Muribaculaceae bacterium | reverse complement strand
CGCATTCAAAAAGGATTGTTTTAAAATACAGTTCCTCGGAGTGCCGTTTTACGGATTTGACGGTGACCGGATCTCTCTCCCCCGGAGAGTGCACGCGCCAGCCTGCTGAGACGCACCCGTTTTAAACGGTGGTTTACGTAAAGTAAAAACTACACAACACATAATACATGTAATTACAGTTATGAGTAAAGAAAAAAAATTCCTGACGTGTGACGGTAACCAGGCCGCTGCCCATATCTCGTATATGTTCAGCGAAGTGGCCGCTATTTACCCCATCACTCCGTCATCAACCATGGCGGAATACGTTGACGAATGGGCTGCTGCCGGCCGTAAGAACATCTTCGGCGAGACAGTGCTCGTACAGGAGATGCAATCTGAAGGCGGTGCTGCAGGCGCAGTCCACGGTTCGCTCCAGGCAGGTGCCCTCACCACTACCTATACAGCTTCGCAGGGACTCCTCCTTATGATCCCCAATATGTATAAGATCGCAGGCGAGCAGCTCCCCTGCGTTTTCCATGTATCAGCCCGTACGCTCGCTTCGCACGCGCTGAGTATCTTTGGAGACCATCAGGATGTTATGTCGGTGCGCCAGACAGGCTTCGCCATGCTTTGCGAAGGCTCCGTGCAGGAGGTGATGGACCTCTCCGGAGTGGCACACCTTGCTACCATCAAATCCTCTATCCCCTTCGTGAACTTCTTCGACGGCTTCCGCACCTCGCATGAGATCCAGAAGATCGAGACTATGGAGCAGGAGGACCTCGCTCCGCTGCTCGACACCGAGGCGCTTTCACGCTTCCGTCAGCGCGGCCTCACACCCCAGGCTCCCGTGTCGCGCGGTATGGCTGAAAACGGCGACGTGTTCTTCCAGCACCGCGAGGCATGCAACCCCGCATACGACCGTGTGCCCGAGGTTGTGGAGGAATATATGAACAAGATCTCCGAGATCACCGGCCGCAAATACGGCCTCTTCAACTATTACGGTGCTGAGGATGCAGACCGCGTGATCATCGCTATGGGCTCTGTTACACAGGCTGCCCAGGAAGCCATTGACTCCCTTGTCGCCAAAGGCGAGAAAGTAGGTCTGGTATCCGTGCACCTCTATCGCCCCTTCTCGGCGAAACACTTCCTCGCAGCAGTGCCCGCTACCGCCAAGCGCATCGCTGTGCTCGACCGCACAAAAGAACCCGGCGCAAATGGCGAGCCCCTTTACCTTGATGTAAAGGAATGCTTCTACGGCAAGGAGAACGCCCCGCTGATCGTAGGCGGCCGTTACGGTCTGGCGTCGAAAGACACCACACCCGCCCAGATCATCGGCGTATTCGAGAACCTCGCGCTCCCCATGCCCAAGGACCACTTCACAGTAGGTATCGTTGACGATGTGACATTCACATCGCTTCCCCTTCCCGAAGAGGTGGCTCTCGGCGACAAGAGCACATTCGAGGCCAAGTTCTTCGGCCTCGGCGCCGACGGTACTGTAGGTGCCAACAAGAACTCCATCAAGATCATCGGCGACAACACCAGCAAATACTGCCAGGCATACTTCGCATACGACTCCAAGAAGTCGGGCGGTTTCACCTGCTCGCACCTCCGTTTCGGCGACGCTCCTATCCGCTCCACATACCTGGTGAATACCCCCAACTTTGTGGCTTGCCACGTACAGGCTTACCTGCACATGTATGATGTGACACGCGGTCTGCGCGACAACGGCACTTTCCTTCTCAACACTATTTGGGAAGGTGAGGAACTCGCCAAGAATCTTCCCGCCAAGGTGAAGAAATATTTCGCCGACCACAACATCACCGTCTACTACATCAACGCCACCAAGATTGCGCAGGAAATCGGCCTG
>CATJQX010000020.1 GCA_949742535.1 uncultured Muribaculaceae bacterium | reverse complement strand
GACGGTGAACTTACGCGACATGCCCGCTGTGCGCAGGATATACACCCCCGGAGCGAAATCTGTCAGCGGGAGGCTGAAATGCGTGTCTGACACATACATGTTTCTGACCTGCACACCGGTCGGAGTATAAACCGTCAGATCGCCTATTTCACCGGCGCACATTATCTCTATGGCATTTTCGGTAATCTCTATGCCTGCCGTTTCCTGCTCGGCATCAATCTGCGAGGCAAGGTATCCGGGACGTGCGCTCGGCAGATAATATATAGTCTCGCCAGAGCCATCCACGATCTTATACAATTTCGGCTGCATGCAGTCTATACAGGTAGTCTGCTGCGACGGCCCTTCGATAAGAGTGCCAAAATAATGCTTCCCTATCTCCCCCTCACAGTCAGGGTGCGTTATAACACCAAGCCCCTCTACCAACATTACTCTGCCGTAAGAACCACCATTTTTAGCGCTATATGATTTACCGAATGCTTCATACCGCGCCGACTCATCGCCAAACGGCCCCACTTCATTAGACACCCAACCATTTGACGGATCATTGAAATCATAAAATGTTCTTCCAAGATGCACTTCGTTATCTTCCGTTAAAATGCCGAAAGTCACCTGCCTCTTGTCGCAGTCCTCGATCATGAACCGGTAACCGCCCCATTCATCAACGGCAAGATCGTTTTTGACGCCATCTTCATAATCGGCAAATATATAATATTTCTGGCCGTCAATCTCTCTGCACTCCTCTATCCTGAACATCCACTCGCTGTCGTCAGGCTTGACATCCCATGCATTTCTCGGGAACATCGTATAGTGCCACTCCTTCCCCACCTCAAGCATCGGGGTATAAGAGGTTGGCTCCTGAGCGCTCAGAAAATTTGCAAAGCATAAGGCAAAAAGCCCGAGAAGAGTAAATCTACGTGTCATAGGCATAGCTTTTTAAGGTTTACGAATTATTGTCCCGCAAAATTAATCGCACGAATGCGTTTTTGCAAATTTTTCCTGTTTTTTTTAATTTTTAACAGTTTTTTTCAGGGAGAGACGTGCATTGCCGTCAGAAACCGGGACATTCGGTTGCGGCAAGTTCGCGGTGCTTTCTGACTGCGGCTTCCGGGTAGATGGATTTCAGGCGGTCAAGCAGCATGGCGAGTGCCTGTTTCTGCTGCGGGGTGCGGGTGTCTTTGGAGCGGAGCGAAGCGTCAGCGCCGCCGACATAACATATCCCGATTGAATTGCGGTTATGCCCCTTGCAGTGGGCGCCGATGCGGTCAACAGGGCAACCGGCCTCCACCGTCCCGTCAAGTCGGATCACAAAATGGTAACCGATATCCGCAAAACCGCGCTCCAGATGCCAGCGGCGTATGTCAGCCACTGTGACATCACGTCCCTGAGGTGTGGCACTGCAATGAAGCACAATGAGGTTTATGGCGCGGGCAGTGCGGAGTTTGAGGCGGTCTACAGACGCTTTTATGCGTCCGGTTTCTTCTGTCATATTCATGATTTCCGGTTAGTTGAATTATTTATGCCGGGCAAAATTATAACCCCATCCAACAGAACCGGAGCCTTAAAAAACAAAAAAGCCACATGGCGGCCAAACAAAACCGCGCCCCCGCGCATTATTAAGTAAGTCGTGAAAATTATTTTATATTATCTGAGAGCATGATTTCAGCCGATTTTTGTCCGAAGATGAAGGAGTGTAGCGGGCTACACGACTGAAGATGAGGATGAAAATCGACGAAAGAATGCCGCAGAGAATATAAAGCCTGATTAGATTTTTATGCGTAATAATTTTCATGACTTACTTAT
>CATJQX010000019.1 GCA_949742535.1 uncultured Muribaculaceae bacterium | reverse complement strand
TTTTCCAACACTCGAAATGAGAAAAGCCAAGCCAAAGAAACGTGTGATCCTTCCCGATCCCGTGTTTCATGACGTGAAAGTGACGAAGTTCGTCAACCATCTGATGTACGACGGTAAGAAGAATACCGCTTACACCATCTTCTACACCGCTCTTGAGACTGTGAAGTCTAAGATGCAGAACGAGGAGCGCACAGCTCTCGAAATCTGGAAGAAGGCTCTCGAGAATGTAACTCCCCAGGTGGAGGTGAAATCACGCCGTGTAGGTGGCGCCACATTCCAGGTGCCTACCGAAATCCGTCCTGACCGCAAAGAGTCAATTTCAATGAAAAACCTGATCAACTACGCTCGCAAACGCGGCGGCAAGACCATGAGCGACAAACTCGCAGCTGAAATCATGGACGCTTTCAACGATCAGGGTGGCGCATTCAAGCGCAAGGAAGACATGCACAAGATGGCCGAGGCCAACCGCGCATTCGCCCACTTCCGTTTCTAAATCAATCATTGAATAACGGATTCAAAGATTTCACAGCAAAATGGCTAAGATAGACGAAAACTTAAAATATACGCGTAATATCGGCATTATGGCTCACATCGATGCCGGTAAAACCACAACCTCCGAGCGTATCCTCTTTTATACCGGTCTGACACACAAGATCGGCGAGGTTCACGACGGTGGCGCCACCATGGACTGGATGGCTCAGGAGCAGGAACGTGGTATCACAATCACATCCGCCGCTACCACCGCTTTCTGGAAGTATGCAGGCGACAAATACAAGATCAACCTTATTGACACTCCGGGACACGTGGACTTTACCGTGGAGGTAGAACGTTCGCTCCGCGTGCTCGACGGCGCTGTAGCCACATTCTGCGCTGTGGGCGGTGTTGAGCCCCAGTCTGAGACCGTATGGCGCCAGGCCGACAAATATAATGTTCCCCGTATCGGATACGTAAACAAGATGGACCGCTCAGGCGCCAACTTCTTCGAAGTAGTGCGTCAGCTCAAGGATGTGCTCGGTGCAAATCCCTGCCCCATCCAGATACCTATCGGTGCAGAGGAGACTTTCAAAGGTGTTGTAGACCTTATCACAATGAAAGCTATCTTCTGGCACGACGAGACCCAGGGAGCTGAATACAGCGTAGAGGAGATTCCCGCCAACCTCCAGGCCGAGGCCGAGGAGTGGCGCGACAAGATGCTTGAGAAAATCGCCGAATATGACGACGCTCTCATGGAGAAATATTTCGACGATCCCTCTACTATCACTGAAGATGAAATCCGCCGCGCTCTCCGCGCTGCTACCCTGAAGATGGACATCGTGCCGATGATCTGCGGTTCTTCTTTCAAGAACAAGGGTGTGCAGTGTCTGCTCGACGACGTCTGAGCATTCCTCCCCAGCCCGCCCGATGCAGGCGCGAATGAGGGACATGCAGTAGGCGATCCCGACAAGATCGAGACACGCGAACCCTCTCCCGAGGCTCCGATGTGCGCTCTCGCATTCAAGATCGCTACCGACCCCTATGTAGGCCGTCTGACATTCTTCCGCGTTTATTCGGGCGATGTTGTAGCCGGATCCTACGTGCTCAACTCGCGCAGCGACAAGAAAGAGCGTGTTTCCCGTCTGTTCCAGATGCACTCCAACAAGCAGAACCCGATGGAGAAGATCGGCTGCGGCGACATAGGCGCAGGCGTAGGCTTCAAGGATATCCGCACCGGTGACACACTCTGCGACGAGAACGCTCCTATCGTACTCGAGGCCATGGACTTCCCCGATCCCGTTATCGGTATCGCCGTT
>CATJQX010000018.1 GCA_949742535.1 uncultured Muribaculaceae bacterium | reverse complement strand
CGTGACCGATGAAACTTGGCGGAAGCTGGCGAAAAAGACCTTTGAGGGGATGAAAAGAATTTTATAATTTTTTATTCGGGTTAAATTCAAACACTCTCTAAGTCACTGTTCAAAATTATTTTATATCCTGGTCATATTATTTCAATGTTTATTCAAGAAAATTTTGGAATCTTTTTCTCGAACAAACATTAAAATAATTTCGACCGGTTACTTATTATGGAAGATCTATTAAAAAGAATGGCGCTGGCCTACCACCGCGACCCGCGCCCCGGGAAAATAGAAGTAATCCCTACAAAACCATACTCCTCGCCGGCAGATCTCGCACTGGCCTATTCGCCCGGCGTGGCCTATCCGTGCCTCGAAATAAAAGAGGATGAAAACCGTGTCTGGGAATACACCAATAAAGGGAATCTTGTGGCCGTAATATCCAACGGCACCGCGGTGCTCGGACTGGGCGATATCGGCGCATCCGCAGGCAAACCCGTAATGGAAGGAAAGGCACTCCTCTTCAAGATATTCGCCGGCCTTGACTGCTTCGACATCGAGATCAACGAAAAGGATCCGAAGAAATTCGTGGAGATCGTAAAATCACTCGCACCGACTTTCGGAGGCATAAACCTCGAAGACATAAAAGCGCCCGAATGCTTCGAAATAGAAACCGAACTCAAGCGCCAGTGCAACATACCGGTGATGCACGACGACCAGCACGGTACCGCCATTATCTCCGGAGCCGCCCTGATAAACGCCAGTGAGATACAGGGAAAGAAACTTGAGAACCTGAAGGTTGTGGTAAACGGAGCCGGAGCCGCCGCCATCTCATGCACAAGGCTTTACACCGCGCTCGGCGTGCGCCGCGAAAACATTGTCATGTGCGACTCAAAAGGTGTGATACGTGCCGACCGCAAAGGACTTTCTGAACAGAAGCTCGAGTTCGCCACCATGCGCGACATCCACTCGCTTGAAGAAGCGATGGCGGGCGCCGACCTGTTCCTCGGCCTCTCGGTGCGCGATGTGCTCACCGCCGACATGATCCGCTCAATGGCACCGCGCCCCATAGTGTTCGCCCTGGCAAATCCTGATCCGGAAATAGCCTACGACATAGCCATGGAGTCGCGCCCCGACCTTATCTTCGCGACCGGACGCTCCGATTATCCTAACCAGATCAACAACGTGCTCGGCTTCCCTTACATTTTCCGCGGGGCTCTCGACTGCGGGGCATCAGCCATCAACGAGCCGATGAAACTCGCCGCCGCCCATGCCATAGCGCGTCTCACCAGGGAGCCGGTACCTGAAAAGGTAAAAGCCGCATACAACTCCCCCGACATGGCATTCGGCAAAGACTATATTCTTCCCAAGCCTATGGACAACCGCCTGATACTCACCGTACCGCCGGCTGTAGCAAAAGCCGCCATGAACTCTGGCGTCAGCCGCCGGCCGATCACCGACTGGGATAAATACACCGAGCACCTCACCACCGTCGGAGGCCAGTGCAGCGACGGCATCTGCTATTCGCAGCTGCTCTATTCACGCGAGACACTGAAGAAAGTAGCGAAACAACTCGGATACAAATAACCGTAACCACCTTGTTTCTGCCCGGATGGCGAGGATGCTGTCAGAATGGTTCCAGATGGTAGGAGCCTGAGGGTGAGGGTGACGGGAGTTGACTTTGGTCAAT
>CATJQX010000017.1 GCA_949742535.1 uncultured Muribaculaceae bacterium | reverse complement strand
CTCAGGTAGATATCTTCCGCAGGAAGCTCGCTGAGGGTGAATGCGCGGCGCATATATATATCACCCATTATGTCGGAGGTTACCCATCTGAAAGCAGGCTGGTCTTTGTAGTATTCGTCTGAACTGAAAGGTGCCGTAGCTTCCTGCCATTCAATTTCCTGACCCGGTGTGAGTTGGTATTCAGGCTCATACCACTGGCGGCCGTCAGCATCAGGTTCTGGAGTGGCGAAAATCCGGTTGTAGTATTCGTCTTCATAACGTGTGCCGGTATTGTATACCCATACTTGTGCGGTATAGCGGTCGGGTGGGGTATATTCCGATGAGGGAAGGATCGCGTTGGCGGAATTGAATGATGTTACAATTACAGGTTCTGCATTAATTTCGCACGGTGCGAGAGCAAATCCGCACAATGCAATGGCAAGCGTAAAAGTTTTTTTCATGGGTTATGTTTAAAGATTATTTAATGTGCTGAAATGTTGTATCCTACCATAAGCGTAGCACACTCTATCAGCTGTTTTGGTTATTCGTCGTGTTTTTGTACAGAACCGTTGGCTGAATGCGAATTGGAAAACCAGTCAGCAGAGTCAATCAGGTTGTTGTATATTGGAATTGTCGGTTATACCGGATTTCATGGTGCGGCAAAATTATCTCTTTTATGTGAGATTACAAAATTTTATTATTAACAAATAACCAACAGGCTCCGCATGTCTGTGAAAAGCACATGCGGAGCCTGTTGTTACAGACGGTTTTATGGTAAGAGGTCGGAATTACTTTTTAGCGTCGATATCGCGGAGGAGTGTCTCCACTGCTGTGCGCAGTTGGGTGTCCTCACCCTTGACAATGGTCTCGGGGTCGTTTGCGACTTTTATGTCAGGTTCAAGCTGGGTGTTTTCCAGATAATTGCCTTCTGCCGTGCGGTAGCCGATCACCGGAATGCCGAACACCATAGAGGGATCCTGCATTGTTACCCAGTTGACAGATGTCATGGTGCCGGGTACAGGCATACCCACGACTTTGCCAATCTTCTGGTGCTGGTAAACCCAAGGGGTGCCGTGGGCGTTGCTGTAGCAGGGTTCAGCCACAAGCATGATCGACGGCTTGTTCCACCGGCGCGACGGCATGTCGCACACGTCTTTGCCGCGGATCTCCTGTGTGAGGTATTTCTCGCCGGTGAAAAGCATCTCGATGTCTTCGTGCATGCGTCCGCCCCCGTTCCAGCGGATGTCGATTACCACGCCGTCGCAGTTGTTGTATTTGCCTAAGAGCGCTTCATACATCGGGCGGTAGGAGGCATCGTTCATTGATGCTATGTGTACGTATCCCAGACGGCCGTTTGACCATTTCTGTACGTCGGCTTCGCGCTGTCGTACCCAGCGGTCATACATAAGCTCGCTGATGCGCCCCGATGATACCGGCAATATCACCTCTTCCACTTTCTCTCCGCCTGGAGTGGTGAATGCCACGAGGGTTTTCTTGCCTGCTATGTTGTTAAGTTGTGCTGCGCCGGTTTCGCCAGGTTTGATTTCTTCACCGTTTATGGCTGTTACAACTGAT
>CATJQX010000016.1 GCA_949742535.1 uncultured Muribaculaceae bacterium | reverse complement strand
TCGCCGAGATAGTGTACATACAAGAACTTTCCGGCTTCTGCCTTGAACTGCTGTCCTTGGATTTCTACAATTGCGTACATCTTAAATGTATGATTTTTAAAAAGTTATGCCCGCAGGCGGGCGTCTCCGCCGCTTGTTCCGGAGCCTGCTTTAGCTAAAATGCCCACAAAGTTACTCATTTTCCGCAAATTAACAAAGAAAGAAATCGAGAAATTTAGAAATTGAGAAAAATGAGAAAAATGGCCTGCTCCCTGCTCTCAACCGGCAAGTGCAATATCATAGGGAAGACTCCGGTGTGTCTGCTGGGGGAGGTGTGGCGGGAGATTCGCGCACTATCCTGCCGTCGAGGCGGCGTTCCGAATCAATGATCGCCGAGCGGTCTGTATTGCCCGGGAGTGTGCGTGTAAGTGTGCGGCTCTCTGATGGCGCGGCGTTTTTGTGCGTGCTGCAGCCGCAGCACACGCCTGCTGCTGCCACCGCGCACAGCATGAATCGTAATATTGTTTTCCTTTTCATTTGTATGCTTTGAGGTTTTGTTCTCCGGTGTAAAAGTAAAACATACTCCAAGTGTGGCAAAGTTAAGAAATATGCTGCCAAATGCCAACCGTCGCAGTCGGCTCATTGTTGTTTAAACACGGCGCGGCATATCCGGTTGCGAAAATTTGTGTAACTTTGTGTGCATGCACGTTTTTTCATGTGACAACAAATTTAAATTATTACCATATGGACAAGAAACTGACCTATCTTGTACTGCCGTTGATGGGCGCCGCTTTTCTGTCGGTGTGCTCGTGCGGCGGGAGTAAAAAGGGGGCTGATGCAACCGGTGATGCCGAAGCGGCAGCTGTAGAGGCTGCAGTGGGGAGTGTTGCCCCGTTCGTGACAGAGAATGTGGAATGGACAGACTCCATCACGGTGGGAGGTAACAAGGCTGTGGCGAAAATCGAGGGTGAATATCCCGAGAGAGACAATCGCGCCATTGTGGACAGCACACGTGCCTGGATCGCACAGCAGCTCGAGAAACTGCTGTATAACAATGGTGGCGAAAACACTCTGGGCCTTGCTCCTACAAAAGAAGATTTCGGAAACGGCAACCGCCTTGTTTCCAAAACAGTGGCAAGGCTGCTCGATGCATCGCGCAATGATTTCAAGGATTTTGAAAAGAATGGATTTTCAATCAACTATGAGTTCTCTGCCAATTTCAAGCCGATATTCATTTCAGACAGCCTCATCACATACTCTTATTCAAGTTATGTATATCTCGGAGGGGCACATGGGGGAGCTGTCGGTGCCGGACAGACTTTCGACCGCAGCAATGGGGTGAAACTCACATATGCCAACACCTTCCTGCCAGAAAAGCGCCCGGAGCTTGTGTCGCTCATCAAGAAAGGCCTTGTGGAATATTTCAAGGAGGGTCTGTCGCAGGATGGCGACACGCTGAATCTGCGCGACGCATTGTTGATCAACCCCGACACTCTTCCCCTTCCCGCTTTCGATCCCGAATTCACCAAAGAT
>CATJQX010000015.1 GCA_949742535.1 uncultured Muribaculaceae bacterium | reverse complement strand
TAAAGAGAATGACTGTAAACCCGCGGATGACGTGTGAGCGAGCCGCCGGAGGTGGCGTGTAAAATGTAAGCCCCATATCGAGCGGGAAATGAGGCCATTAGGCCGAAATTTGCCGCGAGGTATGGGGTGGGAAGAATGGTTCCTCCGAACACCTCGGAGAGGTGGGAACAATCTTATAGAGGAAGAAACGGACAAACGCGGTGTGGAAGCGAATCAGAGAGATATGGAGATTCCGGAGAGGTGAGGACAAGCCTGGAGAGGTGGAGATGTGTGGAGATCTCGAAAATCAATGGCTTGTTACAACTATTCAACGGCTTGCCTGAGACAAAAAAATCGCCCGGAGCCGCTGGGGCCTCGGGCGATTCTATATTTAGGCGTCAGACGACGGCTCTATTATGCTTTGCCGGAGAGTTTCTCCTTGAGAGCTGCGAGAGCCTCGATGTCGCCGAGAGTTGTCTTCTCTACGGGAGTTGTAAGAGCGGGAGCCTCTTCAGCCTTGCGGGGCTGACGTTTGGCAGCCTTGCGTGCCTCTGCTTTCTCTGCCTTTGCTTCATCTTCGAAGATGCGGCTGTGGCTGAGGATGATGCGCTTGCTGTCTTTGTTGAATTCGATAACCTTGAAGTCAAGTTTCTCCTCAACTTTGGCCTGCGAGCCATCTTCCTTCACGAGATGCTTGGGAGTAGCGAAGCCCTCTACGCCGTAAGGCAGAGCGACAACGGCACCCTTGTCGAGCATTTCGATGATTGTGCCCTGATGAACGGAACCAACGGTGAAGATGGTCTCGAATACATCCCAGGGATTCTCCTCGAGCTGCTTGTGGCCGAGGCTGAGACGACGGTTCTCCTTGTCGATCTCGAGAACGACAACCTGGATGTCGGCACCGATCTGAGTGAATTCAGAGGGGTGTTTAACCTTCTTGGTCCAGGAGAGGTCGGAGATGTGGATGAGGCCGTCAACGCCTTCTTCTATCTCAACGAATACACCGAAGTTGGTGAAGTTGCGTACACGGGCTGTGTGCTGCGATCCAACGGGGTATTTAACCTCGATGTCTTCCCAGGGATCCTGACGGAGCTGCTTGAGACCGAGGCTCATCTTGCGCTCTTCGCGGTCGAGAGTGAGGACTACGGCCTCTACCTCGTCGCCTACCTTCAGGAAGTCCTGAGCGGAACGGAGGTGCTGGCTCCAGCTCATCTCGCTTACGTGGATAAGACCTTCCACGCCGGGAGCAACCTCTACAAAAGCACCGTAGTCGGCCATAACCACTACGCGGCCTTTGACTTTGTCGCCAACCTTGATGTCGGCAGCCAGAGCGTCCCAGGGATGGGGCTGGAGCTGCTTGAGACCGAGGGCGATACGTTTTTTCTCGTTGTCGAAGTCAAGGATAACGACCTCGATGTCCTGATCCAGCTCCACAACCTCGCGGGGATCCTGCACGCGGC
>CATJQX010000014.1 GCA_949742535.1 uncultured Muribaculaceae bacterium | reverse complement strand
TACTTCTTTTACGGTCAGGTTAACCAGTTGTTCTGCAAAAGCTTTTAAATCTGCCATTTTAGTATGTTTTTATTTGTTTTGTTCGAAAGTGATGTTGATGTTAGTCTTCTTTTTTGGAGAGGGTTTCGAGGATGCCGTGGAGCTTGCTGCCACCGCTCTGGAGAGCGGATACAACATTCTTCGCAGGAGACTGAAGCAGAGCCACAACGTCGGCGATAAGCTCGTTCTTGCTCTTGATGCTTGCCAGTGTGTCAAGCTGATCTTCACCTACATATACGGTTTCCTCTACGTAAGCGGCTTTCAGGCGGGGAAGAACGTCGTCCTTCTTGCGGAAATCCTTGAGCAGCTTGGCGGGAGCGTTGCCCACGTTTGAGAACATTACTGAGGTGCTCTCCTTGAGAGTGGGATAAATCTCGTCGAAGTTGCCTTCAGAGCCTTCGAGAGCCTTGTGAAGAAGAGTGTTCTTCACTACCATCAGCTTGATGTCGGCTTTGGCACAGGCACGGCGGAGCTCAGAGGTGCGTTCTGCATTCAGACCGGCGGTCTCCACCAGGTAGAAGCAACCATACTCTTTGAGGGTATCGGCGATCTTGCCGATGATTATCGCTTTATCTTCCTTTTTCATTGTCGTAGTCTTTTTGTCGATTATTCGTCAATGGTCTTGGAGTCTACCTTGATGCCGGGACCCATTGTGCTCGAAAGATAAATGCTCTTGATATATGTACCCTTTGCTGTCGCAGGTTTGAGTTTGATCAGAGTGTTGATGAACTCGCGAGCATTCTCTTTCATCTGCTCGGGAGTGAAGGATACCTTACCGAGCGAGGTATGAACGATACCGTTCTTGTCTACCTTGAAGTCGATCTTGCCCTTCTTTACTTCCTCTACAGCTTTTGCGACGTCTACTGTCACTGTGCCGCTCTTGGGGTTAGGCATCAGGCCGCGCGGACCGAGGATACGACCCAGAGCACCGATCTTGCCCATGATGGCAGGCTGAGTGATGATCACGTCGATGTCTGTCCATCCACCTTTGATCTTTTCGATATATTCGTCCAGACCTACATAGTCTGCACCGGCAGCCTTGGCTGCTGTCTCAGCGTCAGCAGAGCAAAGTACAAGCACACGCACCTGTTTGCCGGTTCCGTGGGGAAGGGTCACCACGCCGCGTACCATCTGGTTCGCCTTGCGGGGGTCCACACCCAGACGCACGTCGATGTCGAACGAAGCGTCGAACTTGGCATAGTTTGTCTCTTTTACTTTCACTGCTGCCTCAGCGAGCGAGTAGGCTTTCCCGGCTTCAATTTTCTCTAAAGCTAACTTTTGATTCTTTGTCAGTTTACCCATGTCAATTGAAGTTTAAATGGTTTCAGGGAATGCCCCCTTTACGGTGATACCCATGCTT
>CATJQX010000013.1 GCA_949742535.1 uncultured Muribaculaceae bacterium | reverse complement strand
TGATTGTCTGTATGGTATAGATGGACAAGCCCATGTTGTCTAAACGCGCTTCAACATATTGCATATCAGTGGACAATTGGTAACTTAGGCGTTTTTACTGGACAGTAATATTTCAAAATCCACTCCGGCTGCATCCCTGCACCAGGACAAAAACAGGCGGTGTGTCAGAATCCACGGATTCTGACACACCGCCTGTTTTATTATGACTGTGGTTATTTGCGGATCACCGGACGACGTGCCTCCTCGGAAGGCTGGCCGGTGGCGGTGCGGGGCCATCCCTCGGCATCCCAGGTGACGCGGTCAAGGTATACCTTGCGGCCGGCTTTAGGCTCGGCTGCGTCAAAACCGTGGTAGAGCATCCAGTAGTTGCCGGCGTCGTCGGTTACGAAGTTGGCGTTGTGTCCCGGGCCTATCACTTTCTCGCTGCGCTCATGCATGAGGGAGAAGCCGTTTTCCATAGCCGGCTTCCCGTCCTTGTCAACATAGGGGCCAAAGAGATCTTTGGAGCGTGCTACAACCACGCGATAGGTACTTCTCTCGCCTTCGCAGCATGATCCGGCCGATCCAATCAGATAGTAATATCCGTCGTGCTTATAAATGTTGGTGCCCTCTGTGAGGGTGCCGGCTATCTGGCGTTTCTCGGCACCCGGCTTTACGGAAAGTCCGTCATCAGACAGCTCTATGCCGTAGATGCCTCGGAAACTTCCCCAGAAGAGATATTTTTTGCCGTTATCCTCGATATAAAATGGGTCGATACTGTTCTGCACACCTATTTCGTTGCTTATGAACAGTTTCCCGTGGTCGGTGAACGGTCCTTCCGGAGCGTCGGCAGTGGCAACGCCGATACCGCACTCCCATTCTCCTCCCCATTTCGATTTGGAATAATAGAGCACATATTTGTCGCCGATGCGCTGTATGTCGGGAGCCCAGATGCTTCCGTCGGGCACCATCTGCGGACGTGTCTCATCGGTGAACGCCGTTCCTACCAGTTGCCAGTCAACGAGATCTTTTGATTTGAAGATCGGGAGATTGCGCACGTTTTCGGTGGCGTAAAGGTAGTATGTGCCGTCATCGGCGCGTATCACTGTGGGATCGGGCGCGCTCCGGTTTATGACCGGATTGCTGTATGTGGAGTTGTCGGCAGATGCAGTCAGGAAAGCCGAAGCTACTAAAGCTCCGAGCAGACTTTTTCTCGTAAGGATCGAATAGTGTTTCATGGTTTTAATTTATAATAAATAACAGTCCAAAATTATTTTATTTACAGGTCAGATTATTTCAATGTTTCTTCGGCAAAATTTTGGAACCTTTTCCTCTCCTCATCAGTCGTGTAGCCCGCTACACTCCTTCTTCGTCAAGAAAAAT
>CATJQX010000012.1 GCA_949742535.1 uncultured Muribaculaceae bacterium | reverse complement strand
GTCTCCAACGATATTCTCGATCTCGAGGCTTTCCGCGAATGGCGTCCGGAGTATGCCGATGCGGAGTTCGTACTTGAAGACGGCAAATATGTGTGCGGTTATGCCGTGGAGAAGATGTCGAAATCGATGTTCAATGTGGTAAATCCCGACGATATCGTGGAGCGCTACGGTGCCGACACACTTCGCCTGTATGAGATGTTCCTCGGACCGGTGGAGCAGAGCAAGCCGTGGGATACCAACGGCATCGACGGTGTGAACCGTTTTATCAAGAAGCTGTGGAATCTCTTCTATAAAGGGAATACTTTGCTTGTGACCGATGAGAAACCTTCTGCGGAGGCTCTGAAGTCGATCCATAAACTGATAAAGAAAGTAACAGGCGACATAGAAAACTTCTCCTACAACACCTCTGTGAGCGCGTTCATGATATGCGTCAACGAGCTTACATCGCTGAAATGCCACAGCCGCGAGGTGCTTTCCGATCTCATAGTGCTTCTGGCACCTTTCGCTCCGCATGTGAGCGAGGAACTGTGGCACAGCGCTCTCGGACATGACACCACCGTATGCGACGCCCGCTGGCCGGAATGGAACGAGGAATATCTGAAAGAATCGAGCGTAAACTATGCCGTTAGCTTCAACGGCAAGGCACGTTTCAATATAAGCGTTCCGGCAGAGATGCCCCGCGAGGAGGTGGAAAAGACCGCCCTCGGCAACGAGGCGGCAGCCAAGTGGCTTGAAGGGAAGACCATAGTGAAAGTGATAGTGGTACCCGGAAAGATAGTGAATGTGGTGATCAAATAACCGCCATACAGAGAGAGCCGTATCAGCCTAAGGCTATTTATGACAATAAATTGTGCCTGGCTGCGTTACATATTATGAGAACAAGGGCAAGCGCCGCACTCCGGCGCCTGCCCTGTATAGATACATAAGCTACTTTACAGCCATGAAGCTGCCACAGACAATAGTATTTGCTACAAACAATGCCCACAAACTCCAGGAAGTAAGAGATATACTTGGAAACCGGTGCCGTGTGTTGTCCCTTGCCGAAATAGATTGTCACGACGACATACCCGAAACCGCTCCTACGCTCGAAGGAAACGCCTTGCTGAAAGCAAGGTGGGTCAAGGAGCGCTACGGTTACGACTGTTTCGCCGACGACACCGGTCTTGAAGTGGATGCGCTCGGTGGCGCTCCAGGAGTAAAATCGGCCCGTTATGCGGCAAGCTGCGGCGAGAGTTCCGACCACGACTCCAAGGCCAATATGAGGGTACTGCTGCGTAATCTCGAGTGTGTTTCAGACCGCCAGGCAAGGTTCCGCACAGTGATAGCCCTTATTTCCGGGGG
>CATJQX010000011.1 GCA_949742535.1 uncultured Muribaculaceae bacterium | reverse complement strand
TCGTGAGGTGGCGCCGCTGCGCCGTTCCTGAAAGCGGGTGCAAAGGTAGACACTTTACCGATACCATCCAAATATTTCCACAAGAAAATGCCTTAAATATCCAAAATTTAACATCCATTCACAATCAAACACCCAGCATTCACCCATACACATTATTATATAAATAAGAGGGAAGGGGTATTCTCAAAATCGCACATAGAACTGAGATCAGATTTCGAGCCACAATTTTCAATTCCAGCTTCAAATAATGAAAAAACATCAGGCATTTTCCATCGTCGGTATCACAAGACAATTCTGGAGAGTGGAGCTTTACGCCACACATAAACAGTCTTTTTAACCCCTGTATCCGTTTTCAATATATGGAGCAGAGTAGAAAATATTTGTTTAACTTTGCATGACAAATTGAATTTACGGCAAAACCTGCGGATTTTTTTGACGTGCATGAAAACAGACCCGCGTTTCGCCCGAGTAAAAAAGAATAAAAACATTCAAAAAATACAGACCATGGAGGTAAGAAATTTCGCAGAAGAGCGCTCTCTCATCAACCAGTATATGACAGAGCTGCGCGACATAAATGTGCAGACCGACATGCTCCGTTTCCGCCGCAATCTTGAAAGGATCGGTGAAATCATGGCATACGAGATAAGCAAGACCCTTGACTACAAAACAATTGACACCACTACCCCCCTGGCTAACGCGAAGAGCGAGATAATATCAACTCCGCTTGTACTCGCCACCATTTTCAGAGCCGGTGTCCCGTTCCACCAGGGTTTTCTAAACTATTTCGACCATGCCGAAAACGCGTTTGTATCAGCATACCGGAAATATAAGGAGAAAGAAAACTTCGATGTATGCATCGAATATCTCGCTTCCCCCCGCCTTGACGGCAAGACCCTGATCCTCGCCGACCCGATGCTTGCCACCGGAGCGTCGATGGAACTGAGCTACCGGGCACTGCTCACCAAAGGCGAGCCGGCACATATCCATGTAGCGTCTGTCATAGCTTCACGCCAGGCCGTAGACTACATCAAGGCGAATTTCCCTGAAGAAAAGACCACCGTATGGATCGGCGCCGTTGACCCGGAAATCAACTCGCATTCATATATAGTGCCCGGCTTGGGAGACGCAGGCGACCTTGCCTATGGAATAAAGGAATAACTTACAAGAGAAATAAGTAGAGCATAAGGTAAAAAAGAAATTCAACCGGAACCTCAAACAAAACGCTATCCGCTCTGATTATATAATTAAGAGAGTGTTTGAATTTCACTTTCATTCACTAAAAGAGGATTTTTCAGACTGATTCCGCGAGTTGAAGAGGGAGCGATGCGGGCATCGTGACC
>CATJQX010000010.1 GCA_949742535.1 uncultured Muribaculaceae bacterium | reverse complement strand
TGTGTTAATATTGCAGTCAGGCTTCTGCCGGTTATTTATCCAGCTGCTCCATGAGTTGTCTCATGGCATCCATAGTAGAGGCTTCGGCGGCGTTCTCCAGTATCTGGCGGGATGGCGCTGGAAACGCATACACGGTGTCCCCTTCAAGTACGATGCGGTCTATCGGCATGCCTGCACTTTTCGCAATTTCTGTGACACTCAGGGAGGGCAGACTGTTTACCGGTATTCTTTTTACATCCTTCCCCAGAAAATGGGTATAGTTTCTTGCATTTATGTCAAGATAGGGACGGTCGCCGACAAAATAGAGTGTTATCGATGAGATCTCTTCGGGGGTGAGTGTCTTGACCATATCGGCGCTTCTCAGGATTCCGTCTACATAGATGCGTGTGTCGGCGGGATAGGTCTGGAAATTGTCAATCACAATATCGGTGTTGTCGGGGATTGCCTTGATTTCCGGTTGCCATTTCTGTTCGGCATCCATTTGCGCTGTGTATGCGGTGTTTTCCGCATCCGGATCGGCAAGTGTTTCCGCCACAAGTTTCCGGCCGTTGTCCTCGCCGGTCACCGACATGAGCAGCGATGAGGGTATGCGGTCAAATTCGGCGCGTGTGGCCGGTTCCCCGTCTACTACGAATTTGTCGGCATTAGGGAAGAGCTGATAGATATACTCCTTTTTCGCGGCAATATAGCGGTTGGCATCGTGTTGCATCACATAACAGGGCTCGCTGTCGGAAACAGAGGATGACGACATCCTGTCAAGTGTCATAAACAGGCTTGAGTCAAGCGTCTCCGGAGTGGGGTCAGCACCGGTTATAACAAACATGTTGATGTAAGGTCTTGTCTTTGGCAACGTATCGCCCGCAGCTATAAGAGCGTCAATTCGCTGTATGGCGGCCGATGGCTTGTGTGCACATGAACCGAGAGATGCGATGGCAAGAAGTGCGCCTAATGGCAGCAGTGTAATTTTCATGGGTATAAATTTTGAAATTGAAAATGCGACTTTAGAGACGGCTATAACAGGTTTGTGCAAAGGTACTAAAAAAGGTATAATGTTGTTGCCGATACTTCAACATTATTTGCAGATCTCATCAAGGAGTTCGGAGTAGCGGCTGACTCCGGGAACGAGGTCTGCGCATGTACCAGTGTGTGGTCGCGGTCGAAGAACAGGTAGGAGGGGAACCCTGTCAGATTGTATGTCTCGCCAATTATGCGTGAGTCCTTTTCGCTGATGCGCACTTGCTCGCCTTCGATATCATTGGCTATTCGTCGCCAGTCATTAACAGGGGAGGAGGTATCGCTGACATAAAGAAACTGCAGGTCGGTATTATTAAACTCCG
>CATJQX010000009.1 GCA_949742535.1 uncultured Muribaculaceae bacterium | reverse complement strand
GGGCTACACGACTGAAGATGAGGGCGAAAAGCGGCGAAAGGATGCCGCAGAGAATATAAAGCCTGTTGTATGTTTTATGTGTAATAATTTTCATGACTTACTTACACCCTCTAAAGATCCCATATCGATATTCTCTCACGCTGCAGAATCTCCACACCGGCAGCATATCCTTCATCAGATCCGCTGCTGTCGCCACGCTCAAGCATACCGGGTTCACGCATCAGCTCCCTTATATTCTCGTTGCGGCCACGGAGGTAACCTCTCTGCTCAGCCTCGGCAATGAGCGCCTCCATCCGCGCATCATCCTTTTCCCCGCCACCTGTGTCGGAGACTGTTTCTCCCTCCTTCGCCTGAGGTTCCTCTTCACCGGTTTCCCCATGGTCTCCGCGCTCCTGCTCTGCCTCGCAGCATACCGGAGACACCTCCAGTGTGGCGGAGCTTTCCACATCTGCAGTTTTTGCTGAAATGATTTTCTCTTTTTCCATTTTAGTCAAAATAAAGGTCGTTTATATAAAATAGTGATTGTATTGTTTCTTCCTGCTTTGCAAAGTTACATTCATGTTTCCGCCGCTTCTTGCCTTAAAAATCAACAAAACTCACCCAAAAAGCACATATCGCTGACCACCAGCATATTACATTTTGTGGCCAAATTCTCAGCATTGTTTTTAATACTTTTCGGCAACAATTTAACTTCAAATTTTGCAAAACAATCTTTTGAGTTGTATCTTTGCATCCAGAGGAAATTGAGAAATTTCAGCTAAATCGCTTGGTATTAATATTTGTTGACGCCTTGCGACCTGAGGGTCATCACCTCCGGCAGCGAAAGAGTTCGCGCCAATGTATTGATGAGGAATAAATTTTGTAGCTGTACTCGAGTTTTTCATTCTGAAATCCGCCATTTTTTATCAGTCCAAGAAAAGTCGAGCATTTTTGATCACTCAGGATACCCCCTTAAGGTGTGAACGAGTTGCAATTATGCCGGTTATTGGACTTGGCGCTTGGCGGTGCCTCAGAACTGACCGGTTGCAATTTTTACGTTCACACCTTTTCTCATATCCTCGCCCCTTACCCCCGGTACATAGCAGGGAGCAACACACATAGCGCACCTTTGCAACAAGGGTTGATATTAAGGGTTTGAGATTTGCATATCCATTGCTTATTTACACATATTTGATTAGCAGTAATAAGGCTATTACTGAATTGATTGACTGGTAATATTACTATGTATCCGGGTAAGG
>CATJQX010000008.1 GCA_949742535.1 uncultured Muribaculaceae bacterium | reverse complement strand
TTCCGGATTTAGCGGGAACAATTTATTAAAGCGTAAGAATTAGCGATTTGAAATTAGGCGCATGGCTTCCTCGCGCATCTCATCAATGGCTTTGGAGGGAGTCTTTGGCTCTGTGGAAAGTAGATAGGTAGCCTCGCGGCGCATTTTGGCGCTGTCTGCCGGATTTTCGGCGTAGAGCTTCATAAGGAGGTAATGCGGATAGAAGCGGTTGGGAACTCTATGGGTGGAGCGGATAAAATAGTGTTCCGCCGAATCAGGCATCCCCAGCGACTGATAGCATTTGCCCAGGAGGTTGAGCGGCATAGGATCGGAAGTTTTCGGAAGAAGCTCATTGAAGCGGTCGATAGCCTCGCGGAAATGTCCCCCCTGAAATGTCGCGCGTGCTTTGTGGAACTCCGCATTTATGTCTGTATCGGGGGTATTGCGGAAAAAGAGAATCATCGCCACGGCGCATGCCGCTACTGTCACCACCCGCATCGGTATCCGGCGCAGAAGCATGAAAGCGCATATCACCGTGAGTCCGATGAACCATCGGAACTCAGTAAACTGCAACGGATATGACGCCGCGCAGGTTATGGCGATCCCCGTCACGCAACCTGCCATGCCCCACTGCCCGCTACACATGTAAAGCCCGCATGCGAGCAGTAGCGATAGCAGAAAAGCCACTCCGCAAATCCACCCGAAGGCGATGGCCAGCTGCAGATACTCGTTGAAAACATACACAGGAGTGCCGGCTACCATAGCTTCCTGCCCGCTGTACATCCCTTCGCGGAAATACTCCTCCTGCGCATCTCCGTAGGCTCCGGCGATATAATCCCATCCTACCCCTTCAAGCGGCGAACGGGCTACTGTCAGAGCCGCCACCTTCCACATCAGCACTCTCCCGTCGGCTGAATCTTTTTTCAACTGATACGCGGCGTACCCTGCCGCGCATAAACCTACACCTGCTACGGCTATTGCCAAGACCAGATATTTCCGGTTTACCGCAAGGAGTTTTTTGCAAAAAATGCCTGTCAACGTCACTGCCGAGCCTGCCAGAGCTGCTATCCATCCAGTGCGGCTCATTCCCCCCGGCAGCAGCAACGCGCAGAGCATCAGAAACACCCCAGCGCTCCATTTCAGCCATTTCGCCCGGGGGCGCAGATATATGCTGACCGCCACCGGAAACACGCATCCAAGCATA
>CATJQX010000007.1 GCA_949742535.1 uncultured Muribaculaceae bacterium | reverse complement strand
TCTAAAGTTTGATAAGAACCTGATGATAAATCTTGAGCAGTCGCTCCCCAAGGAGATGCTGCGCACGAATCAGGCGGGGGCTTATCACTGCACCTCAATCGTAGGATGCAACACCCGCAAGCAGCACGGACTTCTGGTGGTGCCTGTGGGAGACGAGGAGTATAAGCCTCACGTGTTGTTGTCCACCCTCGATGAAACGGTAATTCAGCATGGAGCTCCATTTAATCTCGGGTTGCACCGCTATCAGGGCGGGGTATACAGTCCAAACGGCCACAAATATATCCGTGAATTCGACTGCAACAGTGTGCCCCGCACCACCTACCGCGTCGGCGGGGTGGTACTGACCAAAGAGAAGATCTTCATCTCCAAGGAGAACCGTCTGCTGATCCGATATACGCTTGTCGAAGCACACAGCCCTACGACTTTACAGTTCCGCCCCTTCCTCGCGTTCCGCGAGAGCAATGCCCTGTGCATGGCCAACGACCGCCTCAACACCGAGTGCGTGCCTGTGCAGAACGGTGTCGCCTGCTGTCTCTATGAGGGTTATCCCACGCTTTACATGCAGCTGACACGCAAGCCCGAGTGGGTGTATGACCCCAACTGGTACAAAAATATCGAATATGTGAAAGATCTTGAGCGCGGGGTACCCTACACCGAGGATCTCTGGGTGCCGGGATATTTCCAGGTCGACATAAAGAAAGGGGAGAGCATCATCTTCTCGGCCGGCCTGTCGGAAGTCAACACCCGCTCGCTCCACAAGATGTACGAGAACGAGATAGCCTCGCGCACCTGCCGCAGCAGTTTCTTCAACTGCCTCAAAAACGCCGCCAAGCAGCTTTACTACAAGCGCAACGACCATGAGTATATGCTTTCGGGCTACCCCTGGGGCACCATACTGGCGCGCAACACATTCATGTCACTCCCCGGCAACACCATCGCCATTGACCATCGCGGGGACTTCGAGGAGATTATGGCAAGCGCCATCGGCGCTCTCAAGCGCTTCATGGGCGACGGCCATATATCCCGCACCATACATGGCATAGACCTCCCCGACATACCCGGATGGGCCGTGTGGGCCATACAGCAATATGCCAAAAACTACGGCGTAGAGGCTGCCGCGGAGCGTTACATGCAGATAGTGACCGAGCTTCTCGACTTTGTGATTGCCAACCGCCATCC
>CATJQX010000006.1 GCA_949742535.1 uncultured Muribaculaceae bacterium | reverse complement strand
TTTGTCGGTTACGGTCTTGAACTCGCCGTTGTGATAGGCCTGTACCTTGAATTCAGGGATGTGGGTGTTGATTATTGATTCCATATTGTCTGTTTTTGTTTTATATTGTTTCGCCAATAAAACAGACGGTGTGTCAGCGGAGTTCACCCCTCTGACATACATTAAGAATCTTTAGAAGCCTTTTGACAATACCCTCTAAAGCGCACTTCCGCGCGATGTATGCTCAGGCGACTGTCACACGAAGCAGAGCACGAGAAGCTGTGCTATTACCACACGGGCGAACATCGACAGCGGGTAGGTGGTGGCATAGGCCACCGGCGCGCTGTCGCCGGGCGTGATGCCGTTGGCATAGGTCATTGACATGGGGTTGGCCATGGCTCCGCTCACCATTCCGGCGGCGGTGCCGAAGTCGAGGCTCCACCACCGCATGGCTACAATGGTCATGGCCAGCGACGGCACAAGCGTGATGATGAAGCCGGCGCCTATCCATGTCAGGCCGTCGCCCCGCATTATGGTGTCGATGAATTGGGCGCCTGCATCAAGGCCCAGACAGGCAAGGAAAAGCGATAGCCCTATGCCGCGCAGCATGAGGTTGGCACTGCGTGTGGTGTAGGTTACCATATGGAACTGAGGACCGAAACGGCCGATGAGTATACCCACTACGATAGGCCCTCCTGCCAGGCCGAGCTTGATGGGCACCGATATGCCGGGGATGGTGATGGGTATGGATCCTACGATGAGCGAGAGCACCATGCCGATGAAGATTGCGGCAAGATTGGGGTCTTTGAGATCCGTAACGGAGTTGCCCACCAGGGCACCTACCTTGTTGATGGCGTCGGGGGTGCCTACAATTGTCAGCCGGTCGCCGAGCTGTAGGATCAGGTCAGGGCTTGCCAACAGCCGCACACCTGACCGCGATACGCGCGAGATATTCACGGCATACAGTTTGCGAAGTTTCATCGAGCCGAGACGGCGCCCGTTGAGCTGCGGCTTGCTTATGGCGATGGTGCGCGACACGAGGTTCTTGTCGAGCGAGTCCCAGTTGATGTCGGGCTTATTCCAATCGCGGTCGCTTTTCTCGCCGAAAAGCACTGTCAGTTTCGCCACATCTTCCTCGTTTGTGATCACCAGCACACGGTCTCCCTCAGACAGCACATCGTCTGGTCC
>CATJQX010000005.1 GCA_949742535.1 uncultured Muribaculaceae bacterium | reverse complement strand
CAAAATTATTTTATTTACCGGTCAGATTATTTCAATGTTTCTTCGGCAAAATTTTGGAATCTTTTCCTCTCCTCATCAGTCATGTAGCCCGCTACACTCCTGATCTCGTCAAGAAAAATCTTCACAAAATTTTTCTCGAACAAACATTAAAATAATTTTGACCAGTTACTTATTACAGTTTTTGCTAAGTTGAAACTATAGTTCAGGTTCCCCTTTAAGATAATAACGCTTTTTACGTCTTTATTATTCCGACACGGAATAAAAAACGGGGGGCTATGGTGGGGCGCTTACGGCGTGTGCCGGCTGATTGTGTAGGGCAACAAAAAAGGAGCTAAGATGTGGGGATCTTAACTCCTTGATTGTGTTGTCTTACCAGGATTCGAACCTAGACAGGCAGAACCAAAAACTGCAGTGCTACCATTACACCATAAGACAATCCGTCGCCCAGACGAGGTAGCGGAAAAAGACCGCTGAACCCCCCTTAAGCAATGCAAAGTTACAAAAACAATTGGATGCCGACAAATTTTTGTGCTAAAATTTGCTGGCATCCAATTTACGGGAATGGTTTAAAGGTATGTGGGTTCCAAAAAAGGATTAACGAACTATTACTTTCACACTCTGGTTTCCGATGGTGACGAGGTAGATGCCGGGCAGTACGGTTACACGTGAGTTGCCTTTACCGATGTGGATTGTGCGTCCGTCGATGGAGTTTACTGTCACAATCTTTTCATCTGCTGCGGTAACTACGATGTCGTTGCCGTCGACCTTGACTGACATTGTGGCAGAGAGGTTGGTGTCAAGTCCTGACAAGGTGAGGGTTACCGGCTCGGAAAGTTCCGATTCCCCTTTGTCATACATGGCAGATACATGATATGTGCACATCTCCCGGTCGGGATCGTTATCGGTGAATGCTACGTCCTTAACAGGTTCCGGCGTGATCTTTGTGCCGTTGCGGTACACATTGTAGCCGAGTAGTTCGCCGTCAAATCCTTCAAGACGTTTGAATGTGATATCCTCAACCATAAGCAGGTATGAACCGCTCGCGCATGAACGGATCGCGAAATGTGTGGTGCCTTCAGGCAGGTCTACAGTGTATTCCGTGAAAGCGTTGTTGCTTGGTGAGGGGACCTCTTGTGTGCCGAAACTT
>CATJQX010000004.1 GCA_949742535.1 uncultured Muribaculaceae bacterium | reverse complement strand
GCGATCTGTCGCACCCACTCCGTGTCAACCGTGCCGTCGGGTGTGAGCGAACCGACAACCACGCCGTCGACACCCAGATCGATGATATCGGCGACACTGCGTTTCATAAATTCTTTTTCACCGTCGGTATATACAAAACCACCCGGACGCGACCTTACGAGCACCATTACCTTAAATGGACGCCCCGCATTTCGTGCCAGTCCGACAGCCGCTTTTATCGTCTCATAATCTGGAGTAAGGCCATCTTCCTCCAGATTCCGGCACAATTCCACCCGGTCAGCACCGCCATCTATCGCGGCAATGACATCTTCAAGATCCGCCGCACACACTTCAAAGAGATATTCACTCATCATTACGGAATTTATCAAACATTATTGTTGAAAGGTATTTATCCGCGCGGTCAGGAAAGACTACCACAATCGTGCTGCCTTCGGGAGCACTGTTCGCAATCCTTTTTGCGGCCAGCATGGCTGCACCGGAACTCATGCCAACAAATATCCCCTCTTTACTGATAATCTGCCTTGCCATGTCAATAGCCTCCTCACTTGACACCATTTCCTGAAAATCTATTATATCAGGATCATAAATGTCAGGTACAATGGCTTCTTCCATATTTTTAAGACCTTGAATGTAATGCCCTCGTACCGGATGAGCGCATACAACCTTTATTTCAGGCTTCAAGGCCTTCAGAAAACGCGATATTCCCATTATGGTGCCGGATGTGCCGAGCGCACACACCAGATAATCTATCTTTCCGCCTGTCTGAGTCCATATTTCAAGAGCTGTAGTCTCATAATGCGCGGTATAATTTGATGCATTGCCAAACTGATCAGGCATGAAATATTTATCCGGTCGCTCACTACAAAGCTGTCTGGCAAGTCTGATGGCTCCGTCAGTGCCTTGTTGTGGCGGCGTCAAGGTCACTTTAGCTCCATATGACCGTATCATTATACGACGTTCGACTGACACACTTTCCGACATTACAATCTCCACATCGTAACCTTTGACGACACCAATCATTGCCAGACCGATACCTGTATTGCCCGACGTAGGTTCAATGATTGTCATTCCCCTGCGCAGT
>CATJQX010000003.1 GCA_949742535.1 uncultured Muribaculaceae bacterium | reverse complement strand
TCTTCCGATACCATCCCTCCCCACAGCGAGGCGATAATGCGAGTAGTGTTCCGTGAAACAGAGCCGATAGGCAGTTTCGAACGCTCAGTCGAGATCGTAGGCAATATCGACCCTGAGTATGCCCTAACCATCACCGGCACGGTCGTGGGGAAATAGATTATGAAGATACCGAATTGCGGCGAAAGTGCCACTACACGCCCTGTGGTGCACTTTCGCTGCCTTTCTTTGCCTGCTTTTATAACGACTATTGATTATCATTCTTCACAAATACTTGTAAACTTTTTCGAATTAAAGATTCTCCTAAACTGTAGCAATGCTTGTGCGATCTGTTTTTATTTTTTTTACCTTAAATTTTGTAAATCCAGATTCCTTTTTTTTATATTTGTGGCGAAATCACGATTGTTACAACAATATGAGTAATCGGAGATGTTTTTAATAATCCAAAATCAAACTTGGGAATGAGAGAATTTTTAATTTCAATTGTGGCTGTTTCTGTAGGTCTAGTCGGCTATCTATGCTATGAGCTACAAACAACCAAATCAGAACCATTAAATCCTGCCGTTTTAGCAAATATTGATGCTCTTACGGAAGCAGAGGGAGAAGATGGTGGAGGATGGGACTGTTCTTACGACAGAGAGACAAACGAGTGCTACTTTTATGTAGGTATAAAAGGTAGCGTAGAATTGTTTGGATTCGGGGTACTGCATGCAGGTGCAGACGGGTATGTTAGAGTAAAAGCTGAAGTTATATGTAAATCAGGAGGGAATAGCACTTGTACACCTTTCGAATGCTTTCAATTAAATCCTATAATAAAAGATCCTGAGAGATCATGAAATTTATTGCATTTCAGGTGATTGTAAGTTGCTTAATTCTTTGTGCAGCTTGTAGTGATATTGATTCTTCCCGTGGAAGAATCAATATTGATGTCGAAACATTTTCTCCGGTTACAGACTTCTTTGACGAGGTCAGGTATGTAATATTGGAGACAAACGACAGCTCAATTATCGGAGAACGAGTTAAGTTTCGACTTGCCTCAGACTATAAC
>CATJQX010000002.1 GCA_949742535.1 uncultured Muribaculaceae bacterium | reverse complement strand
GGTGCGTTGCCGGCTCCGTAGGTCTTCAGCACGATCCCTTTCACTCCTGGTGTCTCAAGTTGCTGCCGCAGCGATAGCTCGGTCATGCCCGGGTGTACATACACTATTATTACGTCGGTGTTGAGGCCGGTGTGTACTTTGAGCGGGAGGCGGTCATGTACGCGCCAGAGTGAATCGCTGTTGAACTGTATGGAGAGGCCGATTTTGGCGAGCGACGGATAATTGTTGCTTTTGAAGGCGTTGAAGTTGTCGGCGCTCATCTTTGTGGAGCGGTTTCCTCTCCAGAGGTAGTTCTCGAAGAGTATTGCCACCTCCTGCACCATAGGCTCGCCATTGACGGGATCTATAGCGGCCGCTATCTGCAGTGCTGTGATCAGGTTCTCTTCGCCGTCGGTGCGCACTTCTCCGATCGGGAGCTGCGATCCGGTGATTATCACCGGTTTCCGCAGATGCTCGAGCATGAAAGATAGTGCGGAGGCGGTGTATGCCATGGTGTCGGTGCCATGCAGCACCACAAATCCGTCGAAACGGTTGTAGTGACGTCCTATTTCCGACGCTATCTGCTGCCAGTGTGCCGGAGAAACGTTGCTTGAGTCAATTGGTGGATCGAACTGTATGTGTTCAATGTCGTAATCGAGCATTTTGATCTTTGGCACGTTGTCGATCAGGTGATTGAAGTCGAACGGCCTGAGCGTTTGTGTCTGCGGATCCTCTATCATGCCGATGGTGCCACCGGTGTATATGACGAGGATACGCGGACGGGAGGAGTGTTTTTGCTGCTGCATGGCGGGAGATGTGGTTACGGTCTTATTTTACTTGTGCGCCGGGTGTCACAGCTCCTGTGGGACCTATGACAACGAGCGATCCGTCGGGGTTCTGTGCCGAGAGTATCATGCCCTGTGAAAGAACGCCTTTCAGCTTGCGCGGTTCAAAGTTGGCGACGAAACAGATCTGTTTTCCCACGAGATCCTCAGGATTGTAGTATTTGGCTATGCCGCTCACGATGGTGCGCTGCTCCATGCCGTCCTCGATGAGGAACTGCAG
>CATJQX010000001.1 GCA_949742535.1 uncultured Muribaculaceae bacterium | reverse complement strand
CATGAAGAAAGTAAGCAAAAGAACGGTTACGTCACTCATCGCGGTCATGTCGATGAGGGTACTCTTTCTTTTAATTTTTACTTTTCCCATATTTTCCTTGGATTATTGTATTTATGAAAATTGTTTATCGTTGGAAAAATGAGATCAGTGGGTAGCGGCAAACGACTGTACGATAGAGAAGCCGATTTCGTCGATTGCGTAGGTGAGGTTGTCGATCTTGTTGGTGTAGAAGTTGTAGGAGATAACCGCGAAAGCACCGGTTGCGATACCGAAGGCGGTGTTCACAAGAGCCTCGGAAATACCGGTAGACAGCTCTGATGAGTCGGGAGCGCCGGATGCGGAAAGAGCCTGGAATGACTTGATCATACCGATCACAGTACCGAGAAGACCGACGAGGGTACCGAGAGTGGTGAGGGTTGCAACGATGGGGAGGTTCTGCTGCAGAGAGGGCATCTCGATAGCGGTAGCCTCTTCAACTTCTTTCTGAAGAGTAGCGATTTTCTGCTCTTTTGAAAGAACGGTGTTGCGATCCATTTCTTCGTAGCGGTTGAGGGCTGCGCTTACAACAGCTGCAACAGAGCCTTTCTGTTTTTTGCAGAGTTCCTGAGCACCCTTGATGTCGTTTGCTGCGAGGCATTTCTTAACAGCTGCAACGAATTTGTCGATGCTGCCGGTACCTTTGGCGCTCTTGAGGGCGATAGCGCGCTCTACAGAGAGAACGATAACTGTGAGGAAGAGAGTCTGAAGGATAGGCACGATGATACCGCCTTTAAAGATGGTACCGATAAGATCCTGGGGATGCGCTTTGGCGAATTCCTCACCTGCGAACCACATTGATGCGCCTTCGAAACCTTCAGCATCGAAATGCGAGGGATGACCGAACACAAAAAGGAACAGAATAACTGCCACTACGAAGCAGGCGATGATCACCAAGAATGCGTTCTTGATACCACGTACGTTGCTACCAGGCTTTACTGCCGGAGCGGAATTGGGCTTTTGAGCTTCCATAAT